>JAIESI010000354.1 GCA_019746135.1 Xanthobacteraceae bacterium
CCTGATGCCAAGCAAGCTGCATTGCCAACGCGCAGCTATTCGGGCGTCAGGGCCGGCGCCCGTTACCCCATCTACGCGTCGTGCGCGAAGGCGGGATGCGACATCACCCGCCGAGGAAATCCCGCAGCGCCTTGGTGAACATCGCCGGCTGATCCATGTTGGAGATGTGACCCGCCCCCGGCAGCACGATGTATTGCGAGCCGGGCAACTCGTCCTGCATCACCTTCATCGCCGCGGCGTTGTGCCCGTCCTTCTCGCCGCACATCCACAGCACCGGGTGCTTCACCTTCGGCATCAGCGGCCGGAAGTCGTGATCGCCGAGCGCGGCCGAGCAGCCGATGAAGCCGTTGACCGGCGTGCTGAGAATCATCTGGCGGATCACGTCCATGTGCGGCGGATTGGCCTTGAGCGTCTCCGGCGGAAACCAGCGCTGCATGGTCGACTCAAGTAGCGCCGGCATGCCGTCCTTCTCGGCGATGGCGATGCGCTCCTCCCACTGCTTGTGGGTCTCGGGCGACGAGCGGCCCGGGTTGTCGCACAGCACCATGCGGTCGAACCGGTCGGGATGGTTCTGCACCAGGCCCATGCCGGTGGCGCAGCCCATCGACACGCCGCACCAGTGCGCCGTCCGGATGCCGAGCGCATCCATCAGCGCGATGACGTCGGCGCAAAGGAGCTCGAACGTGTAGCGCCCGGAGGGCGCTTCGGTCAGGCCGTGGCCGCGCTGGTCGTAGGCCAGCATGCGGAACGAGTGCTTCAGGTCGGAAACCTGGCGGTCCCACATGTGCAGGTTGGTGGCGAGCGAATTGGACAAGATCAGCCAGGGCGCCTTGTCCGGACCGCTGATTTCGGTGTTGAAGGTGATGCCGTTGGCTTTGATCTTCATGCTTACCCTGCGACGGTGGCCTTGACCCGGTAGAGCGCGAGCGGATTGTCCCAGAACGCCTTCTGCGCGAGCTCCCGCCCGATCACCTTCTCGATCAGGTCGATGTCGGAGGCCAGGAACGGCCGCTGCGCGCGGGTCGACGGGATGTCGGTGCCGAACACCAGCGCGTTCGGGCTCTTCTTGGCGACCGCTTCCAGCACCTTCGGCACGTCCATCTTCACGCGTCCGAAGCCGGTCGCCTTCACCTTCCAGCCCGCCTCGACCAGGTCGAGCAGCACCGGCAATCCTTCCTCGGTCATGCCGAGATGGTCGATGCAGAACTGCGGCAGCTTCGACAGCGTGGCGACATGCGGCCTGAGCGCTGCCGCGTCGGCATAGATTTCCGAATGCCAGCCCGCCACGGCGTGCGCGCGCCTGGAGAGGGCCGCGATCTCGTCGACGCTGTCGATCCGGCCGCGGAACACGTTGAAGCGCACCGCGCGGATGCCGATCGCGCCGAGCTTGGCGATCTCCGCGTCGGGATGGTC
Source organism: Xanthobacteraceae bacterium (assembly GCA_019746135.1). Lineage (GTDB taxonomy): Bacteria > Pseudomonadota > Alphaproteobacteria > Rhizobiales > Xanthobacteraceae > Z2-YC6860. Next base: position 1,414 of record JAIESI010000354.1, read on the forward strand.
GTTCGGGATCTGCGTGACGCCGACCCAGCCGGTGCCGAGCTTCGGCAGCGTGTCGATCAGGTAGGTCTGGTCGTTGGCCTGGAACGAGCCGGACACCACCGCGCCGGCGACGACGCCGAGCGGCTTCACCTGCGCGAGATAGTCGGCGAGCGTGAAGTTCGGCGGCGTGTAGCCCTGGTTGGGCACGATCGGAAAGCGATGGTCGATGATGTGGCAGTGGCTGTCGAACAGCTTCCGCGCCGGTTGCGCGCAGGCGCGGTCGAGCGCCGCGCCGGCGACAAGGGCGGCTGCGCCGCCGAGCCATTCACGCCGGTTGAGCATCATGGGTCGCTCCCTGAGCATGATCCCGAAAAGTGCGAAGCGGTTTTCGGGATAAAGATCATGCTCGAACATCAATATGAATCTAGGGTCAGATTCAACGAAGTTGAATCTGACCCTAGAACTTCTTGCGGAACGGATGGGCCGGATAGACTCCGAGAATCTTGAGGGTCTTGGGCTGGCAGACGAAGTCGAGCTCCTGCAGCGCGAGCTCGAGCCCGCGTTCCTTCGGATGGCCTTCGACGTCGGCATAGAACTGCGTCGCCGAGAAGCTGCCGCCGATCATGTAGCTTTCGAGCTTGGTCATGTTGATGCCGTTGGTGGCAAAACCGCCGAGCGCCTTGTAGAGCGCGGCCGGAATGTTGCGCACCTGAAATACAAATGTCGTGACCACCTTCTGCCGCGGCTTGGGCTTCGCCCATTTCGCGGTTCGCGACAGCACGATGAAGCGGGTGGTGTTGTGCTTCTCGTCCTCGACGTTCTGCGCCAGGACGCGAAGCCCGTAGATCTTCGCCGCGAGCTTGGTGGCGAGCGAGGCGCGTGTCTTGTCGCCGGCTTCGGCGACCTCGCGGGCCGAGCCCGCGGTGTCGGCGGCCACGATCGCCTTGATGCCGAGCTTGCGGATGATGTTGCGGCACTGGCCGAGCGCGTGGACGTGGCTTTCCACGGTCTTGAGCGTCTTCACGTTCGCGCCTTTCAACGCCAGAAGCTGATGATGCACCGGCATGAAGTGCTCGTCGACGATGTGCAGCTTCGACGTCGGCATCAGGTGATGAATGTCGGCGACGCGCCCGGCGATCGAGTTCTCGATCGGGATCATCGCCAGCTCGGCGCGGCCGTTGCGGACGGCGGCAAAGCAGTCCTCGAACGTCGCGCACGGGATCGCCTCTGCGCCGGAATAAGCTTCGGTGATGGCGAGGTGCGAATTTGCGCCCGGCTCGCCCTGGAACACGATTTTCTTTTTGCTCATGACAGACTTCGACCCAGCCGCAATGTTCTAATCCGTGTCCCTTGTGGTGCGAAGGATATCGCCCCACTTCTCGATTTCGTCGTTGAGATACTTTTGCAGAAACGCCGGGCCCGTGGCGCGCGGCTTGACCACGCCGATCTTCTCGAAGCGCGCCTGCACTTCGGGATCGGCGAGCGCGGCATTGACCGCGGCGGTCAGCTTCTCGACGATCTCCTTGGGCGCGTCCTTCGGCAGGTACATGCTCACCCAGGTGGTGATCTCGTAGTCTTTCAGTCCCAGCTCATCGAAGGTCGGCGTGTCGGGAAACTGGTTCCAGCGCTGCCCCGCGATCGTCACGCCCATCGGCCGCACCGCGCCGCTGCCGGCGAGATTGCCGAGCGACGACAGCCAGATCATCGAGATGCGGCCGCCGATCAGGTCGGCGGTCGCCTGCGGTGTGGTGCGGTAGGGAATGTAGCGGATGTCGGCGTTCGCCATTTTCTTGAACAGCGATCCGGCGAGATGGCCGGCCGAGCCGCGGCCGTTGCTGGCGAATGTGAGCTCGCCCGGATGCGCCTTGATGTGGGCGACGAGCGACTTGTAGTCGGTGGCCGGCACGTCCTTGTGCACCACCAGCACCATCGGCGTCTGCCCCACGATCGTGACCGGCTGCAGATCGCGCTGCACGTCGACGGTCGCCTTGGGGAACAGCTCCTTGAGCGTGCCGACCGCGGGTCCGATGGTCAGCAGCGTGTAGCCGTCGGGCTGCGCCTTGGTGACCTGGCCGATGGCGAGCGTGCCGCCCGCGCCCGCCTCGTTCTGGATGACGATGTTCTGCCCGAGCGTCTTCGCCATGTGGTCGGTGATGATGCGCGTCGTCACGTCCACCGCGCCGCCCGCGCCGGAGGCACAGATGACGGTGATGGTGCGCTCCGGATAGGCGGCGCGCGCCGTCCCTGCGGCCGACGATGCGATGACGGCGAGGGCGGCAGCGGAGTGCAGCAAGCGACGCAACATGACGTTCCTTAAGGCTGTTGGTTCGGGTGTTATACGGGTCTTCGCCGGCCGCTGCTCAAGATTTATCGCAGCATGGCGCGCGCCGTCTCCAGGTCTTCCGGCGTGTCGACGCCGAGCGGCACGCTGCCGACGATCGTCACGTCGATCCGCATGCCGGCCTCCAGCGCCCGAAGCTGCTCGAGCTTCTCGCGCTGTTCGAGCGGCGAGGGCGGAAGCCTGACGAAGCGCTCCAGCGCGGCGCGGCGGTAGGCGTAGAGGCCGATGTGGTGGTAGAGCGGCCCGTCGCCGTGCGGGGCGCTGGCGCGGGTGAAGTAGAGCGCGCGCAGGTGTTTTGGCCCGAGCTGCGAGCCCACCACCTTCACCACGTTCGGGTTGGTGCGCTCCTCGGGCCTTTTGATCTCGGCGGCGAGCGTTGCGATGTCCACGGCGGGGTCGGCGAGGGGCCTGAGCGAAGCCGCGATATCGGCCGGGCTTACGGTGGGCAGGTCGCCCTGAACGTTGACGATGAGCCGCGCGTTCGCCCGCGGGTCGACGATGTTCAGCGCTTCGAAAATGCGGTCGGAGCCCGACGGGTGGTCGACGCGGGTCATGATCGCCCGGCCGCCGGCCTTGTCCACAGCGGTTGCGACCGTCTCGTCGTCGGTCGCCACCACGACCGGACCGAGCTTGGCCTCCTCGGCCCGCCGCAGCACCTGCACGATCATCGGCAATCCGGCGATGTCGGCCAGCGGTTTCCCAGGCAACCGGGTCGATGCCATGCGGGCCGGGATCAGGATCAGGACATCGTCGCGTTGGGCCATGCTTGGGGCCTTGCCTGGGGCGCTGCTTGGGGCCGTTTTGTGCTTTGATTTTCGCCGGAAGCGGCCGCAAAAACGATGGCAAAAACAGTAGCTAGATGCGGCGTTATACGGGTTGCCAGAGGCGAGGAAAACCGGGTATTTGTGCGCCGCCGCAGCCTCCTGCGGTCCAGCCCGACGCAACGTTTCCGCAGCCGGTCAAGCACAAGAGCCACTTCGCGATGGATTCCTTCGAACTCAACAAGATCATGGGCGCCGTGCTCGGCACGTGCCTCGCGCTTCTGTCGCTCAACATTGCCGCGGGCGCGATCTTTTCGACCCATGCACCGGCCAAGCCCGGCTACGAGGTGGCGGTCAAGGAAGAGGCCAAGCCCGGTGCGCCGGGTCAGGCGGCTCCCGCCGCCGACGAGCCGCTGCCGGTCCGCTTTGCCAGCGCCGATGTCGGCCGCGGCGAGACCTCCGCCAAGAAGTGCGCCGCCTGCCACACCTTCGGCAAGGGCGAGCCGAACCGCGTCGGCCCGAACCTCTACGGCGTCGTCGGCCGTCCGAAGGCGTCGGAGGCCGGGTTCAACTATTCTGCGGGGATGAAGGGCCAGAAGGGCAACTGGACGCCGGAAGACCTCGATCATTTCCTGCTCAACCCCAAGGCCGCGGTTCCCGGCACCAGCATGAGCTTCGCCGGCATTCCGCGCGGCAAGGAGCGGGCGGACCTGATCACGTTCCTGAACAGCCACTCGGACAAGCCCGTCGACCTGCCGAAGCAGGCAGCGCAAGCGCCAAAAGCAAATTAGAGCGGCTGATGCGGCCTGCCGCGTGAGATGACACGCCGGTAAGGAAATCCCGTAGAATTGATGTTCATGGCGGGTTCCCCGCCGGTGGCGGGACACCGAAAAGCCGCCATAATCGGCTGAGCATCGTGGCCTTATTTCAGGCCACCTGGAGCATCGCATGCGCCTGACTCGCCGAGCCATTCTGCAATCGGGCGCCGCGGCGCTTGCAGCGCCTGCGGTGACCGGCGTTTCGCCGGTCTCGCCCGCGCAAGCCCAGCCGGCGGCCCAGGCCCAAGCCCAGGCCCAAGCCTGGAAGCACGGCCTGTCGCTGTTCGGCGACGTGAAATATCCCGAGGGTTTCAAGCGGTTCGACTACGTCAATGCCGACGCGCCCAAGGGGGGCACCGTCCGGTTCGGAGTCTTCGGCACGTTCGACAACTTCAACCCGGTGGTGGCCGGGGTGAAGGGCTCGCTCGCCGCGTCAATCGAGCTGATCCACGACACCCTGTTCACGACGTCGATGGACGAGGTCGCGGTCGGCTACGGCCTTCTGGCGGAGGCGGTCAGCCATCCGGCGGACTATTCCTCGGTCACCTATCGTCTCAACGCCAAGGCCAAATGGCACGACGGTCAGCCGGTCACGATCGAGGACGTGCTGTTCTCGCTCAATTCGTTCAAGACGCATCATCCGTTCTATTCCGCCTACTACCGCCACGTCGTGAAGGCGGAGAAGACCGGTGACCGCGAGGTGACGTTCACCTTCGATGCGCCGGGCAATCGCGAACTGCCGCAGATCGTGAGCGAGCTCACCATCCTGCCGAAGCATTGGTGGGAGGGGACCGACAAATCGGGCCGCAAGCGCGACGTCTCGGCCACCACGCTGGAGCCGCCGCTCGGCGCGGGCGCCTACCGCATCAAGGAGTTCGTTCCAGGCCGCAGCGTCACCTATGAGCGGGTGCCGGACTATTGGGGCAAGGATCTCAACGTCAACATCGGCCGCGACAACTTCGCCGAGCTGCGTTTCGAATATTTTCGCGACACGACCGTGGCGATCGAGGCCTTCAAGGCCGATGCGCTCGACTGGCGCACCGAGAACAGCGCGCTGGCCTGGGCCACGGCCTATGATTTTCCGGCCATGAAGGAAGGGCGCGTCCTCAAGGAGGAGTTTCCGATCAGGTCCTCCGGCGGCATGCAGGCGTTTGTGTTCAACACCCGCCGTGAAAAATTCATCGATCCGCGCGTGCGCCGGGCTTTCAACTACGCGCTCGATTTCGAGGATCTGAATCAGCGGCTGTTTTTCGGCCAGTATCACCGGGTCAACAGCTACTTCGAAGGCATGGAGCTTGCGTCCAGCGGACTGCCGCAGGGCGAGGAGCTCGCGATCCTCGAAACGGTGCGGGACAAGGTCCCGCCGGAGGTGTTCACGGCGACGTTCAAGAATCCGGTGAACGGCTCGACCGAGAATATACGCGCCAATCTGCGCGAGGCGACGCGGCTGCTGCGCGAAGCCGGCTATGAAATCCGCAATCAGAAGCTCGTCAACGTCAAGACCGGCGCGCCGCAGACGGTGGAGGTTCTGATCGAGCAGCCGACCTGGGAGCGGATCGTCCTGCCCTACAAGCCGTCGCTCGAGCGGCTCGGCATCGAGCTGACGTTGCGGCGGGTCGACGACGCGCAGTACGAAAACCGGCTGCGCAACTGGGACTTCGACATGATCGTCGTGACCTGGGGGCAGAGCCTGTCGCCAGGCAACGAACAGCGCAGCTACTGGACCACGCAGGCTGCCGACCAGCCGGGCTCGCGCAATTATGTCGGCATCAAAAATCCCGCGGTCGATGCGCTGGTTGAACGGATCATCTTCGCCAAGAGCCGCGCGGAGCTGGTCGCGACGACCAAGGCGCTCGACCGCGTGCTGTTGTGGAATCACTACGTCGTGCCGCAATGGACCTATGGCAAAGTTCGCAGCGCGCGCTGGGACCGGTTCGCCCGCCCGGCCGAGCTGCCGAAATACGGCGCTTCGGCATTCCCAACCATCTGGTGGTGGGATGCGGCGAAGGCCGGCAAGGCAGGAACGCGCTCGTGACCGCGCTCTCGCGCCGTGACCTGCTCGGCATTGGCGCAGGTGCCGCCGTGTCTACGGTCGTTGGGCGTGTCGAGGCGCAGGCGCCCGCCGATACTGAACGCCACGGCATCTCCGCCTTTGGCGATGATCTGAAGTACCCGCCGGGCTTTGCGAACTTCGACTATGTCGATCCGGACGCGCCCAAGGGCGGGACGTTTTCGCAGATCGGCCCCGGCGCGATCTTCAATCAGAACCTGCTCACCTTCAACTCACTCAACAGCTACATCCTGCGCGGCGACGCGGCGCAGGGAATGGAATTGACCTTCGCCTCGCTGATGAGGCGGGCGGAGGACGAGCCCGATGCCATGTACGGGCTTGCGGCCCGTTCGGTCAGCATCTCGCCTGATGGCCTGACCTATCGCTTCACCATGCGACCGGAGGCGCGCTTTCACGACGGCAGCAGGCTGACCGCGCACGATGTCGCGTTCTCGCTCACCACGCTGAAGGCGAACGGGCATCCGATCCTCCTGCAGTTGCTGCGTGATCTGGCTGGTGCGGAGGCGCTGGACGATGCGACTGTCGTGCTGCGTTTTTCACCCAAGCGGGCGCGCGATGTGCCGTTGTTTGCGGCTGGCCTGCCGATCTTCTCGCGCGCCTACTATGCGACGCGCACGTTCGACCAGACCACGCTCGATCCGCCGCTCGGCTGCGGACCATACAAGGTGGGGCGTTTCGACGCCGGCCGCTACATCGAGTTCCGGCGGGTGCCGGACTGGTGGGGCGCAAGCCTCCCGGTCGGGCGTGGGCTCTACAACTTCGATACCGTGCGCTACGAATATTTTCGCGACCGCGAGGTCGGTTTCGAGGGGTTCACCGCCAAGAGCTATCTGTTCCGCGAGGAGTTCACCTCGCGCATCTGGGCGACGCGCTACGACTTTCCGGCCATCAAGGACGGCCGGGTGAAACGCGAGGTGCTGCCCGACGAGACGCCATCGGGCGCGCAGGGCTGGTTCCTCAACACCCGGCGGGCGAAATTCAAAGAACCGAAGGTGCGCGAAGCGCTCATCTGCGCCTTCGACTTCGAGTGGACCAACAAGAACGTCATGTACGGGTCGTATGACCGGACCCATTCGGTTTTTCAGAATTCCGACATGATGGCGCAGGGCAAGCTTGGTCCAGACGAGCTCGCATTGCTCGAGCCGTTCCGCGGCGAGGTTTCGGAAGAGGTGTTCGGCGAGCCGTTCGTGCCGCCGGTGTCGGATGGCTCCGGCCAGGATCGTGCGCTGCTTCGGCGCGCGGGGCAGCTCCTCCAGGAGGCCGGCTATACGATCAAGGACCGCAAGCGCGTCAACGCCCAGGGGGAGCCGCTCACCATCGAGTTTCTGCTCAGCGAGCCCTCGTTCCAGCCCCATCACGCCCCGTTCATCAAGAACCTGGGGCTGCTCGGTATCGATGCCAGAATCCGCATGGTCGATCCGGTGCAGATCCAGCAGCGCCGCAACGAATTCGACTTCGACGTCACGATCCAGCGGTTCGGCTTTTCATCCACGCCGGGGGAATCGCTTCGGAGCTACTTCTCGTCGGAAGCCGCCGGAATGAAAGGCTCGCAGAACCTCGCCGGCATCGACAACAAAGCGATCGACGCCATGATCGATCGCGTCATCGACGCGGCATCGCGAGACGAACTGAGGGCGGCCTGCCGGGCCTTGGACCGGCTGATCCGCGCCGGACGCTACTGGATTCCGCACTGGTACAAGGCTTCGCATTGGGTCGCTTATTGGGATACGTTCGGCCGGCCGCGATCCAAGCCCAAATACGCACGGGGGGTGCTGGAAACTTGGTGGTACGATCCGAAGAAGGCGGCCAAAATAGAGCAACCCGGATGAAACGATCCGGATTTACAATCGGTTTCCGGTAATGGCTGCATACATCATTCGTCGCCTGCTGTTCATGATCCCGACGCTCCTCGGCATCATGCTGGTTTCGTTCGTCGTCGTTCAGTTCGCGCCGGGGGGGCCGGTGGAACGGGTGATTGCCCAGCTCTCCGGGGCCGACACCGGCGCGGGCTCGCGCATCCCGGGTTCCGGCCAAGGCGATTTTGGTGCCCGCGGTGCCCAGGGCGGCTCGGCGGTCGACGCCAGCACGTCCAAGTACCGTGGTGCGCAGGGGCTGGATCCGGAGTTCATCAAGAAGCTCGAGGTCCAGTTCGGCTTCGACAAGCCGGCCCATGAGCGCTTCCTGCTGATGCTGAAGAACTTCGCGCTGTTCGACTTCGGCAAGAGCTATTTTCGCGACGTGAGCGTCATGCAGCTCGTCAAGGAGAAGCTGCCGGTGTCGATGTCGCTCGGCATCTGGATGACGCTCCTGACCTACCTGATCTCGATCCCGCTCGGCATTCGCAAGGCCGTGGCGGACGGCTCGCGCTTCGACGTCTGGACCTCGGGCATCATCATCATCGGGTATGCGATCCCGGGCTTCCTGATCGCGATCTTCCTCATCATTCTGTTCGCCGGCGGCTCGTACTGGGATGTATTCCCCTTGCGCGGTCTCACCTCCGACAACTGGGCCGCGCTGTCCTGGTGGCAGAAGATCCTCGACTATTTCTGGCATCTGACGCTGCCGATCATCGCCATGATGCTCAGCGCCTTTGCCACCATGACGCTGCTGACCAAGAACTCGTTCCTCGACGAGATCAAGAAGCAGTACGTGCTGACCGCCCGCGCCAAGGGCTGCACCTCGCGCCAGACGCTCTACGGCCACATCTTCCGCAACGCCATGCTGATCGTGATCGCGGGCTTCCCCGGCGCGTTCGTGCACGCGTTCTTCTCCGGCTCGCTCCTGATCGAGACGATCTTCTCGCTCGACGGGCTCGGTCTGCTCGGCTTCGAAAGCGTGCTCAACCGCGATTATCCGGTGGTGTTCGCCACGCTCTACATCTTCGCCTTGATCGGTCTCGTGGTGAACCTGATCTCGGACCTGTGTTACACCTGGGTCGATCCGCGCATCGACTTCGAGACCCGGGAGGTCTGAGTTGGACGCGCGCACCACCGAGAACGCACCGAGCGCGGAGCCCAATGCCCGGGCCGCCCTGGCCGTCGACGCGCCTGCGCCGAAGCGCGGCCTGTTTCACCTCTCTCCGCTCAATCAGCGCCGCTGGCAGAACTTCAAGCGCAATCGCCGCGGCTACTGGGCGATGTGGCTGTTCATGATCCTGTTCGTCGTGTCGCTGTTCGCCGAGTTCATCGCCAACGACAAGCCGTTTCTGATCCTGGTCAACGGCCGGGCCTATTTCCCCGCCGTCTTCACCTATCCGGAGACCACTTTCGGCGGCGATTTCGAGACCGCGGCCGACTATCGCGATCCGTTCCTGCAAAAGCTGATCGCGGAGAAGGGCGGCACCATGATCTGGCCGCCGATCCGCTATCGCTACGACACCCACAACCTCGATCTGCCGACCCCCGCGCCATCGCCGCCGACCTGGCAGCTCACCGAGGCGCAGTGCAAGGCGGTGGTGGAGAAGAAGAAGCTCACCGGCTGCAGGGATCTCGAATACAACTGGCTCGGCACCGACGACCAGGGCCGCGACGTGGTGGCGCGGCTGATCTATGGTTTCCGCATCTCGGTGCTGTTCGGGCTGATCCTGACGATCATTTCCTCGATCGTCGGCGTCGCCGCGGGCGCCGTGCAGGGCTATTTCGGCGGCTGGACCGACCTTCTGTTCCAGCGCGTGATCGAAATCTGGACCTCGGTGCCGTCGCTTTATCTGCTGCTGATCATCTCGTCGGTGCTGGTGCCGGGCTTCTTCGTGCTGCTCGGCATTTTGCTGCTGTTCTCCTGGGTGTCGCTGGTGGGCCTCGTCCGCGCCGAATTCCTGCGCGGCCGCAACTTCGAATACATCCAGGCGGCGCGCGCGCTCGGCGTGTCGAACCGCACCATCATGTTCCGGCACCTGCTGCCGAACGCGATGGTCGCGACCATGACGTTCCTGCCGTTCATTCTCTCTTCGTCGGTGATGACGCTCACGGCCCTCGACTTCCTGGGATTCGGCCTGCCGCCGGGCTCGCCCTCGCTCGGTGAGCTGCTGTCGCAGGGCAAGACCAACATCCAGGCGCCGTGGCTCGGCCTCGCCGGCTTCTTCTCGGTCGCGATCATGCTGTCGCTCCTGATCTTCATCGGTGAGGCGGTGCGCGACGCCTTCGACCCCAGAAAGACGTTCCGGTAGCCGCATGGACATGTCCACCGATCCGCTCCTTTCGGTCAGAGACCTGTCGATCGCCTTCCGCCAGGGCGAACGGGAGACGCTTGCGGTCGATCGCATCTCGTTCAACATCAAGAAGGGCGAGACGCTGGCGATCGTCGGCGAATCCGGCTCCGGCAAGTCCGCGACCGCGCTGTCGATCATGAAGCTCTTGCCGTATCCCGCGGCGAGCCATCCGTCCGGCCGCATCTTCTTCAAGGGCCGCGATCTCTTGGGCCTGAGCGAGCGCGAAATCCGCGAGGTGCGCGGCGACGACATCACCGTCATCTTCCAGGAGCCGATGACGTCGCTCAATCCGCTGCACACCATCGAGCGGCAGATCGGCGAAATCCTCCTGCTGCATCGCGGGCTGACCGGGCTTGCGGCGCGCACCCGCATCATCGAGCTCTTGATGCAGGTCGGCATCCCCAACCCGGCGCAGCGGCTGAAAAGCTATCCGCACCAGCTTTCCGGCGGCCAGCGCCAGCGCGTGATGATCGCGATGGCGCTCGCCAACGAGCCGGACCTCTTGATCGCCGACGAGCCGACCACCGCGCTCGACGTCACCGTGCAGGCGCAGATCCTCAAGCTCCTGAAGGAGCTGCAGGGCCGGCTCGGCATGGCCATGCTGTTCATCACCCACGATCTCAACATCGTGCGCAAGATCGCCGACCGGGTCTGCGTGATGAAGGACGGCAAGATCGTCGAGGAAAACAACGTCACCGACATCTTCAAGTCGCCGCAGCATGCCTACACCAAGGCGCTGCTCGCCGCCGAGCCGCGGATGCAGGCGGCACCGATGAATCCCTCCGCCGACGTGATCCTCAAGACCGACGACCTGAAGGTCTGGTTCCCGATCAAGCGCGGCGTGATGCGCAAGGTCGTGGGGCATATCAAGGCGGTCGACGGCGTCAGCGTCGAGGTGCGCAAGGGCGAGACGCTCGGCGTGGTCGGCGAGTCCGGTTCCGGCAAGACCACGCTCGGGCTGGCGCTGCTGCGGCTGATCTCGTCCGACGGCCCGATCGTATTCATGGGCAACGAGCTGCAGGGCCTGCGCTTCAAGGAGATGCGGCCGCACCGCCGCAACATGCAGATCGTGTTCCAGGACCCCTACGGCTCGCTGTCGCCGCGCATGTCGGTGTCCGATATCATCCAGGAGGGCATGTGGATTCACATGCCGCACATTCCGCGCGAAGAGTGCGAAAAGCACGTGATCAAGGCGCTGGAGGACGTCGGCCTCAATCCCGAAACGCGGCATCGCTATCCGCACGAGTTTTCCGGCGGCCAGCGCCAGCGCATCGCAGTCGCGCGCGCCATCGTGCTGGAGCCGACATTCGTCGTGCTCGACGAGCCGACCAGCGCGCTCGACATGCTGATCCAGGCGCAGATGGTCGATCTCCTCTGCGCGCTGCAGAAGCGCCACGACCTGACCTACATGTTCATCTCCCACGACCTGCGCGTGGTCGCGGCCATGTCGAGCCGGCTGATGGTGATGAAGGAAGGCAAGGTCGTGGAGGCCGGCCCCGCGCCCGAGCTGTTCAAGTCGCCGAAGAGCGCGTACACACGCGCGTTGTTCGCGGCCGCCTTCAATCTCGAGACTGCGTCTGAGGGCGTCGTCGCGCAATAGGTCGCCGATGACCGATCCCGGCCTCGCCGATTCCGCAGCCGATGTCGCGCTTGACGGTCCCGAGGATCGCGGCGGCGGCAAATACCGATATGAGCGCTATCGCGTGACCGCGGGCGGCCAGGCCGTCGAGCGCGACGTGGTGCGCGTCGGTCCGGTGGTGGTCGTGATCCCGGTCGATCTCAACCGCGGCGAGGTGGTGATGCTGCGCCAGTTCCGGCTCGGCGCGCATCTCGCCATCGGCCGCGGCGAGCAGGTCGAATTGCCGGCGGGACACGTCGAGGCCGGCGAGGCGGCGATCGAGGCCGCGCGGCGCGAATGTCTCGAGGAAATTGGCGTTGCGCCGGACGTGCTCGTGCCGTTGTTCGGCATGCTGCCGTCGCCCGGCATGTCCGACGAGCATCAGGCGTTCTTTCTCGGCGTGGTCGACGCGGCGAAGGTCGTTGATCGGGCCGGCGCGGCGCACGAGCACGAGGACACGCGGCCGTTCCGCGTGCCGATCGGCCGGGCCATCGATGCTCTGGCGCAGGGCGGGATGCAATACGGTGCGACCGTCCTCGGCCTGCAATGGCTCGCGCTCAACCGCGCAAGGCTCGCCGAGATTGCGCGCGGCGGCGGGCGATGAGCGCCATACTCGTCGCGGTCGACGGGCCGCAGGCCGATGACTGGCTCGAGGCGTTGAAGGTCAACGCCAAGGGCCGCGAGGTGCGCGCCTGGCCCGCCGCGGCGGAAAATCTCGGCGGTGTTGCCTTCGCATGCGTCTGGCTGCCGCCGCGCGGCCTGCTGGCGCAGCTTCCCGACCTCAAGGCGATCATCAATCTCGGCGCGGGCGTCGATCATCTCCTCGCCGATCCGGCTTTGCCCGCGGTGCCGGTGGCGCGCGTCGCGCATGCGGACCTCACCACGCGCGTGACCGAATACGTCGTGCTGCATGTGCTGATGCATCACCGGCGGCAGCGGCTTTACGACGCGCAGCAGCGCGAGCGGTTGTGGCGCGTCCACGACCAGCCGGCGGCAGGCGAGGTGGCGGTCGGCGTCATGGGTCTCGGCGTAATCGGCAGCAACGCGGCCGCGGCGCTGGCGCGCCTCGGCTTCAAGGTCGCGGGCTGGAGCCGCTCGCCGAAGACACTGCCCGGCATCGAGACATTCCACGGGCCGGCAGAGCTCGACGCGTTTCTGGCGCGAACCGAAATTCTGGTCTGCCTGCTGCCGCGGACGCACGAGACCGAAGGGTTGCTCAATCTCGCGTTGTTGCGGAGGCTGAAATGTGACGGCGCGGCAGGCGGGGCCTATCTCGTCAATGCAGGCCGCGGGCAATCACAGATCGATGCCGACATTGTGAGTGCGCTCGACGAAGGAACGCTGGCGGGCGTGACCCTCGATGTGTTCCAACACGAGCCGCTGGCTGACGACAGCCCGCTCTGGCGCCATCCGAAGGTCACGATCACTCCGCACAACGCGGGCGATATCTCGCCGCGCGTTTTCGCTCCCCAAGTGATCGCGCAGATCGAACGCTTCGAGCGTGGGCTGCCGCTCGACAATCTGGTGGACCGCGCCCGCGGATACTGAAAGGCCGTTTCGATGATCGCTCGCCTGCTTGTTGTTGTGTTCCTGCTTGCCGGGCTGCCGGCCGCTTTCGCGCAGCAGATCGGCGGGGCACAGTTCCCGATCAAGGGCGAACACGGCACCGCGGTCGCCAATCACGCGCTGTCCGCCGAGCAGATGGCGCAGGTCGAGCGGCTTCCGGGCCTCGTGAACGCGACGGTCGCCGATGGCGATGTCACGATCTATCAGTTCTATGATCTCAACTGTCCCTATTGCCGGCGGGCCGCTGCCGACATCGGCAAGCTGATCGCGGCCGATCCCGCCGTTCGCCTCGTGTTCGTGCCCTATCCGGTGCTGTCGGTGCAGTCGATCGAGGCGTCGAGGGTCGAGCTCGCCGTGCGCGAGCTTGCACCGGAGCGCTTCTTCGAGTTTCACCGCAAGGTCTACGCCGGCCGCGGCGTCATCGACGGCGCGCGGGCGGCCGGCGTGACGGACGCCATAGGTTTGGACCGTAACAAGATCATCGAGATCGCCAACAAGCCCGGCATCACGGACATCATGAGGACGCACGCGCGGGTGGGCGGAGAGTTGAAGCTTGTGGCCACGCCGGCCTATGTGATCCACGGCGTCGCGATCGTCGGCCATCCCGGCCTCGAATCGCTTCGCAAGGTCGTCGCTTCGGTCCGGAGCTGCAAGAAGGTCGTCTGTTAGACGATGGCGGCGGTCACGGCTTCAGTCGCCGCACGCTGGTGACGGGGGTGCCGCCCGCGGCGATGCGCGCCACGGCTTCGCCGACCGGCTCGATCGTCACGCTCATATGGAAGGCATTGGCGTGAATCATGCTGTTGCGGCCGCGCGCGATGGCGACATGGCCCTTCCAGAAGATGAGGTCGCCGCTTTGCAGGCCGGCGAGGCTCACCGCCTTGCCGAGGGCCTTCTCCTGCATGTCGCTGTCGCGCGGGCAGGGAATGCCGCAGGCGGTCAGCGCAACCTGCACCAGCCCCGAGCAGTCGATGCCGAGGCTCGATTTTCCGCCCCAGAGATAGGGCGCTCCGACAAGGCGCTCGGCCACAGCGACGAAATCGGTTTCCTTCGCGTCGAGCGCCGCAAGATGCGACTTCGGCACGTAGCCGCCTGATGCCAGCACCGCAAAGCTGTCCTGCTCGCGCGCCACCGAAACCTGCGCGCCGAGCGGCAGCGCATCCTGCGGCGGCAGCTTGATCGACGGCCCGGGAAAAACGAAGGTCCGCAGCGCCATGACTTTGTGGGTCGGCGATGCGCCGGGCGTGAGCAGCGCTGCCGCAGGAATCCAGCCGACATAGCCGTCGGACGCAAGCTGGCCCCAGGCCCAGCCTTCTTCGTCGGTTTCGTAGACCGTCACGCGTTCGCCGTGCAGCGCTTCGGTCACTTGCGTCGACTGGTGCGAAGGGCCGTCGCGCACCGGCGCGATGCCGGCGATCACCTCCTGCACCGTGCCTTCGACGAAGCGTGCAGCCTCGACCTTGCCGCGCAGATGCGCGGCTGCAAGATCGGGGCGGGCGGGAGTGATGCGGGGATCGAGGTTCGCCACGGTCAGCCTTTCAACGGCACCATGGAAAGCTGCGGGTCCGCGGCCGGGATATAGGCCTCGGGCAGCCCGAGCTCCTTGCGGACGATGTTGGCGCCACGCACCAGCGCGATCATCTTGTAGGTCGCATGCATGCGGCTCATCGATTGCCGTCCGAATCCGCAATCGCTGGTCAGGATCAGCCGCTCCGGCTCGATGTGCTTGAGCGCACGGCGGATGAACTCGGCAATGTCCTCGGGCCGCTCGACCTGCAGGGTGCGGTGGCTGATGACGCCGAGCGCGATCTTCTTGTCCTTTCCGATCATCGACCCGAAATGCTCGAGATCCATGCCGTTGTTGAACGCGCCCTCGACGGTCAGGACGTCGATATCGAGCTGGTCGAAATAAGGCAGCGCCGCCTTGTAGGACTGGTTGCGGCTCGCGACGCGCTGCGCCGCCGGGCTGCCCCAGCAGGTGTGGCACCACACCTCGCATTTGCCGCGCAGGCCCTTGATCTCGGCGTTGAACGCCTCGACCCATTTTTCCGGTTTGATCTTCTGATTGGGGTCGGCGATCACCTGATGGATCGCCGGCTCCTCGATCTGCACGAGCGGCGCACCGGCGTCGGCGAGCGCGTGATATTCGCGGTTGAGCGCGACGGAGAGGTCCATCAGCAGCTCGAGGCGGTCCTTGTAGTGTTCGTCGGTCAGCATCAGCGCGAGAATCTGCGCGGAGATCGAGCCGATCTTGACCGGCTTGTCGGTCATCGGCGCGATCGCCTTGTAGGCACGGTCGAGCTGCAGCGTGGTCTGACCGATCTTGCCGGTGACCGGCGGCGTCATGCGGGTCTCGATCACCTCCCACATCAGGTCGCCGGGCCCTTTGTCGGCCATGAAGCCTGCCGGCGGCACCTCGACGCGCGGGATGCCGATGCCCTCGATCCGTTCGGTGGCATAGCTCACCCAGCTGCGGCCGGCGACGTCGTCGTCGAGCCGCGCATCACCGTCGACGAAGATGTCGATGCCGGCGCGGTGCTGGGCCGCCACATGGCAGGCGAGGCAATCGAAATGCTGCTCGCGATAGGCCAGTTGCGAGAAGCCCTGCGACAGCGGCAGGCCGCGGAGGTTTGCCGTGTACCAGCTCGGTCGCGGCAGCGCGCCGGTCGTGGTGGTTTGCAGCGCTTTGTCCTTGGTGACCGTGAACACGAGTTAGCTCCCGTAGCGCTGCTTCAGCAATGCGTACAATGCCCGCGCCGCCTGGCATTCGCCGCCTTCCGGGCGTCCGGGCTTCGCGGACGGCGTCCAGGCGTAGATGTCGAAATGCAGCCAGCTTTTGGCCGCGGACACGAAGCGCTTGAGAAACAGCGCGCAGATGATCGATCCGGCCATGCCGCCCGCGGCGACGTTGTTCACGTCGGCCACCTTCGAGTCGATGTTCTGGTCGTAGCGCATCCACAGCGGCAGCCGCCACAGCGGGTCGTTTTCGAGAGCCGAATGCCTGGCCACGTCGGCGGCGAGCGCTTCGTCGTCGGTGTAGTAGGGCGGAAGCTCCGGCCCGAGCGCGACGCGCGCCGCGCCGGTCAGCGTGCCCATGTCGATCAGGAGATCGGGTGTCTCTTCATCTGCCAGCGCCAACGCGTCGGCGAGGATCAGCCGGCCCTCGGCGTCGGTGTTGCCGATCTCCACGGTGTGGCCCTTGCGCGACGGGTAGACGTCGAGCGGCCGGAAGGCGTCGCCCGCGACCGAATTCTCCACCGCGGGAATCAGCACGCGCAGCGCAATCGAAAGTCCTGCGCCCATGATCATGTGGGCGAGCGCGAGCACGGTCGCCGCGCCGCCCATGTCCTTTTTCATGATCAGCATGGCGCTTTCGGGCTTGAGATCGAGCCCGCCGGTGTCGAAGCAGACGCCCTTGCCGACCAGCGTGACCTTGGGATTTCCGGCCTTGCCCCAGTTCAGTTCGATCAGCCGCGGTGCGCGTCGCGCGTCGGCGGCGCGGCCGACGGCGTGGATCAGCGGAAAATTCTGCTTGAGCAGATCGTCGCCGGCGATCGCGCGGAACTTGGCGCCGTGCTGCTTGGCAAGCGCCTTCGCGGCGGCTTCGAGATCGGCCGGCCCCATGTCGTTGGCCGGCGTGTTGATGAGGTCGCGGGCGAGCATGACGCCTTCGGCGATGCGTGAAAGCTCGAGGCCGTCGACGCCGTCGGGCAGCACCAGCTTGACGGCCTTGTCCTTGGCCTTGCGATACCGCGTGAAGCGGTACGAGCCGAGTGCGAAAGCCAGCGCGGCAAGCCGCGCATCGTGCGGTTCGTTGGCGAAGCGATAGACGCCCGCGGGCAGCACGCCGGGAAGAAGTCCGGGCAGGAAGGCGTTCTTGTCGGATTTTTCGCCCTCGATGCCGAACAGCACGCCGCCGGTGCCGCTGTTCGACGGCAGGATGAGATGCCGGCCCGGCCGTGGCTCAAAGCCTGCGGCCTTGATGAAGGCGCGGGTGCTTCGGTTGAGCCTGGCTGTAACCTTGGCGAAATTGGCTTGCGTCACAAACCAGATCGGCTGTGCCGCCTTGCTGCGGGCAACAAACGCAGGATGCATGCTTCCCTATCTGCCGTTCAGTCGGCTTGAATCTTGAATTGACGTGCTGTCGGCTCGGGCGATTTCGGACCGAACCATGTGTCGAAAATCCTGACCGCGTCGCCCGACACTTCGACGTCGAGCAGCGCCTTGTTGACCGCATCTTTGAACCTCGGCTCGCCCTGCTTCAGGGCGAAGCCGACGTTTCGCGATTTGGTAAAGTCGGTGAGAAACAGGTAATCGTCGGGTTTTCCGCTCTGCTGCACGATAGCGCGCAGCACGCTTTCGTCGGTCGGGAAGGCGTCGACCTTGCCGTCCTTGAGCATATCGAAGGCGACGGCGTAGTCGCGAACATAGATGATCTCGACGCCGGGCGCGGCCTCCTTGAGATTGGCGCCCGCGGTCGAGGTGCTGGCAGAGGCTGCCTTCTTGCCGGCAAGCTGCTTGACCGACGTGATGCCGCTCGATTTCGTCACGATCACCGCGTGCGGAGTGACGAAATAGATGTGGCTGAAGTCGATCTCCTTCAGCCGCTCCGGCGTGCGCGTCATCGAGGTGGCGACGAAGTCGAGCTTGCCGTCCTTGAGCATCGGGATGCGCTCGGCGCTGGACACCGAGACGGTTTCGACCGTGGCGCCGAGCCGCTTTGCCACCGCATGGACGATATCGAGGTCGTAGCCGATGACGGTGTTTTCGCCGGGCTTCTTGAAGCTGAACGGCGGTGTTGTGTCGCTGACCCCGACGATCAGCTTGCCGCGCGCCCGGACGTCATCGAGGCGGTCGGCTGCGGCCGGGCAGACCGGCGTCAGGGCGACGAGCCATGCGGCGGCAGCGACCCCCGCCCAGTTGTTCATGAGTTCCGCTCCCGGCAGCTGGCATCCCGGACGATGCCAGCGGCAAAAGCATGTCACGGAGACAGGCAGCCAACAAGCCGCGGCGACGGCTCAGAACTTGAAGCTCACGTTTGCCGATGCCGGCTTGGGCGCCGCGGCAGCCGGTGCGAGGCCGACGTTCTGGGTTTGCGGCAGCCGGGCGTAGATGTCGAACAGCAACAGCCAGCGCTTCGTGTCCGGATCGGTCACCGGCTCGACACCGTGAAACGAGTTGTCCGTCTTCAGAAACACGAACAGCGAGTTCGGCTTGAACGGCATGGTGTGCAGCCGGGCAAAGGGATCAAAGCCGTAGTGCGGCCCGCCCGGGCATTTGAAGTTGGGGTCTTTCGGCACGTAGATCGAGGTCCCGATATGCGCCTGCGACAGGTCTTTCGGCAGGTAGAACAGCATGGTGATCGCCTTGCGCGGCGAATCCGTGTGCGGACCGAGTGAGTACTTGGTGATGTCCTCGACCAGCAGCGCTTCGTTGTAATATTGCGGCTGAGGACCGTTCTTGAAGCGTTGCTGAAGATACGGCTGGAATTTCTGCAGCGCGAGACCTGCGAAGCGGCCCGAGCAAAGCCAGGACGAGAACTCAACCCAGAAGTCGCGCTGCTGTTGCGGCAGCGTGGCGCGGTGCTTCTCCTCGCCCAGGTCGAGAACAAAACGCTCCTTGTATCCCTGAACAGGCCTGGCCTGTTCGATCGGGATCATGACCGAAGGGTCGGGAATGTTCGACTGGAGGGTGTCGTAGTATTCCTGCGGGAAAACGTCCTCGATATAGAAATGCGGATACGGGAATTCCAGGATGCGGGCGTTCCCGAATTTGTAGACGAGAGCAAGTTCAGCGCTTGAATACATGTTCGGCGACTCCCTTGAAAGCACCGTCGTTCCGCATCGCCCGGTGTACTTGCACCGGATCGTATTTGAATCCGAGATCGGTCAACGCATGAACCATGTCCCGGTGCTCGGCGAGATTGGTGTTGGTCTCGATCAGCAGTGATCGGACACCGGTGTCCTTCAGGATCGTTTTTGCGCCGGCGACCACTTTGGCCTCGATCCCGTCGACGTCGATCTTGATGTGCGCCGGCAGGGGTATCGCCTGGCTCTGAACCAGCGAATCGAGCGTGTTCACGACGCAGCCCTGCCGATAGGCGAACTGGGTCGCCTCGAGCTTGAAGTCCACCGCTTCCCCGACCGAGTGATTGGAGCCGCCGATCCGCATGTCGGCCATGTGCAGGTCGGTCAGGCCCTGATTGTCGGACAGGCCCATGCAATAGGCCCTGACGCGGTCCTGCAGGCCGTTGGCGACGATGTTGCGGTTGAGCAACGCATAGTTCTGCGATTCGGGCTCGAAGGCGAAGACCTTTGCCTTTCGGGTCGCGGCGGCCCAGACGGTGTACATGCCGACATTGGCGCCGACGTCGACCAGCACTTCGCCGGGCTGAAAGTCCGCGATCCATTCCAGCGTGCAGGGTTCTTTCTTGTAAATGCTTTCGACCCGCCAGCGCGTCATGACGCTTGGGGTCGCGAACACCATTTTCGTCCCGGCATGCTCGATTTCACAGCGCGGGTTGAGTTGTTCGTATTGTTCGAGGGTCAGGCTCATCGTCGCGCTACGGGATTGAGCAGGTCGGTCGTCAGATTGCGCCGAAGGCCGGTCAGGACGGCAACTTCGGTTCGGCGATGACCCAGAAACCGCCGGCGCCGCGTTGCAGGTGGCCAATCTCGAAATACTGGCACAGCCGCGGCAGCCACCACGATGAAGGCTTCTGGATGATATGGGCGTTGCGCCCGTCGGGCAGGGTCTTCATCGCCGGCCCGGTGTGGACCGAGAAGAAGCCGATGCTCCGGGTGATGTCCTTGAGGTCGAGGAGCACGGCGTCCAGGTAGGACTCCTCGATATGCTCCAGCACGTCGATGCAGCACACAAACTCGGCCGGCCTGGGTGGGCCGTATTCCGGGAAGGCCGGGTCGTAGGGCAGGTAATCGAAATCCCGCTTGCCAAGATCGTGCAGCGCCTTGCGCAGGTTGCATTTGCCTGCGCCGTAGTCCGACAGCGTCTTGAGCCCGGTCTGGTCGAGCAACTGCTTGACCACCGGAGCGTAGCCCAGCGACGCGACGCCATAATTGGGGTTTTTGTGCAGTTCGCGCTGCTGCGCGAGGTAGTCGTCGGAGATCGTCGAGCGGGTCTGCATCAGCGGTCTGGCGGGGTCCGGAGGACGAACGCGGGTCAACATAGGCGGTCCGACCGGCCAAGTGGAGTCTGGGCCGGCTCCGGCTCCCTGGCCGAAGCTCACGGAGCCGTTAACGCACTGTTAGGGTTAACGTTTTATTGCTCGGCCAAGTTCGGCGGCGGCCGCCGCCTCGAACAATGGTCAGGGCCCAGCGCGAGATGCATCGATATCCGGCGCGCTTTCTCGCTTCCACGGCGATGGCCGTGGCATTGGCCGCCGGCGGCTGCTCGACCATGACCTCGGGCTCGTCGTCGCCCGACACCACCGGCTCGATCCGCACCGAAACTGCGCCGCGCTCCACCGTCGAGTGGCGGCAGGACATGGAGTCCTGGGGCGCGCGCTACCGCGCCAACCCCGCCAACGCCGACGCGGCCGTCAAATACGCCCAGGCCTTGCGCGCGGTCGGCCAGCGCGCCCAGGCCGCCGCGGTCCTCGAGCAGGCGGCGCTGCACAATCCGGACGACCGCGTCGTGCTCGGCGCCTACGGCCGGGCGCTGGCCGACAACGGCAACTACCAGCAGGCGCTCGAGGTGCTCAACAGGGCGCACACCCAGGATCAGCCCGACTGGCGCGTTCTTTCGGTGCAGGGCGCAGTCCTCGACCAGATGGGCCGCCACGCCGACGCGCAGCGCTACTACGCGAGCGCGCTGCGGCTGAAGCCGGATGATCCGTCGGTGCTGTCGAACCTCGGTCTGTCCTACGCGCTGTCGAAGAAGCTGCCACAGGCGGAAGCGACGTTGCGCCGCGCCGCCGAGCAGCGTGGCGCCGAGCCCAAGGTGCGGCAGAATCTCGCGCTGGTGGTGGGATTGCAGGGGCGCTTCCAGGAGGCCGAGACGATTGCGGGCGGTGACCTCTCGCCCGCCGAGGCGCAGGCGAACGTCGCCTATCTGCGGCAGATGCTCGCCCAGCAGCAGCAGTGGAAGAAAGACCAGCGCGGCTCGCCGCTGACGCCTTCGACGGGCTCTTGATCCGGACCGAACGGCGGATGTTCCGGCGGCTACCTTCTGCTGGCAGGCCTGTCCACGTTCTGCACCTCCTGCGATCCCATGACCTTGATCGCAGCGGGCCCCAGAATAACGACGAACAGCACCGGCAGGAAGAACAGGATCATCGGCACGGTCAGCTTCGGTGGCAGCGCCGCGGCTTTCTTCTCCGCCTCGGTCATGCGCATGTCGCGGTTTTCCTGCGCCATCACGCGCAAGGTCTGCGCGAGCGGCGTGCCGTAGCGCTCGGCCTGCTGCAGCGCCATGCAGACCGATTTCACGCCCTCGAGGTCGGTGCGCTTGGCGAGATTGTCGTAAGCCAGTTTCCGATCCGGCAGATATGACAGCTCGGCGGTGGTCAGCGTCAGCTCCTCGGCGAGCGGGACCGACTGCGAGCCGATCTCCTCGCTGACCTTCTTGAACGCGGTTTCGATCGACATGCCGGATTCGCAGCAGATCAGCAGCAGGTCGAGCGCGTCGGGAAACGCACGCTTGATCGAGAGCTGGCGCTTGGCGATGCGGTTCTTCAAGAACATGTAGGGCACCTGCATGCCGCCATAGGCGGCGGCGAGGCAGATCCCGATCTTGATGGCCACCGACTGATCCAGATCGATCACGACGAAGACGTAGAACAGCGCAAGCAGGAACAGTGTGATCGGTGTCACCATCCGGAAGAACAGGAAGGCGACATAGGGCGCCTGGCCGCGATAGCCGGCCTGCACCAGCTTCTCGCGGGCTTCCTCCTGAGCGAGCCACTTGGTCAGGTTGAGGCGCTCAACCCATTTTTGCATGTACTGCTTCGGCGATTGCCGGAGTACGACCTTGTCCCTCGCGCGCGCGAGCCGTTCGCGCTCGCGCTGGCGGATCTTCTCCCGCTCCAGCGCGACCGACTTCATGCGCTTGCCGAGCGTATCGGGCGAGAGCAACGGCATGGCGAGCGTGATCACCGTCGCGATCGCCGCAACGCTCGCGAGCATCATCGTCAGGAACTTGGTGTCGTGCATCTTGGCGATGATGAAATCGATCATGAGGCCGCACTCAGAAATCGAAGTTGATCATCTGCTTCATCACGAACACGCCGATGGCCATCCAGGTGGCGCAGCCGAGCAGCATCATGCGGCCCAGGTCGGTGGTCCAAAGCAACTCGATGTAGTTCGGGCTGGTCAGCCAGACCAGCGCGCCGACCGCAATCGGCAGGCTGCCGATGATCGACGCGGAGGCTTTCGCCTCCATCGACATCGCCTGGATCTTCCCCTTCATCTTCTTGCGGTCGCGGAGCACCCGCGACAGGTTGCCGAGCGTCTCGGAGAGATTGCCGCCGGCCTTCTGCTGAATCGAGATGACGATACCGAAGAAGTTGGCCTCCGGCAGAGGCATGCGCTCGTAGAGCTTGGCGCATGCCTCGCCGAGCGGCATGCCGATGGCCTGCGTCTCGATGATGGTCCTGAACTCGCTCTTGACCGGCTCCGGCGAGTCGTTGGCGATCACCTTCAGGCTGTCGGCCAGCGGCAGGCCGGCCTTGATGCCGCGAACGATGACGTCGACCGCGTCGGGAAGCGCGTTAAGAAACTTCTTCTCGCGGCGCTTCTTGAGGAACGACAGCAGCCACAACGGCATGCCGCATCCCGCCGAGAAGCCGGCCGCAAGCGCCGGCAACAGCGCGCCGCTCAACACGAACGCGATGGCAAACGCGAAAAAGCCCAGCCCAGCCGCAATCATCAGGAACTGATTTTTCGACCACGACAGCCCGGCCTGCTGGATCTTGATGTGCAGCGGCGGGCTTTTCTGCTTCTTGACTTCGAGGTCCTTCAAGGACTCCTCGACCTGCTCGCGCCGGGAACGCTGGACGCGACCCGCGCTCCTGGCTGCGACCGGCTCCGTGCGTGCGACGCTGGCGCGCCGCTGCTCGGCTTTGCGTTCGCCCGACAGCAGTGGATAAAGGAACACCCACGCGACTCCGCCGACTGCGGTGGTCACCATGCCGATCAAGGCGAGCGTTTGCATCTTCATGGCATGAGGCCTTTACCGAGCGGCCCTCGCGTCGACGTTGGACGCGTCCAGCGCCGCCGCGAGCCGCTGGTCCTCACCGTAATAGCGTGCGCGATCCCAGAATTTCGGCCGCCCGATGCCGGTGGACTTGTGCTGGCCGATCAGGTTTCCGTTCGCGTCTTCGCCGGTGATCTCGTAGACGAACAGGTCCTGGGTGATGATCACGTCGCCTTCCATGCCGATCACCTCGGTGATGTGGGTGATCTTGCGCGAGCCGTCGCGCAGGCGCGCCGCCTGCACAACGATGTCGACGGAGCCTACGATCATCTCACGGATGGTCCGCGACGGCAGCGAATAGCCGCCCATCGTGATCATCGATTCGACGCGGGACAATGCCTCGCGCGGGCTGTTGGCGTGCAGCGTGCCCATCGAGCCGTCGTGACCGGTGTTCATCGCCTGCAACAGGTCGAAGGCCTCGGGTCCGCGGACCTCGCCGACGATGATCCGCTCCGGGCGCATGCGCAAGCAGTTCTTGACCAGATCACGCATGGTGACCTGGCCCTCGCCTTCGAGGTTGGGCGGGCGGGTTTCCAGGCGCACCACGTGCGGCTGCTGTAGTTGCAGCTCGGCCGCGTCCTCGCAGGTGATGATGCGCTCGTCGTCGTCGATGAACTGGGTCAGGCAGTTCAGCAACGTGGTCTTGCCGGAGCCGGTGCCGCCGGAGACGATCGTGTTGACGCGGCAGCGGCCGATGATCTTCAGGACGTCGGCGCCGTCCGGCGTGATCGAACCGAACTTGACGAGGTTGTCGAGCTTCAGCTTGTCCTTCTTGAACTTGCGGATCGTGAGCGCCGGGCCGTCGAGCGACAGCGGCGGGGCGATGACGTTGACGCGCGAGCCGTCGGGGAGGCGCGCGTCGCAGATCGGCGAGGATTCGTCGACGCGCCGGCCGATCTGGCTGACGATGCGCTGGCAGATGTTCAGAAGCTGCTGGTTGTCACGGAAGCGGATCCCGGTCTTCTGGATCTTGCCCATGACTTCGATGTAGACGGTGCCGGAGCCGTTCACCATGATATCGGCGATGTCGTCGCGCGCCAGCAAAGGCTCGAGCGGCCCGTAGCCGAGAACGTCGTTGCAGATGTCGTCGAGCAGCTCTTCCTGCTCGGAGATCGACATCACGATGTTCTTGATCGCGATGATCTCGTTGACGATGTCGCGGATTTCCTCACGCGCCGCGTCGGCGTCGAGGCGCGCGAGCTGCGCCAGATCGATCGCCTCGATCAGCGCGCCGAAAATCGTGCCCTTGGTCTCGTAGTAGGTTTCCGA
>JAIESI010000223.1 GCA_019746135.1 Xanthobacteraceae bacterium
GAAACCGGAGTTGCGGAGATCGGACTTCAGCGGGACCGCGGTTTCGCGGATATCGACAATGCGCATGATTGACTTTCACTCTGTCCCTGTTTGGGGGACGGTGCAATGCACCGCTCCCCGGCAACAGGCCGAGTGAAGTTGTACCGCGACCGGAAAGCTAAATCTTCGGAATCTTGGCGTCCTCGATGACCCGTCGCCACTTGGCGACCTCGGCCTTCACATAGGCGTCGAACGAGGCCTGCGAATCGCCTTCCGCCTCCACGCCAAGCTCGAGCAGCCTGGCCTTGATGTCCGGCGTGTTGACGATGGCGGCGATTTCCTTCTGCAGCAGGTCGACGATCGGCTTCGGCGTGCCCGCGGGGACGAACACGCCGGTCATGGTCTCGGCCTCCTGATCCTTGATGCCGGCCTCGTCGAGCGTCGGGATCTCCGGCATCGAGGCGGAGCGCTTCTTGGCCGTGACGCCGAGCGCGCGCACCTTGCCGTCCTTGATGATGGCGACCGAGTTGCCGAGCGCGCCGCAGGCGATCGGCGTATGCCCGGCGAGCACCGATTGCGTGGACGGACCGCCGCCTGCGAACGGCACGGTGATGAAGTCGAGCTTCAGCCCGAGCTTGAGCATTTCGATCGACAGCGACGGTGTCGTTCCGGCGCCGGGCGAGGCGACGCTGTGCTTGCCCGGCTCCTTGCGGATCATGTCGACCATCTCGGTCATCGTCTTGGCCGGGAAGCTCGGGTTCACCAGCCAGGCATTCGGCGAGCCGCCCGCCTTGGTGACGGGGATGAAGTCTTTTTCGATGTCGAAGGGCGGCTTCTGATAGAGGCTCGGGTTCACCACGATGCTCGACGACGCGAACAGGATCGTATAGCCGTCGCCCGGCGAGCGCGCGGCGTTGCCCATGCCGAGGTTGCCGCCGGCGCCGCCCTGGTTCTCGATGTAGAACTGCTGTCCCAGGCGCTTGGACAGCTCGGCCGCGATCACCCGTCCGGCGATGTCGGTCACGCCACCGGCCGCAAACGGAATGATGATCTTGACCGGCTTGGTCGGGTACTGCTGCGCGAAGGCCGCGCCGGGCGCAAGCAGCGCCGCGCAGACCGCGAGTGCGCGCATGATCGTGATGGTCATCGAAACTCCTCCCTGTACCGTTCGCCCCGCTTTGGGTTTGATATTGGCGTCGTCAACGACGCAGGCGTCGGCTATGCCGGACCGCGTGGACAAGCCTGAGGGATAATCGTGCGGAATGCAAATTCATCATCGCCGCAGCCAAAGACGCAGCCAAAGATGCAGCCAAGGCTGATGCAGGGCGGCAACCGGCTGAAGATCGGCCTGTTCGGCGCGAACTGCTCGTCGGGCCGGGCGGTGACAAAGGCGCCGGAGCGATGGTCGGGGACCTGGCCGGACAATCTCAAGCTGGTGCGGATGGCCGACGAGGCCGGCATCGATTTCATGCTGCCGATCGGCCGCTGGAAGGGCTATGGCGGCGAGACCGGCTATCAGGACGCGACGCTCGAAACCGTGACCTGGGCCTGCGGGCTCCTCGCGGCCACGAAGCAGATCACCGTGTTCGGCACCGTGCACGCGCCGCTGTTCCACCCGATCATCGCCGCCAAGCAGATGGTGACCGCCGACCACATCGGCGAAGGCCGGTTCGGGCTGAACATCGTCGTCGGTTGGAACGAGGACGAGTTCGAGATGTTCGGCGTCGAGCAGCGTGCGCACGCGCTGCGCTACGAATACGCCCAGGACTGGCTCGACGCCATCAAGCGGATGTGGTCGGACGGCGACGACTTCGATTTCGACGGCAGGCACATCAAGCTGAAGAAGGTCCGTGCCAAGCCGAAGCCGTTCGGCGGCGAGCGGCCGGTGATCATGAACGCCGGCGCCTCGCCGGTCGGCCGGGACTTTGCGGTGCGCAACTGCGATGCCTTCTTCATGCAGTCGTCGCGCGAGTCGGTCGAGGAGACGGCGCAGCGGGTCGCCGCGGCCAAGGCCGAGGCGGCGAAGCACGGCCGGGAGATCGGCGTGTTCACGGTCGGCGTCATCATCTGCCGCCCGACCATGAGGGAGGCCGAGGAGTACCACCACTACGTCAACGTGGAGCAGGCCGACTGGTCCGCGGTCGACCACCTGCTGGCGATGCGGAACATCACGCCGGAGACCGTGCCGCATGACGAATTCATGCGCCGGCGCAGCCACTACGCGCATGGCAACAGCGGCGTGCCGATCATCGGCGACCCGGATCACATCGCCGGCAAGCTGATCGAGCTGAGCCGCGCGGGTTTGGCCGGCATCGCGGTCTCGCTCGTCAATTACGCCGACGAGCTGCCGTATTTCCGTGACGAGGTTCTGCCGCGGCTCGAACGGGCAGGCTTGCGAATTCCTGCGCCCGCGACGGTTTGACCCTGAAGATCGCCGCTGGTGTCGCGGTTCGGAAGTTCGCCGGAATTCGCGGCTTGTTCGGAAGCGAACTTCCGAACCAAAGCGACACCAGCACTTTTAAGAACCTAGTGTCCCTTTGGACCCGAAGTTCGCAAAGGTGCTTGCTGAGCGGTCGTGCGAACTTCGGGTCCGGGACACTAGGCGGTCAACGGACATTGGGGTATCGTTCCAGCAATCAACAAATACAGCCGAACTGCCTTAGGGAAGGACCATGGGAGGTTGGAATGTTGAAATCGCGCGTCACGCGCCGCCGTCTGCTTGAGCAATCGGCCCTTGCCACGACCGCTCTGATCGCCGCGCCCTATGTGCGCGGCGCCCACGCCGCCGGAAAGCTCGCGATCGGATTCTGGGACCACTGGGTTCCCGGCGCCAACAACGCCACCAAGGTGATGTGCGAGGAGTGGGGCGCGAAGGAGAAGGTCGAGATCTCGATCGACTACATCACCTCGCAGGGCAACAAGAACCTCCTCACCATTGCCGCCGAGGCGCAGGCGCGATCCGGCCACGACATCTTCGCGTTCCCGACCTGGGAGCCGCAGGCGCACGCGCGAAATCTCGAGCCGGTCGACGACATCATGGCCGAGATCGTCAAGGCGAACGGTCCGGTCAATCCGACCGTCGAATATCTCGCGCGCCTGAACGGCAAGTGGCTCGCGGTGCCGGCGACGGTCGGCAGCCAGATCAAAGGGCCGTGCTCGCGCATCGACCTGATGAAGCAGCTCGCCGGCATCGACGTGCAGGCGATGTATCCGGCGGGCAGCGCGCCCAAGGCCGAGGCCTGGACGCTCGATGCGATGCTCAAGGCCGCGGAGGCCTGCCACAAGGGCGGCCATCCGTTCGGCATCGGGCTCGGCGTGACCGAAGACAATGTCGACACGTCGGGCGCAATCTTCCAGTCGTTCGGCGCGAACCTGGTCGATGCCAAGGGCAACGTCACGGTCAAGACCGATACCGTCCGCCAGGCGATGGAGTACTACAAGAAGCTCGCACAGTTCCTGCCGCCGGACGCGCCGGCCTGGGACAACGCCTCCAACAACAAGTACCTGATCGCGGGCAAGGGCGCGCTGATCATGAACCCGCCGAGCTCCTGGGCGGTCGCCAAGCGCGACGCGCCGCAGGTTGCCGAGCAATTGTGGACCCATGGCATGCCGTCGGGCCCGAAGGGCCGGTTCGCGCCGTTCCTGCCGTACTTCTGGGGCGTCTGGAACTTCGGCAAGAACAAGTCGGCGGCGAAGAGCCTGCTGGTCCATCTGTCGAAAGCCGACAACATCGAAAAGATGGTGGCGGCGAGCGCGGGCTATGACCTGCCGGCCTTCACCAAGTTCTCGACGCTGAAGACCTGGGCCGAGGAAGGCCCGCCCAAAGGCACGCTGTATCACTATCCGAACCCGCACGATCACCAGACCCTGTCGGTCTGCGCGGCGCCGGCTCCGCCGAAGATCGCGCATCAGATCTACACCCAGGCGATCCAGACCAAGATGGTCGTGCGCTACATGAAGGGCGAGGCGCTCGACAAGACGCTCGCCTGGGCGGAAAGCGAGATCGAAGGTTTCATGCGCACTTGAAGCGTACAACCTTGGCGCTGCCGCCGGGGGCGGCGGCGCCCGATCTTTCCGAAGGGCAACGGATGGTCGACACCGCATTGCAGGCACCTTCAACCGCTGCCGCGCGCAAAAAACGCGGCGGATTTCATCGGGTGCTGCAACGCCGCTCGACCATCGCGTTCCTGATGACGCTGCCGCTGATCCTGCTGATCCTGCTGCTGGTTCTTTATCCCGCGTTCTATTCGCTGCATCTCGCCACGTTGAACAAGTCGATGGAGCGGTTCGTCGGCTTCGGCAATTTCACGTTCCTGTTCAAGCGCGAGACGTTCTGGATGGTGGTGCAGCAGTCCTGCATCTTCGCCGTCACCGCGGTAATCTTCAAAGCCTTGATCGGCTTCATCGTCGCGCACTTCGTGCACAACATTCCGGGCAAGGGCCAGCGCAAGTGGCGCGGCATGCTGCTGGTGCCGTGGGTGATCCCGCCGGCGATGAGCTGCCTTGCCTGGCTGTGGCTGTTCGATCCGTCCTACAGCGCGTTCAACTGGCTCCTGGCGCTCGCCGGCATCGATCCGGTGCCGTGGACCGGCGAGGCCAGTTGGGCGCGGTTCTCGGTGATCCTGGTCAATGTCTGGATCGGCGCGCCGTTCTTCATGATCATGTATCTCGCGGCGCTGAAATCGGTGCCGGAGCAGCTCTACGAGGCGGCGGCCATTGACGGGGCCAACTGGTGGCAGCGCATCTGGTACGTGACGCTGCCGATGATGCGCAACATCATCGCCATCACCGCGCTGTTTTCGCTGATCGTCACCTTCGCCAATTTCGACATCGTCCGCATTCTCACCGCCGGCGGGCCGATCGACCGCACCCACGTGTTCGCCACCTGGTCGTTCTGGCTGGGCATTCAGGGCAGCGACATCCCGCTCGGCGCGGCGGTGTCGCTGTTCATGGTGCCGATCCTGGCGGTCGCCGCGGTGTTCATCCTGCGCGACATCAACAAGCGGGGCAACGAGGCATGACCGTTGCCGCGACAGCTTCCTCCGGTGCGCCGACTCGGGCAAAATACGGCAGCATGAGCCGCGACCGGCGCTGGGCGCTGCGCTGGTCGTATTTTTTCCTGGTGCTGTTCGCGATCTTCTTTTTGACGCCACCGATCTACATGTTGATCACCTCGCTGAAGTCGAGCGCGGAGATATCGGCCGCGACCAACCCGTGGTGGGTCTACAATCCGACGCTCGGCAACTACGCGGAACTGCTCGGTTCGTCGCAGTATCTGACGTTCTTCCGCAACTCGGCGCTGGTCTCGATCATCGTCGTCACCATCACCATGCTGATCTCGGTGCCGGCGGCGTTCGCGCTGTCGCGCATGAGGTTCTGGGGCTCGGCGACGCTCGCGACCGGAATCTTCCTGACCTACCTTGTTCCCGAGACGCTGCTGTTCATCCCGCTGTTCAAGATGTTCGCGGTGTTCAACGAATGGACCGGCATCCAGCTCATCAACAAATGGTGGGTGCTGCTGCTGCTCTACCCGACGCTGACCGTGCCGTTCTGCACCTGGATCATGATCGGCTACTTTGCCTCGATCCCGAAGGAGCTCGACGAGGCGGCGCTGATGGACGGCGCCAACTACCGGCAGATCCTCTTGCGCGTGTTCATCCCGGTGGCGCTGCCCGGGCTGATCGCGGCGACGATCTTCGCCTTCACCGTGTCCTGGGCCCAGTTCCTTTATCCGCTCGCCTTCACCACCTCGGCGGACCAACTGGTGCTGCCGGTCGGCATCATCACCTCGCTGATCAAGGGCGACGTGTTCAACTGGGGCCAGATCATGACCGGGGCGCTGCTCGGCGCAGCTCCACCGCTGATCATCTACGCGTTCCTGATGGACTATTACATCGCCGGCCTCACCGCCGGCGCGACCAAGGGCTGAGCCAAAGGCGGAACGATGGCGCAGGTCTCGCTACGCAACGTCGTCAAGGACTTCGACAACACCCAGGCGGTGCGCGGCATCAGCCTCGACATCGCCGACAAGGAGTTCGTCGTGCTGGTCGGGCCGTCGGGCTGCGGCAAGTCGACGACCTTGCGGATGATCGCGGGGCTGGAAGAGGTCACCGACGGCGAGATCCGGGTGGACGGCGAGGTGGTCAACGACGTGCCGCCCAAGGACCGCGACATGGCGATGGTGTTTCAGAACTATGCGCTCTATCCGCACATGTCGGTGTTCGAGAACATGTCGTTCGGGCTCAGGCTGAAGCACTACCCGAAGGACGAGATCAAGCGCCGCGTCGGCGAGGCCGCGCGCATCCTCGACCTCACCGAATTGCTCGATCGCAAGCCGCGCCAGCTCTCCGGCGGCCAGCGCCAGCGGGTCGCCATGGGCCGGGCGATCGTGCGCAATCCCAAGGTGTTCCTGTTCGACGAGCCGCTGTCGAACCTCGACGCCAAGCTCCGGGTGCAGATGCGCACCGAGATCAAGCGCGTGCATCAGAAGGTGAAGACCACGACGGTCTACGTCACCCACGATCAGGTGGAGGCGATGACGCTCGCCGACCGCGTGGTGGTGATGAACCACGGCATCATCGAGCAGGTCGGCACGCCGCAGGAGCTCTATCACAACCCGCGCACGCGTTTCGTCGCGGGCTTCATCGGCTCGCCGGCGATGAATTTCATTCCCTGCAGGCTCGAGCAGAACGGCGCGGGGCTGAAGGTGCGGCTGTCCGACGCGCTTGCCCTGCCGGTGCCGGAGGGCCGCACCGAGCGCTACCGCGCGGCGGCCGGTCGCGACATGATCTTCGGCATCCGGCCCGAGCACCTCACCGAGCCGCGCGGCGGCGCCCGCGACGCGGCTTGCGAGTTTTCCGCGGCGCCCGACGTGGTCGAGCCGATGGGCATGGAGACCATGGTGTTCTTCGGCGTCAACGGCACCGAGGTCTGCGCCCGCGTCGAGCCGTCGAGCGTCACCGGGCCGGGCCAGTCGATGCGGCTCTGCGCCAACGTCAGCCACATGCACCTGATCGACCCCGACACGCGGCTGGTGATCTGAACTGCCTGCAGCGTCGGCGGTGCCATCCCTCCCCGCGAGGGGAGGGTGGCCGCGGAGCGGCCGGGTGGGGAGAAGGCGCGACAAGCAATCATCATGCGCGCGGCACGTTCTCCCCACCCGGCCGCTCGCTGACGCTCGCGTCCACCCTCCCCTCGCGGGGAGGGATGAGACCGCCCGTGTCGCTGATGCTTCAGACTTCAGCGATCCGCTACTGCGGCGCGATCCCGGCCTCGCGGATCACCTTCGCCCACTTCACGTGCTCGGCCTTGAGATAAGCGGAGAATTCCGCCGGCGTGTCGCCGATCGGCGAGAAGCCGATCACCGCAAGCCGCTGCCGCGTATCAGGCTGCGCGATGATCTGCACGAGCTTGCGATGCAGCACGTCGATGGTCTCCTTCGGCGTTCCGGCCGGCGCCAGCACGCCGATCGGCGTCTCGCCGATCTGGCCCGGATAGCCCGCCTCCACCATGGTCGGGATGTCCGGCATGGTCGGATCGCGCCTGTCGGTGGTGACCGCGAGCGCGCGAATCGTGCCGGCCTTGATCTGCGACGTCGCAGGCGGCATCGACGCGAACGCGATCGGTGTGTGCCCCGCGACCACCGACTGGATCATCGGCCCGCCGCCGGTGAACGGGATCGCGGTGAGGCTGAGCTTCTGCGACAGCTTGAACAGCTCGCCCGACAGGTTCGCCGGCGTGCCGACGCCGGGATGCGCATAGGCGTGGTACCTGGCGTCGCCGCTTTTGATGAGCGCCACCAGCTCCTTCATGCTCGCAGCCGGCACCGACGGATGCACCACCACCACGTTGGGCGTGTTGGCGATGCGGATGATCGGGGCAAGATCCTTGTCGGGATCGTAAGGCAGCGACTTGTAGAGGCTGGCGTTGATGACGATGGCCTGGCTGTTGACGATCAGCGTGGTGCCGTCGGCTGGCGCACGGGCGCCCAGCGCCGTGCCGGTGTTGCCGCCCGCGCCGGCATGGTTCTCGATGTAGAACTGCCGGCCGAACTCCTCGGTCAGCTTCTGTCCGATGATCCGCGCGATCAGGTCGGCGGGCCCGCCCGGCGCGAACGGAATGATCAGCCGCACCGGCTTGCTGGGATAGGCGTCCTGCGCTTGCGCGGGAGCTGCGGCAAGCGCCGCGGCGAGTGCGAGAAAGAACATGGATCGCATGAGCTTGCGCATGTTGCCCCGATTGCTCCGGCTGGTGCTATCATCGCCGCCATGCGCGCGGCCGTAAACGTCAAAAACAGGCCCTGCGTCCCGCCGACCGATCCGATTCAAGCACGTCCAAGCACAAGGAAATGCCTATGGCCAAGAAGTACACGCGTCAGGACCTTCGCGATGCCGCCGAGAAGTACAAGAACTGGGGCAAGTGGGGTCCGAACGACGAGATCGGCACGCTGAACTACACGACGGCGGAGGACATCATTGCCGCGACGCGCCTCGTCAAGAAAGGCAAGGTGATCTCGCTCGCGCTCAACTTCGACTACACCGGCCCGCAGGGCGCCAAGAGCAAGTACCCGGCCATGGGCCGCATCAATCCGGTGCACACCATGCTGCGCACCGGCACCGATGCCTATTCCGGCGTGCTCGACAAGCGCGGCATCCGCGCCGCCGACGACATGGTGGTGATGCCGCTGCAGTGCGGCACGCAATGGGACGGGCTCGGCCACATCTTCTATGAGAACTACATGTGGAACGGCTACGACTGCCGCGAGGTGACGTCGGCCGGCGCGCAGAAGTGCGGCATCGAGAAGACCAAGAGCAAGATGGTCGGCCGCGGCGTGTTCCTCGACGTCGCGCGCTTCAAGGGGGTCGATTCGCTCGAGGACGGCTACGGCATCACCTGCAAGGACCTCGACGATTGCGCCAAGGCGCAGAAGGTCGAGGTCAAGCGCGGCGACTACGTGATCGTCCGCACCGGGCAGATGGAGCGCTGCCAGAAGCTCGGCAGCTGGGACGGCTATCCGGGCGGCGACGCGCCGGGCTTTGCGTTCGAGACGCTGGAGTGGATCAAGCGCACCGAGCTCGCCGCGCTCGCCTCCGACACCTGGGGCTGCGAGGTGCGTCCGAACGAAAGCGAGGAGGGCATCAACCAGCCCTGGCACTGGATCACCATCCCGATCATGGGCATGACCATGGGGGAGATCTTCGAGCTGAAGGAGCTCGGCGAGGACTGCGCGGCGGACAAGACTTACGAGTTCCTGTTCGTCGCGCCGGCGATCCCGATCACCGGCGGCGTCGGCTCGCCGGTCAATCCGCTGGCGATCAAATAGGATCGAGCGGGAGGGTTCGTCGTCCGCGTGCCGTCCGTCGCGTCGGCGCGCGGTTTCGGCGTCGCAGCTCCGCTCCGCGCGGTCCGGCATTTTCGGCAAATGTCCTGCCGTGCTAGCCTGCGCACGCTTCTCGATCAATGGAAGGATGCCTATGCACAAGATCAAGATTCCGCAGGCGGCGATAGACCGCGTTCTGCTCCGGCGCGATTCGCTGCACGTGTTCAACGACATCGATCCGGCGCGCACCGCCCATATCGTCGTCGACCTGCAGAATGGGTTTATGGCGCCCGGCCAGCCCGCCGAGATTCCGGCGGCGCGCGACATCGTGAAGAACGTCAACCGCGTCAGCAAAGCGTTGCGAGCGGCCGGCGGCCTGGTCGTCTACATACAGAACACCATCGACGCCAATGCGAAGGCCACGTGGAACAACTGGTTCGGCGCCATGAGTGGCCAGAGGCGCGCCCAGCGCATGGACGAAGCTTTTGCCGAAGGCAGCTTTGGACACTCGCTTTGGCCCGAGCTGGACGTGCAGTCGTCCGATCTGAGGGTCAAGAAAACCCGCTATGGTGCCTTCGTGCAGGGCTCGTCCAATCTGCACGAGATTCTTCAAGCGCGAAATATCGACACGCTGATCATCACCGGCACCGCCACCAATGTTTGCTGCGAATCGACGGCGCGCGACGCGATGATGATGAACTACAAGGTCATCGTCGTTTCCGACGGCACCGCTACGTTTAACGACGAAGAGCACAATGCCTCGCTCGGCATCATGCTGGCGCAGTTCGCCGATGTGATGAGCGCGGATGAAGTTGTCGACCGGCTGTCGCGCGACCTGCGTCGGGCGGCCGAATAGCGCATCCGCGGGCGGCCTGTGGCGGCGGGTCAGTCCCGCCGCCAGGGAACGAAGTATCTCTCCAGCAATGCCACGGCGTAGTACATCAATCCGGCAATCACGGTGAGGATGACCAGGCTGGTCATGACCAGCGACATATTGAAGATGTTCTGACCGTAGATGATCAGATAGCCGAGCCCGGCGTTGGCGGCGAGGAACTCGCCCACGATCGCGCCGATGAGCGAAAGGCCGATATTGACCTTCAGCGTGGCAACGATGGTCGGCACCGCCGAAGGAAACACGACCTTGATGAACGATTGCCATTTGGACGCGCCGAAGCTGGCGACCACCACGAGCTTGTCACGGTCGGATTGCCGGAACGCGCTGTAGACCGACAATATCGTGACGAACAATGAGATCGACACCGCCAGCGCGACGACCGCGGTCATCGTCGCTCCGAGCCAGACGATGAACACCGGCCCGAGCGCCATCTTCGGCGTCGCGTTGAGCACCACGATGTAGGGGTCGGTGACGTCGCTCAGGAAATCCGACCACCACAGCGATCCGGCGATGATGATGCCGAGCACGGTCCCCACCAGGAAGCCGATCAGCGTCTCAGCCACCGTGATCGCCGTGTGATAGCCCAGCGTGCCGTCCTGTATCAGTTCGGCCATGGTCCGCGCCACGGCGGAAGGCTCGCTGGTGATGAACGGATCGATCCAGCCTCGGGATGCCGCGAGCTGCCACAGGCCCAGGAATACCGCCATGATCGCAATCTGTGTCGCTATGACCCAGATCTGTCGCAGCCGCAGCGAACGCAGATGGCGGGCGTGCCGTTCGGAAAGGGCGCCGCGGGTCAGAAATCCGTCAGACGGTGCGGCGCTCAACGTCCAGGTCCTCCCAAATCGCCTTGCAGTAGGTCCGGAACTCCGGCGCGTCGCGCGATGTCAGCGGCGTCCGTTCGCCTTCCACGGTGAGATCAATGTCGTAAATGTTCTTCACTTGTGCAGGCCTGCCGCTGAGAACGATCACGCGATCCGACATCGACACCGCCTCTTCGATGTCGTGTGTCACCAGCAATGCGGTCTTGCCGTTGGCGCGGATGATGCGGAACACGTCGCGTTCGAGCAGCAGCTTGGTCTGGTAATCGAGAGCGGAGAATGGCTCGTCGAGCAGCAGGATGTCCGGATCGGTTGCCAGCGTCCGGACCAGGGCCACCCGCTGCCGCATTCCGCCCGACAGTTGGTGCGGGTAGGATTTCTCGAACCCGCCCAGCCCGTAGGCTTTGAGCAGCTCGTGCGCCTGCCGGCGGGCCTCGGCCGTTCCAGTGCCGAGGATTTCAAGTCCAAGCTCGGCGTTCTGGGCCACCGTGCGCCATTCGAACAGATGATCCTTCTGCAGGAGAATGCCGACACGCGGGCTGGCGCGCGACAGCGGCACCTCATCGAGCAGAAGCCGTCCTTCGGTCGGCTGGAGCAGGCCGGAAATGATGCCGAGCAGCGTCGACTTTCCGCATCCGCTCGGGCCGACGATGCTGCAGAACTCGCCGTTGCGCACCGAAAGGGTGAGATCCTTCAGTGCGAGCGTTTCGCCGGCCCGGGTCAGATAGGTGTAGGAAAGTCCTTCGCCGCGAATTCTGTCCTTTTGGCTCATCGCTTGACGGATTGCTCTGCCTTCCGGGCAAATTCCGGGTTCACAACCCGCTCGAAGGGCACGCTTTGCTTCAGGATCCCGCCCTCGGTCAGCAGATCGAGCATCTGTTTCATCCCTTCCGGGCTGATGACCACGGTGGTCGGCCAGATCTTCACCTTTTTATATTCCGTGATCACGGTGATGATCGTCTCCTCGGGAACGTTCTTGAATTCCGGAGCGATCAGCTTCGCGATCTCTTGAGGTGTGTGCGTATCCGTCCAGATCAGTGCCTTCTGGATGGCGTTGCTGAAGCCTTGGACGACCTTGGGGTTCTTCTCCATGTAGGTGACCGTCGTGGCGTAGGCGGTGTAAGGCATCGGTCCGAGCAGCGCTCCGATCGATGCCACACGGTGACCCTTGCCTTCAGACACCATCTGGGTGATGCCCGGTTCGAAGGACTGGCCGAATTGTGTGTTGGGCTCGAGATAGGAGGGCAACACGTTCGCTGACACCGGAATGTTGCGGACGTTGACGTCCTTGCTGGGGTCGAGGCCCGCCTTGCGGATCAGTTGCTCCAGCGCGAGCACCGGCGTCGAGCCTTTGCCGCTGGTGACGATGGTCTTGCCCTTGAGATCGGCGATCTTGAAGTCCGGCATCGGCGTCTTGGAGAGGATGAAAGAGCCGTCGGCGTTGGTCAGCCCGGCAAAATTCACCAGGCGCCGATCCGGGCCGGCCTGCTGCGTCATGGCCGCCGCTTCCGGACCGATCAGCGCGATGTCGGAGTTTCCGCTGACGATTTCAGTCACTGTCGCCTGGGCGCCCCACGTGGTCTTCGGCCCTGCGATCTTGATGCCTTCCTGGTCGAATGCGCCGATCCGAAGCGCGACGTACTGCGGCGTGTAGAACAGGCTCCGCAGCACTTCGTTGAGCCTGACCTCCTGCGCGGATGCTGAAGCGGCGCTGGCCAGAAGTCCGGCGCAAGCGGCAGCGAAGACCCAACCTTTGCCGAAGCCAGGCTTCCCGGACATGAGGCGCATCGCATTTCTCCCTGACGATTCTCGTTCCATCCCGTGTGGGGCAACGGCCGATTGCCGTGAGCCTTGTCGCAGGCTCACGCGACAACGGTCCGGCCTTGCCGAGAATTCACAGTGCTTATGCCAGCGCCGCGTGGTGCGTAGTCGGGTACTCTGTGCATGGCAGATATGTCAGTGCAGGTTGTAAGGCGCCCGGCCAGCCGGACTGATAGCCTCGTGTAAAGTTCTCCGTCGCTGACTCTGAGCGGGTAAGCACCATGCAACTCGTCCGCAATCACTCCCATTGGGGCGCATTCTTCGCCGAGGTTGAGGACGGTCGGGTGGTCGGCGTCCGGCCGTTCGAGCGGGACCCGGACCCGTCGCATCTGATCAACGCCATCCCTCAGTCGGTGCACTCGCCGGCGCGGATCGCCCGGCCGATGGTGCGCGAGGGCTGGCTGAAGCACGGCCCAAATCGCGGCCACGGTCATGGCGACGGCCGCGGCCGCGAGCCGTTCGTGCCGGTGTCCTGGGACAAGGCGCTCGATCTGGTCGCGGGCGAAATCGAGCGCGTGCGGCGCGATCACGGCAACGCCGCGATCATGGGCGGATCGCAGGGCTGGTCGTCGGCCGGCATCTTCCACGAGGCGCGCGTCCAGCTGCATCGTTTCCTGGCGTCCGCCGGCGGCTACACCGATCAGGTGATGAACTACAGCTTCGGCGCGGCGCTGGCGTTCCTGCCGCACATTCTCGGCACGCCGCAGGCCGTCGTCGGGCCGCTCACCTCGTGGTCGTCGATCGCGCGCCACAGCCGGCTGATGGTGCTGTTCGGCGGCGCGAACCCGAAGAACACGCTGGTCAGCAAGGGCGGCTGCGCGTCGCATTCCACCGGGCCGTGGATCGCCGAGCTCGCGCGCGCCGGCGTCGAGGTGATCAACATCAGCCCCATTCGCGAGGACGGGCCCGATGCGGTGCGGCCGCAATGGATCCCGATCCGGCCGAACACCGACACGGCGATGCTGCTCGCGCTGACGCACACCTTGGTCGGCGAGGGCCTGCACGACCGTGCGTTTCTCGCCACGCACTGCGCGGGCTTCGAGCGCGTGCTGCCTTATCTCATGGGCGAAACCGATGGCCAGCCGAAGAGCGCCGAATGGGCCGCGCCGATCACCGGCGTCCCCGCCGAAACGATCCGCGCTTTGGCCCGGAAAATGGCCGCGGTGCGGACCATGGTCACGGCCTCGTGGTCCTTGCAGCGCGCACATCACGGCGAGCAGCCCTACTGGGCTGTCGTGCTGCTCGCCTCCGCGCTCGGCCAGATCGGCCTGCCCGGCGGCGGGTTCGGCTTTGGCTATGGCTCCGGCGCTGGCATCGCCGATGCGCCGCTCGCGTTCGGCGCGCCGGCGATGGAGACGATCAAGAACCCGGTCAATGTGACGATCCCGGCGGCGCGCATCTCCGATTGCCTGCTGCATCCGGGCGAGCCGTTCGACTTCAACGGCAAGCGCAGCGCCTATCCTGATATCCGGCTGGTGTATTGGGCGGGCGGCAATCCGTTCCACCATCATCAGGACATCAACAAGCTCAGGCGCGCCTTCGCGCGGCCGGAGACCGTGGTGGTGCACGATCCCTGGTGGACCGCGACCGCGCGGCATGCCGACATCGTGCTGCCGGCGACCACGTCGCTCGAGCGCAACGACATCGGCGGCGCGCGGCGCGACCGCTATATCATCGCCATGCATCGGGCGATCGATCCGGTCGGCGAGGCGCGCAACGACTTTGCGATCTTCAGCGAGCTGGCCCGCCGGCTCGGCACGGCCGAGGCCTACACGGAGGGCCGCGACGAGAATGCATGGCTGCGGCATCTCTACGATCAGTGCCGCCGCAGCGCCGGCGCCAATGCGTTGCCGCTGCCGGACTTCGACACGTTCTGGGCGCAGGGCTATCTGGAAATTCCCGCGGTCAGCGAGGAGTACGTGCTGTTCGGCGACTTCCGCGCCGATCCCGATAAGCACAAGCTCAAGACGCCATCCGGCAGGATCGAGCTCTATTCCGAGAGGATCGCGGGCTTCGGCTATGACGACTGCCCGCCGCATCCGGCCTGGCTCGAGCCGTGGGAGTGGCTCGGCGGCAAGGATGCGAAGGCATATCCGCTGCACCTCGTCTCGAGTCAGCCGCGCGACCGGCTGCACAGCCAGATGGACTGCGGGCCGGTCAGCGCCGGCGGCAAGGTCGCGGGCCGCGAGGCGATCACGCTCAATCCGGCGGACGCGGCTGTGCGCGGCATCCGCGACGGCGACATCGTCCGCGTTCACAACGGGCGCGGCTCGTGCCTCGCCGGCGCCATTGTCAGCGACGTCATCAGCGCCGGCGTGGTGAAGCTCTCGTGCGGCGCGTGGTACGATCCGGTCGACGGCGGCGAGCAGGCCAATGGTGAGCAGCCCAATGGTGAGCAGCCGATGTGCCTGCACGGCAATCCGAACGTGCTGACGCGCGACCAGGGCACCTCGAAGCTCGGGCAGGGGCCGAGCTCGGCCACCGCGCTGGTCGAGGTCGGGCGCTGGACCGGTCCGGTCGAGCCGGTCCGCGCCTTCGTGCCGCCGCGCGCGGCGACGGGCTGATCCGTCACGCGATGGTGAACCGCGATCCGGTACAGGACCGGATCGCCGCGTCGGCTTTCCGTCTGCCCAAGATCACGCTATCCTGAACCGGTGGGCGGACGCTGAATTTGCGCCGCCTGTCCGCCGACTCGGGGCGTCGGGATTTTTTCTTTTGCCAGCAGACATAACGTGCGCCGCACGAACGGCGCCGCACATCCGGGAGGTTCTCATGAATCGACGAAGCGTCATCAAGCTCGCCGGTGCGACAGCCTTGGCCGCGCCGTTCACCTTGCGGGGCGCCAATGCCCAGGGCGGCACGGTCAGGATCGGCGTGGTCGGCCCGCGCACCGGCGTCATGGCCAGCGGTGCGGCCGTCAGCCACTTTCCGAACTTCAAGCTTTGGGAGCACGAGGTCAATTCGGCCGGCGGCCTGAAGCTCAAGGGCGGGCAGAAGAAGGTCGAGCTGATCGAATACGACGACCGCAGCCAGCCCGGCGAGACCATCAAGTCGGTGGAGCGCCTCGCGGCGCAGGACAAGGTTGATTTCATCATGCCGGTTTACGGCACCGGCTATAACCTCGCCGCCGCGCCGGTCTACGCCAAGTACGGCTATCCGCAGGTCACGCAGGCGGCGGTCACCGACCAGATCGACACGCTGACGCAGCGCTATCCGAGCCTGTTCTTCGTGCAGGGCTCGACCACGTCGTTTGCCTCGAGCGCGGCCAACGTGCTCAAGAAGCTCAAGGATGAAGGCAAGATCGGCAACAAGGTCGCGATCGTCAACGTCGCCGACGCGTTCGGCATCGAGCTCGCCAATGCCGGCCAGCCGATC
Organism: Xanthobacteraceae bacterium; assembly: GCA_019746135.1. Taxonomy (GTDB): domain Bacteria; phylum Pseudomonadota; class Alphaproteobacteria; order Rhizobiales; family Xanthobacteraceae; genus Z2-YC6860. The sequence continues at coordinate 16,211 of JAIESI010000223.1, forward strand.
TTCCAGCAGGCCGGGTTCGACATCGTCTACGACAAGTCCTATCCGCTCGGCACGCAGGATTACGCGCCGGTGATGAAGGCGGCGAAGGCTGCGAATCCGGATGCGTTCGTTGCCTGGTCCTATCCGCCGGACACGTTCGGGCTCGCCGAGCAGGCCAAGATCGAAGGCCTGAACGTGAAGGCCTATTACAGCGCCGTCGCGGTGGCCTATCCGGCGTTCCGCGCCAAGTACGGCGCCTCGATCGAGAACGTGCTGGGCGCGGGCGGTATTCAGGACAGCCCGGCGATCCGCGAGTACTACCGCAAGCACAAGGAAGTCACCGGCGTGGACGCCGACTACTGGGCCAGCCCGCTGTACTACACGTTCCTGCAGATCCTCACGCAGACCTTCGAGGCGGTCGGCTCGTTCGACCGCGACGCGATCACCAGGCATCTCAAGACCCACACGTTCAAGGCGGTGATCGGCGACGTCGACATTCGCAAGCAAAAGCTCGACCGCTACTGGACCGTCGGCCAGTGGCAGGACGGCTTCTTCCATGCGGTCGCGGGCGTCGGCTTCACCGACTACAAGCCGGTCCGCCTCAAGACCGGCTGGGCATAGGTCGTTCGATCCGGCACCGGCCAAAACCGGTGCCGGATCGGCATCAGAGCGCATTCCGTTTGAATCGAACTGCACCAACAACCGTTCATTCCCGCGAAAGCGGGAATCCAGCTCTGCCCAACGGCAGTACCGGCTTTGGGCAGTGCTGGGTCCCCGCTTTCGCGGGGACGAACGAGGTGAAAGCTTTGATTCCAATGAAACGAAACCAGCTCTGGCGACCATAGCTCCGATGGACGTCCTGATTATCGGCCTCCTGCTCGGCGGCACCTACGCGCTGATGGCGATGGGTTTGCAGCTGCAATACGGCGTCGCCCGCATCATGAATCTGGCGAGCGGGGAGACGCTGGTCTGCGGCGCGTTCGCCGCGGTGTGGTTTTTCACCGCCTTCAAGCTCAGTCCTTTGCTGGCGCTGATCGGCATCGTGCCGCTGGCGTTCGTCGCCAACTGGGCGATCTACCGCTACATGATGCTGCCGCTGGTCCGGCGGGCGAAGAGCCAGGGACAGCTCGAGGTCGATTCGATCCTCGCCACCTTCGGCCTGAGCTTCATGGCGATCGGCATTCTGCTGGCGATGTTCGGCGGTGAGTTTCTCGCCTACTCCTATCTCGCGGAGCCGTTCCGCATCTTCGGCCAGCCCTACGCCCTCAATCGCATCGTCGCGTTTCTCTGCTCGGCCGTGCTGTGCGCGGCGCTGTATTGGTGGCTGCACCACACCCGCGCCGGGCTGACGCTGCGCGCGGTGTCGGTCAATCCTTCGGCGGCCGGGCTTGTGAGCATCAACGTAGCCCGCACCTCCGCGCTCGCCTTTGCGCTCGGCGGGGCGGTGAGCGCGTCCGGCGGCGCGCTGCTCAGCATGTTCCTGACCTTCGACGCCTCGCTCGGCGTCATCTTCACGCTGAAGGCGCTGGTGATCGTCATCATGGGCGGCGTCGGCGACATCCGCGGCGCGATCGTCGCCTCGTTCATCCTCGGGCTCACCGAAACGGCGGTCGCGACCTATATCGATCCGGGCCTGACGCTCGCCGCAGCCTATATCCTGTTCATCGTCATACTGCTGGTGCGGCCGGAAGGCCTGTTCGGAAGGCGCCCGTCGTGAGCGTGGCCGACCAACACCGCGGCGTATCCCTCGTCCAAAGCGTCCGCGCGGCTCTGGTGCTGACGCGCCGCGAGCAGGTCAGCCTGCTCGTTTCGGTGCTGATCTTCATCGCCGCGGCACTGCTGCCGGTCTTCAACACGACCTATTGGCTGTCGATCGGCGTGTCGATCGCGATGTTCACCGTGCTCGCAACCTCATGGACGCTGTTCTCCGGCCCGACCAACTACATCGCGCTGTCGACCGCGGCGTTCTTCGGCATCGGCATGTACATCGTCGGCGGCGGCCTGCCGTATCTGCCGTTTCCGGCGCTGGTCGCGGTCGCCGCGGTCGTCGGCGCGCTGTTTGCGGCCGTGGTCGGGCTCGCGACGCTGCGCATCTCCGGCGTCTATTTCGTCATCTTCACGCTGGGGCTTGCCGAGCTGGTGCGGCAGATCGTGGCCTGGGCGCAGCACGTCATGGGCACCAGCAGCGGGCTTTATGTGCTGATCGGCATTTCCGACCAGGCGATGTACTGGCTGCTGCTCGGCCTTGCGGCGCTGGTCTATCTGATCGGCTGGTTCATCGGCCGCTCACGGCTCGGCTTTGCATTGCGCATCATCGGCAACGATGAGCTCGTGGCGGTGCATGCCGGCATCAACACCGCGCGCGCCAAGGTGGTGCTGTTCGCCATCTCCTCGACTTTCGCCGCCGTCACCGGCGCGCTGGTGGCGCCGCGCTGGAGCTATGTGGAGCCCTCGATCGCCTTCAGCCCGTTCCTGTCGTTCGAGGTGGTGATCATGGCGCTGCTCGGCGGCGTGCACCGGCTGTGGGGACCGCTGGTCGGGGTGATCCCGTTCACGCTCTTGTGGGAGTTCATCTCCGCCAAGTTTCCCGCGCAGACCACGCTCCTGCTCGGCGCCTGCTTTCTGCTGATCGTCTATTTCACTCCGCGCGGCGTGGTCGGGCTGATCGAGGATCTGGTGCGGAAAATCCGCCGCAAGGACAACGGCCATGGCTGATGCCGCCCCGGCCGCGATGAGCGTCAAGGGCGTCAGCAAACGCTTCGGCGGGCTCGTCGCCGTCGACCGGATGTCGTTCGACCTTGCGGGCAACGAGGTGCTCGGCCTGATCGGCCCGAACGGCTCCGGCAAGACGACGATGCTCAATCTGATATCCGGCGCGCTCAAGCCCAGCGCCGGAACGATCCTGCTCGAAAGCTTGGACGTGACGGGGGCGGCGGCCAGCGACATCGCCATCCGCGGCGTCGCCCGCACGTTCCAGATCGTGCGCATGCTGCCGACACTGACGGTGCTGGAAAATGTCGCGGCCGGCGGCGTGTTCGGGCACCGCCGGCGCTGGGGCCGCGCGCTCGACGAGTTCGCCCGCGAGCTGCTGCGGCGGGTCGGCCTGCAGGGCGCGGCCGATGCTTCGGTGTCGACGCTGACCTATATCGACCAGAAGCGGGTGGAGCTCGCCCGTGCGCTCGCCTCCGAGCCGAAGATCCTGCTGCTCGACGAATGGCTCGCCGGTCTCAATCCGACTGAGCTGCGCACCGGCATTGCCTTGATCGAGAAAATTCGCGCCGAAGGCCGCGCCATCGTCATCGTCGAGCATGTCATGGACGCGATCCGCAGCCTGTGCGACCGCTGCGTGGTGATGAACAGCGGCGTCAAGATCGCCGAGGGCGCGCCGCGCGAGGTGCTCGCCGACGCCGAGGTGATCCGCGCCTATCTCGGGGACGCCGATGCTTGAGGTGCGCAATCTCTCGGTGTTCTACGGGCGCCATCGCGCGGTGGAGAATGTCGCGGTGACGGTGTCGATGGGCGAGATCGTAGCGATGCTCGGCTCGAACGGCGCCGGCAAGAGCACGCTGCTGCGTGCCGTCGCCGGACAGACGCGGGCGATGCCAGGGAGTTCCGTGGTCATGGATGGCACGGACATTACGCATCGGCCGCCGCATGAGATCGTCGAAACCGGCATCGCGCTGGTGCCGGAGGATCGCGGCCTGTTCGCCGAGCTGACCGTGCAGGAGAACCTGGTGCTCGGCGCGCATCCCAGGCGCGCCCGTGCCGGCGAAGCCGAAAACATGCAACGCGTGCTGAGCCTGTTTCCCCGTCTCGCCGAACGGCGCAAGCAGCTGGTGCGAACCATGAGCGGCGGCGAGCGGCAGATGGTGGCGGTGGGGCGCGCGATGATGTCGGCGCCGTCGATCCTGATGCTGGACGAGCCGTCGCTCGGCCTCGCGCCGCTGGTGTGCCGCGAGCTGTTTCGCGCGCTGGCGCGGATCAAGGAAACCGGCACAGGCATTTTCCTGGTCGAGCAGAACGCCAAGCAAAGCCTGGCCATCGCCGATCGCGGCTACCTGCTCGACAACGGCCACATCACAGGCTCCGACAGCGCCGAGGCGCTGTCGAAGGACGAGACGATCCGGAAGGCTTATCTCGGCGCAGGTTGAGGCCTACGGCCCGCAGGTCGGCATCATGCCGATCGGCGTATAGGTCCAGCACGGGCCGAAGCTGCCGCCGTTCCAGCGGCCGCGGTAGAAGCCGGGATAGCCCCAGCCGTAATAGACGTTGCCGTAGAAGTCGAAGTAGCGCGGCTCGGCGCGCGCGACCTTCAGCGGGCGTCCGCTCCGGTCGAGGCCGTTCACCCATGGGCGATAGCCCGGCAGGAAGCCATAGCCGCGCCAGCGCTTGGTGACATAGACCTTGGTTCTGGCGACTTTCCTGTCCTTGCCTTGCGCCGGCGCAACGAAATCCGTGGCGGGCCCCAGCAAGGATGCTGCGACCGCCGCGGCAAGCACTGTCCTGAAAATTCCCATCACGCCGCCTTCGCGCCCCAGAGCCGCCCGGTTGCAATCGCCGCGCCTTCGCTCAGCGCCTTGAGCTTCGCCCAGACGATGCTGTCGGCGACGATCGGATCGGTCCGCACCGCGGTGCCGAAGCCGCAATCGACGCCGGCGATCACCCGCTCGCGGCCGACGATGTCGGCATAGCGGCCGATGCGCTGCGCCACGAGCTTGGGATGCTCGACGAAGTTGGTGGTGGAATCGATCACGCCGGGAATGAGAATCTTGTCGCCGGGGATCTTGATCGTTTTGAGGTCCTCCCACTCGTGATCGTGGCGCGGGTTCGCCGCCTCGATGCTGACCGCCTGCATCTTTGCCTTGAAGGCGATGTCGATGATTTTCAGCAGCGGCAGGTCGAAATTGTGCGGGCCTTCGTAGTTGCCCCAGCAGATGTGCAGCCGCATCCGGTCGGCGGGCAGCCCCTCGACCGCGGCGTTGAGCGCCTCGATGTTGCGCGCCGCGATCTTGCGGAACTCCTCGTCGGTGAGATCGCGATACTGGTTGTTGCGGCAGGAGCCGAGGTCGGGCGCGTCGATCTGCAGCACGAAGCCCGCCTCGACGATCGCGCGATACTCGGTCTTCAGCATGTCCGCCAGCGCTTCGACGTAAGCCTCCTCGGTCGGATAGTGCAGGTTGATGATGAAGCGGGTGAGGATGCCGGGCGACGGCGCGGTCATGAACACGTCGGCGGGTTTGGATTTTGCTGCGGCGGCCTTGAGATGCGCCAGGTCCCGATCGAGCGCGCTGCGGTCCTTGTATTTCAGCGGGCCGACGCAGCCGGGGAACGGCGAGTCGGAGAAGTTGCGCCGGCGGTTGGCAAAGTCGGGATGCGCCAGGAGATCGCGTCCGATCATGATGTCGCGGCCCTTTTCCGCGGCGCGCGGATCGGGGGCAATGCCTTCGGCGCGGTGGCGGATGTAGGTCGTGTACGACGGCTTGCTCATCTCGCCGTCGCTGACGATGTCGATGCCGCAGGCGACCTGCTGCGCGACGATGTCGTCGACCGCCTTCGCGGTTGCCGCCTCGAACGTCGCGGCCTCGATCGCTTCGCCCTTCTCGCGGCGGAGGATGATGTCCATCAGCGATGGCGAGCGCGGCAGGCTGCCGGTGTGCGTGGTGAGAATGCGGTCGGTTGAGGTCTTCATGGATCACTCCCGGCGGCGACTACGGCACAGATCGTAGCCGGGATTGTGTCGGATTGTCGCGTGCACAGTCGCTATGGGCGCTCGCCCAAAAGCAGGCGGTCCGAGTCGTCCTTGAGCTGCACGCCCGATATGCGTCGCTCGCGCATCGCGCGCAAAAGGTGCGCGATCTTGAAACCGGCGTCGGCATAGCCGATGCCGTCCGGCCGGATGTTGGAGATGCAGTTCCTGTCGGCGTCGGTGGTGCCCGGACCGGGCTGCCAGGTGAGATAGGCGCCCATGCTGTCGGGTGCGGTGAGGCCGGGGCGCTCGCCGATCAGCATGGCGACGCTCCGGGCGCCGAGCCGCGCGGCGATGGCGTCGCCGAGGGCAACGCGGCCGTGGCGAACCATCACCAGCGGCGCGATCCGCCAGCCGGCCCTGTCCAGCGCCGGCACGACGGCCTTCAGGACCGGTGCGGCATGCGACTGCACGGCGCGCGCCGACAGCCCGTCGGCGATCACGAACACGACGTCATGCTCGGCGGCGTGCGGTGCGAGCGTCGCATCCGCGCCCAGAGCGAGCCTTCGGCCGAGATCGGGCCGCATCAGAAACTCTCTCCGGTCGGCCGCGGCGCTCGCCACCGGCAGCACCATCGAGCCGAGACCGGCGAGGTCCGCGAGCAACCGCGCCTCGTCGAGCGGCTCGTGCACCGCGTCGCGGGCGCGGGCGTGATCGAGCTTGAAGCCGAGCAGGGGGGCGGTCGCAAGTGACGCGCCGCTGCGCGGAAGCCCGATCCGCGCGGCGGTCAATCGCCGCAGGTCGGCCCAAAGGCTGTCTTCGCCGGACGCGGGCTTGGGACGGTTCTCGCTCATGCGCTCGCCGCCGGAAGGAGCGCGCGAAAGCGGCCCGGCATGTCGCGCGGCCGGATGCGCTCGGCTTTGTCCATCAGCCCCTGTCGCGCCAGCCAGGCCTCGAATTCCGGCGCGGGTCCCTTCCCAAGCAGGTCGCGCATCGCCAGCGCATCGTGGAACGAGGTGCTCTGATAGCCGAGCATCACGTCGTCGGCGCCCGGCACGCCCATCACGAAGTTGACGCCGGCCGCGACCAGGAGCGCCAGCAGCGCGTCCATATCGTCCTGATCGGCCTCGGCGTGGTTGGTGTAGCAGACGTCGACGCCCATCGGCACGCCCATCAGCTTGCCGCAGAAATGGTCTTCGAGGCCGGCGCGGGTGATCTGCTTGCCGTCGAACAGGTATTCCGGGCCGATGAAGCCGACCACGGTGTTGACCAGGAGCGGCTGGTAGCGCCGCGCCACCGCGTAAGCGCGCGCCTCGAGCGTCTGCTGGTCGACACCGTGATGCGCATTGGCGGAGAGCGCGCTGCCCTGGCCGGTCTCGAAATACATCACGTTGCTGCCGACGGTGCCGCGCTTCAGCGCCAGCGCCGCCTCGCGCGCCTCGTCGAGCAGCGCGAGGTCGATGCCGAAGCTCTTGTTGGCGGCCTGCGTGCCCGCGATCGACTGGAACACGAGGTCCACCGGCGAGCCCTGGCGGATGAGCTGCAGCGTGGTGGTGGCGTGGGCCAGCACGCACCCCTGCGTTGGGATGTCGAGCTTGATGCGAATGTCCTCCAGCATCGACAGCAGCCGGTGCGCGCGCTCCGGGCTGTCGGTCGCGGGATTGATGCCGATCACCGCGTCGCCGGAGCCCAGAAGCAGGCCGTCGAGAATGCTCGCGGCGATCCCCCGCGCGTCGTCGGTCGGGTGGTTCGGCTGCAGCCGCACCGAAAGCCGTCCGGGCAGGCCGATGGTGTTGCGGAACCGGGTGACCACCGAGCATTTCGCGGCGATCACCATCAGGTCCTGCAGCCGGCTGATCTTGCTCACCGCCGCCGCCATCTCCGGCGTGATGCCGGGCGCGAGCGCGGTGAGCACGGGCGTCGTCGCCTCGTCGGAGAGAAGCCAGTCGCGGAAGCCGCCGACGGTGAGATGCGACACCGGCACGAAGGCGACCTTGTCGTGACTGTCGACGATGAGGCGCGTCACCTCGTCGTCCTCGTAGCGGACAACCTGCTCCTGCAAAAATGCCGAGAGCGGCAGATCGGCCAGCGCGAACTCTGCGGCGACCCGCTCCTCGCCGGTCTCGGCGGCGAGACCCGCGAGCTGGTCGCCGCTGCGCAGCGGCGTAGCCTTGGCCATCAGCGTCTTCAGATCGGGGAACGTGTAGCGTCGTGCTCCGACGGTCGCAGTGTACATATGGGCCTCGGGAATCGCGCCATCGGATTATACCGGATCGGGCCTTGCGTGGTTGGCGTGGCGTGCCATTCTGCCGCCCCCAAGGAGAAGGCCAACAACGATGCTGGGACACAATCGGAAGATGCTGGGCGCCGAATGCATGGCCGACATGCTCGAGGCCTACGGCGTGACGCACGTTTTTCACGTGCCTGCGGTCTTGCGCAAAACCTTCGCGGTGATGGAGACGCGCACCAGGATCAAGCGGCTGCACGTGCACAGCGAGGCGACCGCGGCCTACATGGCCGACGGCTATGCGCGCGCCACCGGCAAGCCCGGCATCTGCATGGCGCAGGTGATCGGCGCGCTCAATCTCGCCGCGGGCCTGCGCGACGCGTGGCTGGCGCACTCGCCGGTGATCGCGTTCACCGGCGGCCGCGAGCCGAAGACCAAGTTCCGGCAGGTCTATCAGGAGGTCGACGACGTGCCGGCGTTCGAGCCGGTGACCAAATGGAACGCCACGGTCGACGACGTGAACCGTTTTCCCGACATGGTGCGGCAGGCGTTCCGCGTGGCGACGACCGGGCGGCCCGGACCGGTGCATCTGCAATTCCGCGGCAACGAAGGCCAGGTCGACGGCGAGGAAGGCGAGATGGAGCCGCTGGTCGAGCCGGAGTTCGGCCAGGTGCCGCCGTTCCGGCCGGAGCCGGATCGCGGCAGCGTGCTGACGGCCCTGCAGGTCTTGCAGGATGCGGAGCGCCCGGTGATCGTCGCGGGCGGCGGCGTGCGCCACTCGGGCGCGGCGCGCGAGCTCGTAGCCCTTGCCGAGGCACTGCAGATTCCGGTCGCCACCTCGCTCAACGGCAAGGATTCGATCCCCGGCGTGCATCCGCTGTCGGTCGGCGTGGTCGGCACCTATTCGCGCGAGAGCGCCAACAAGGTGGTCAACGCGGCCGATCTCGTCTGCTACATCGGCACCACCACCGGCGGCATGACCACGCATTTCTGGGCGGTGCCGAAGATCGGCACGCCGGCGATCCAGATCGACATCGATCCGGAGGCGCTCGGCATGAATTATCCGCTGCAGGCCCGCGTGCAGGGCGACGCCAAGGTCACGCTCGCGAAGATGCTCGCGGCCTGCGACAAGAGCACGGCGGCCAAGCGCAAGGCGTGGGTCGCGCAGGCGCAGGGCATCGTCGCGGCGTGGTACGCCAAGTACAAGAAGGACTTGGAGTCGGACGCGGCGCCGATCCATCCGGCGCGCATCTGTCACGAATTGTCGAAGCACGTGCCCGACGACGCGATCGTCTGCGTCGACACCGGCCATGCCGGCATGTGGATGGGCGGCATGTATGATCTGCGCACCGACAAGCAGAGCTACATGCGCAGCGCCGGCCATCTCGGCTGGGCGTTTCCGGCGGGCCTCGGCGCCAAGTGCGGCGCGCCCGATCGTCCCGTGGTGACGTTCACCGGCGACGCGGGCTTCTGGTACCACATCGGCGACATCGAGACCGCGGTGCGCTGGAAGATCAACGCCGTGACCGTGGTCAACAACAACGGCGGCGGCAATCAATCCAAGCGCGGCTTCGACCGCGTCTATGGCGGCACGCAGACCGAGCAGGCGCGCGAGCTCTGGACCTTCCGCAAGACCAACTTCGCGCGGATTGCCGAGGAGATGGGCGCGCTCGGCATCCGCGTCGAGGATCCGAAGGGCTTGCCCGCGGCGCTCGCGCAGGCGCTCGCCGCCAATCGTCCGGCGATCATCGACGTGGTGACGGATATCGAGGCGCTGGCCCCGACCGCGGTGGCGTGAGCGCCCCAGCAGTCACTCGCGATACAGGCGGTGTCATCCCTCCCCGCGAGGGGAGGGTGGCGAGCGCAGCGAGCCGGGTGGGGAGAAGTCTCCGTATCTCGCAGGCCTCTCCCCACCCGACCGCTCGCTTCGCTCGCGGCCACCCTCCCCTCGCGGGGAGGGATGGGACCGCCCGCGTTGCGTGACGTCGGAAATTAGAAATTTACCGCAGCACCGACGCGATCGCGTCGCGCAGCCGTTCGGCCGAGATCGGCTTGGCCAGCACCGGCGCGCCCGGCAGGATGCGGTCGATATGCGCGCGCGTCGCCTGGTCGCCGTGGGCGGTGATGAAGATCACCGGCGTGCCGCGCTGCTCGCGAATGATGCGCGCCGCCTCGATGCCGTCCATGCGGCCGGCGAGGCGGACGTCCATCAGCACCAGATCGGCGTTGAGATCGGCGGCCTGCTCGACGGCGCCGTCGCCGTCCGGCACGAGGCCGCACACCTCGTGACACTGCTCACGCACCAAAGACTCGAGATGCCAAGCCACCAGCAATTCGTCTTCGGCTATCAGGACTCGGGCGGTTCGGCCCATCGCGCGAGATCGGTCGGGTTTCGTCAGGTGCATTGCCAGCGTCATAGCGCCGCGCTCCGGTTACGCGGCGCATCATACTAGGGTCAGAACTCATTAATTTTTCTGCTCTGACAATACGATCCTGATTCGTTTTTGGAAGGGGATCGGGACCA
>JAIESI010000209.1 GCA_019746135.1 Xanthobacteraceae bacterium
GCCGGGGGTCACGCCCGGCGCAGCCGCGGCGGTCGGTGCAGCTGCGGCCGGAGCCGCCGCGGTCGCGCCGGTGATGCAGCCGCGCGACGCGCGCGAATTCCTGCGCCGCGACCGCAACGACCAGACCCCGGCCGCGCGCATCGATGACGTCCGTAAGCAGCGCCACGAGGTGCGCGAAGGCAACCGCGTGTTCATCCGCGAGGGCGACCGCACCATCATCCGCGAGAACAACACCACCATCATCCGGCACAACGAGTCGAACCGCTTCGTCGTCAATGCCCGCAACGTCAACACCGTACGGCGCGGCATGGACATCGAGACCGTCGTGGTCCGCCCCGGCGGCTACAGCATCGTCACGGTGACCGACGCCGGCGGCCGCCTCATTCGCCGGCTGCGCCGCGACCAGAGCGGCCGCGACATCGTCATCATCGACAACGGCTTTGCCGGTCCGCGCCCCGTCAACATGTTCGTCATGCTGCCGCCGCCGGTGATCCACATCCCGCGCGAGCGTTACATCGTCGAGATGTGGCGCGCCCCGCGCGAGCAGATCCACGACGTGTTCGTCGCGCCGCCGGTCGAGCCGATCCACGAGCGCTACACGCTCGATCAGGTGCGCTTCAGCGCGCCGCTGCGCGACCGAATGCCGCGCGTCGATCTCGACGTCACCTTCGACACCGGCTCCTGGCAGCTCGCGCTGGTGCAGATCGACAAGCTTGGGATCATTGCCGAGGGCATCAACAAGGCGCTCGAGCGCAACCCGAAGGAGGTCTTCATGGTCGAGGGCTACACCGACGCGGTGGGCGCCGAGGAGGACAACCTCTCGCTGTCCGACCGCCGCGCCGAGGCCGTCGCGGTGGCGCTGACCGAGCAGTTCAAGGTGCCGCCGGAAAACCTCGTAACGCAGGGCTACGGCGAGCAGAACCTGAAGATCGACACGCCGGGGCCCGAGGAGGCCAACCGCCGCGTCGCGGTGCGCCGCATCACGCCGCTGCTCGATCAGCAGGCGGCGGCCGACGCCGCCCGCTGATTTTTTTTCACGCACGACAAGCCGGGCGGATGCAGGCGCATCCGCCCGGTCTTTTTTTGCGTTACGGCTTTGGCGCAGGAGGAAGGGCGCCTCCGACAAGCTCGGATCAACGAACCTTGGTGCCGGTCCGAGCTTCTGGCGAGACGAGCCGTGTCTTGCCTCGAAGGACGTGACAGGACACACTTTCTGCCCGACCGTCGCTGCGGGCAATCGCAACAGCAGACACCACTCGTTGTTGCACTGACGCTGTCCGCTGATGAGATTCGCGCCCGCCATCCGTATCATGTCGGCGGCCTCCATCCTGGCCGGCGCCGATCTGGTTGCGCGTCAGGGCAGCGCGATCGCCCAGGTCGAGGTGACAGAACTGCCCAGAATTGTTGTCCGGCCGCCGACCCGGCGGGTCCAGGACGAAACGCGGCACGCCCAACCGGGCTCCTCCAGACCATCACCGCCGAACGGCGGGTCGCAGCCGACGGCAACGACGGCCGGCACGGTCATCGGATATCGGGCGCTCACGGCAATTTCGGCAACCAAGACCATCACGCCGATCGAACGCATCCCGCAAACCGTTCAGGTCATTCCGCGCTCCGTCATCGACGACCAGGCCCCGCTGACGCAGAGCGAGGCACTTCGCAACGTGGCCGCAACGACCGGAATGCCGGGCATCTTCCTGTACGGCGCGAACTACAAAGTTCGCGGTTTTGACGCGGAGAGATACGTCGACGGACTCCCGAACTACATCGACGGCGGCGACTATACTTCTGTCGTGAACACCGAGCGGATCGAGGTCGTCAAGGGTCCCGGCGGTCTTTTCTTCCAGAGCGGACTTGGCGTGACCGGCGGCGTGATCAACACGATCTCCAAGTTACCGGTCGCTGCTCCCTTTCATCATGCCGGCCTTGTTGCCGGTGGTTACGCCGTGCGAAACCCCTGGTTCGACATCAATCGACCACTGCAGCGCGGCGTGCTCTTTCGGATGACCGGGGAGTTCGAAAAATCGCGCGATTATGTCGACCTGATCGAGCGCCGGCGCTATTCGTTCAATCCCACTTTGACTTTCACGAACGGCGAGACGACGTCACTGACCGTCCAGGGCCGGGTCTCGCACCGGGACCATCAGGTCTATGTCGGGCTACCCGCGACCGGCACGCTCGATCGCTCTCGCTTCACGCTTCGTCGCGACTTGTTTGTCGGCCCGCCGGACGTGCCCAAAGGCTTCTCGGACAACGCCGGCGTCACAATCCGCTTCGACCATGCGCTCGACAGCGTTTGGTCGTTCAACGCCGCTGCGCGGTACAGCGGCACACGGCAGAGCGATCCGGCTCAGACCTATCTTTCGCACACGCCGACCTTCGGGACGTCCTATGCGATGTTCAACCTGGGCGCGCCGTGGCATGCACGGGAATTTTCCGCGAGCTCCAACGTCACCGCGAAATTCGCCGTTGGCGACACCAGCAACACCCTTCTGCTCGGCGGCGACTACGACCGCGTCGCCGACAACCTCTCGATCTGGTCGTCCTTTGCAGGAATGACGAACCTTGCCAATCCCTTTCCCGCCTTTCCACGCTACGTGGACCCGATCGGGTCGGGAGCGAGGGTGTTCGACGCCAACAACATCAACGTGAACAGCGGCCTCACCGCCCAGCTCCAGACGACGGTCTGGGATCGCCTGCACCTTCTTTCAGGCCTGCGATGGGCCGACGTCGACCTCCAGGGCTCGCGCCAGTTTGGCGGCGGGCAAAATAATATCGACGAAGCCGCACTCCTGCCGCGCTTTGGCGTTGCGTTCGACGTTGCCCGCGGCGTAACGCCGTTCGCCGGCTATAGCGAGGGACTGCGCACGGTCCGCTGGTTTGCCGGCGAAGGTGCACCGAAGCCGGAGGAGGCAAAGCAACTCGAGGCCGGCGTCAAGCTTGCGCTGCGTGACGGGCTCGCCGCCACCTTGGCCGTGTTCGACATTACCCGGCGAAATGTCGTCAGCACCGACCCGGCCAATCCGTTCTGGCAGGTGCAGACCGGCGAACAGCGCTCACGCGGCTTCGATGCGGCATTGACCTGGCATCCGGTTTCCGGGCTGTCGGTGCTCGCAAGCTACGCCTACATCGACGCCAGGATCACGCAGGACACCGTTCTTCCGGTCGGCAATCGGCCGGACCGCGTCCCGGCCCACTCCGGACGCTTGTGGGGCAACTACAAGGTTCAATCGGGCCCCTTCAAGAATGTGTCGATCGGTGCCGGTCTCTATGCCGCGTCCAGTCAGGCCCTCGCGCTGGACAACCGATATTTCACGCCGGGCTTCATCACCTTCGATGCCAAAGTGGGCTATGACGCAGGGCAATGGGCTGTTGCCCTGGTTGGGAAGAATCTGGCCAATCGCGACTACTTCATCCCCTACCGCTATGCGCAAGGTCGCGTGGCGCCTGCGGAACCGCTGACCATCCTTGCCGTGGCGACATTGCGATCAGGATTTGTCCAATAGGCGCGCTTTACCCACCAGGGCAGCAACCAATCCAGGCGCCGACACACGCACTTCGTCAGGGATTACTGCAGGTCCGAGCCGCCCAACGAGCAACGTAAGCGGTCCTCGCAAATAGTTCTCCCGGTGCTCTGGGACGCGGAAGAGCCGCGCCCAAAGGTAGTTCGTCCAAACGAGCATCGCTCTGGCACGCGCCTCATCGATGTTGTCGAGCAGGTGGCTCGCCTCCGGCGGCACCTCGTCCGCGCTTCCCGAGGTGTAAAAGATGGAGAGCGCCTCCCGGAGCCCTGCCTGCTTGGCAAAAAGTGTGTCCAGGACAGCCGGCAGAGCTGCCCGCTGGTCGGACGCCAGCAGAGCCTGAGACTTCAGCACCAGGAGGTAGAGCTCGAACGGCGATCCGGCGGGGCATAGCTCCAGCCCCTGATCAACCAGGGCAAGCGCTGCCTCGATATCGCCCTCGAACATCCGGATCTGTCCGAGAATCGCAAACGATGTGGCAAAGGCTGCGGTGGAGTTGAAGGCTTCCTCGATGATCTGAATCGCCAATGGCTGGTGGCTGCGGCCAATGAAGTAGAGCAGCTTGCCGGCGGCCATCATGAAGACCGGATTGTCCTGCAGGCGTGGCAGGCTCGACAGGGTCAGCCGCTCGATCTCATCTTCATCCTGTTTTCGAAAGTCCTGTTGCGGAAGGATCATCGGTCCGGACATCAGGTATTTCGAGTGAATGCAGGTCGCCAACATCAGCTGGGCCCGATGATCGTCCGGCTGCTTTTCCAGCGTCGACACCAGACGCTTCTGGGTCTCGACCCAGCTCGCCGTATCGGCAAGGAGCAGCGCGGCATCGTGCATGCGGACGGCGAGCGGCGCGTCCGACGGCGTCGCCAGTGCGCTCGCCCGGTAGGCAAGCGCGTCCCAAATGGCCACGACGATTTCGCCTGCCGTGCTCTCGACGGCTTTTCGATCCAGCGGCTCCCCGGGAGGCTCGCCGCTCGTCACGATGTGTCGGGAAACCCGGATGATCTGGCCGGTTGCAAAGGTCTTCAAGGTGATGGCGCAGTCCAGGCGGTTGTCTGACTCGAAAAAGCTCAGCTCCGCCGCAAAGCGCGGCTTCTCGCCGTTGAACAGCTCCGCCGGCGGGCAGTCCTCGTCGAGAACCACCTTGCTTTCTTTTGCCGTCTGCCGGTCGAGGCCGAGCCGGAGCTCGTCGGCATACGAGCGCGCGTGTTCGCCGTAAGGGCCCAAAAATTTCATGCCGCGGATGGGACCGACCACCAGAAACGCGCCCGCCGAATTTCCGGAACGTTTCGCCCTCTCGGCGACCCAGACGTAGCCCTCGCCATACTGCGTCGCAATGTAGGTCGGATTTCGCGCGGAATCTCCGAGCTTGCGGCGGAGCCTGTTGATCACGAAGTCGATGTTGCGGTCGGACGCATCCGAGCCGGGGCCGGAAAGCGCGTCCAGCAGATCATCCCGCGTGAGGATCGCTCGCCCGCTCCGGGTGAGCTTGGTCAGGAGAATGCGTTCGGCCCGGCTGAACTTGACGGTCGAACCTTGCTCATTGGTGCCGAACAGAAAGTCCGCTTCGAACGTGGTCTGCCCATATTTGACTGCCTCGGCCATGCTCGCCCTCCCACTGGCGAGCATCGCTGAGACTTTCGCCGCTGGCAATTGCCTCCGGCATCGCAGGGCCTGACTGCAAATAATTGCACAACAATCGCACCCTAGGCTCCGCGACAATGGCCCGGTTTGCGCGCGCAGAACGCGCATTGCCGACGAAAGTAGATCGTTGGGAGGTGCTCCGGCAATCCCAACGCATGATCCCGCGCGCCCCCGCGCAAGCGGATGGAGGACGACGATGCAAGCCCTGCTGCCCGCGCTCGCGTTCGCGATCATGATCGCCGCGCAATGTGCGGCGATCATCACGGTCAGGGCGCTGGACGTCGGCGATCGGCCACCGCCGAACGCACCGGACCGGCCCGAGATGACGCGCCTTTCCCAGCGCGCCGAGCCGCTCTACGCGATATGCGCGCAGCGTGACCTGCAGGCTGTAACCATGATCGAACGCCGCGGCGAAGCGCAGGATGCGACAAGCCGGAAACTGTTCGACGCGTTCCTGACGGTGATGAGCGCCCGCAACGCCTGTCGGGAAGGTCGCGGGAGCGAGGCACTGTCGAGCTACGACAGCGTCGCATCGGCCCTTTCACCTGCGCAGCCCGCCCAGTGAAGGTCTGCGATGTCATGGTTGGAGGCCTTCATCGCCAGATGGCGCGCTGCTGTCGGCGCTTACCGCCCGGCCCGCGTTCAGCGCGTCGTCCGCAAAGGACTTGGCTTCATCGAATGATCGACAGGCAGACCTCATAGGCCGAGGCCGACCGGTCGGCCGGAATGCCGAAGGCCGGCGCCCATATTCTGATCGGATGGAATTGGATCATGAGCACATTGCAGAGCACCGAGGCCATTGGCACCGCGGTGAAGGCCAGCGGAACGACCAAGCGCTCACTGTTTCTCCGATGGTTCGATGCGCTGGCCGCGGGGCGGATGCGGAAGGCAGAGCGCGAGATCAGGGAACATCTCAGGTTCCTCCCCGATGATTTGTTGCGGCGCGCCGGATATCGGCGGCGCGAGCCAGGCTGACGGCATTTGTCGGGCACGCGCTGAAGCGACAAGGCAAGCCGGACGCAGTGCAATGCATCCGCTCTGCTCTTTTTGATCACTCTGCCGGTTGCGGCCGCTCTCGATCGCCTTTGTGCGGCGACCGGGAGAGCGCTCGCAATTGCAGGTTTCGCAGATAGGAGCCGCCCCCACGTCATGGCCCCAGCGCCAGCGAGATGAACTGCGCACGCGCTTCTCTGCGGTCGTTCGCGAACCCGGAGAGGCCCCGTCGGGACTGGTCGCTTTTCTGAAAATTGCCGGGAATCTTCGCCTGTTACCCGGCGAGCCGGATATTTTCTCACCCGGCGATCTCACTTCGTGTATCAAACAACCAGTTGCAGGACGGTCCATTCGTGCCGGAATTTACCGCGGATTTCCGCGCCCAACTGCTCGATCTGTTCAAATGGCGGCGCGACGTCCGGCAATTCAAGCGTGATCCCCTGCCGCAAGGCACCTTCGAACGGCTGGTGAGCATCGCCTCCCTCGCACCCTCGGTCGGCCTGAGCGAGCCGTGGCGTTTCGTCCTGGTGGAGAGCGACGCCTGTCGCGTCGCCGTTCGCGAATGCTTCAACGCCTGCAACAAGGACGCGCTCGGCGGCTACTCCGGCGAACGCGCGGCGCTTTACGCGCAGCTCAAGCTCGAAGGCTTGAGCGACGCACCCTGCCAGTTTGCGCTGTTCGTGGAGCCTGCGACCGCGCAGGGCCACGGCCTCGGCCGGCAGACCATGCCGGTGACCATCGAGTATTCGGCGGTGGCCGCCGTGACGGTGCTCTGGCTCGCCGCGAGAGCCGAAGGCATCGGCGTGGGCTGGGTGTCGATCCTCGATCCCGCCGAGGTCGCCGGAATTCTCGACGTGCCGCCGGGCTGGACGATGATCGGCTATTTCTGCCTCGGCTATCCCAGCGCGGAGAGTCCTTCGCCGACACTTGAGACGGAAGGATGGGAATACCGCAGCGATTCATCCGCATCGATCATTCGTCGATAGCCGTTCGCTTCCCGTTCCGCTTCGCCTCACCGCTCGTTAACCGCCATTCCGCATCATGCCGCGGGTGATTCGTGGAGTGATGCGTGAGCGCGCAAATCCTGAACCTGAGCGACTATCGCAGAGCCGATGCTGCGGACGACGAGATCGATCTGGCGACCGCCGTTGACGTAGCGATCCGCGACTTGGGCGAAATCCTGCAATACTGGGGCACTGACCTGGCGCGCCAGCGCGCCGAAGAGTGCGAGGCGATGCTGCGGCGCGCGTTTACGCGGGCATGACGCGGCCGGCAAGGTTCTGAACGTTTTCTCCGCCGTTATTCCGGGGCGCGGGCGCAGCCGAGAGCCCGGAATCCAGGCCCGGGACTCTGAGTGTGCAGCCCTGGATTCCGGGCATGCCGCCATAGCGCGTCGAAGACCCGCGTGAACGCGCCGGCGGCGGGCGTCCCCGGCATGACTGCCGCGGGTGTTCGACGGCTTCCTGACCCCCAGCGCAGCAGCAGCTGCCGCTTGTGCATGGCCGCCACCTCCCCACCGGGAACCTGGCACGTTGACACCTGGGTCGGCGGGCCTAGATTAGGCCTGTTCCGAGGGGTGCTCCGGTAGGAGCTGAGAGGCCGCACAGTCCCAGCAAGGGCCACGCGGCGACCCTTTGAACCTGATCCGGTTCATACCGGCGAAGGGACAGGGATGCATCGCCACAGCTCGCCTCACCGCGATATCGCGGCTGCCGACATCATCGGCGCCGGCATCGCGGGCCTTTGGCAGGCGCTCGCGCTCGCCAGGGCGGGCTGCGAAGTCACCGTATATGAGCGCGACAACGAAACGATGACAGCGTCGGCGAGCCACGTCGCCGGCGGCATGCTCGCGCCGTGGTGCGAGGCGGAAGCGGCCGAGCCGGTGATCACGCGGCTGGGGCTGCGCTCGCTCGACCTCTGGCGTGAAGAAATTCCCGACCTCCCCTTCAACGGCTCGCTGGTGGTGGCGCATCCGCGCGACCGCGCCGACTTCGACCGCTTCGCGCGCCTGACCGGCGGCCATGAGCGGCTGGGCAGCGAGCAGATCGCCACGCTTGAGCCGGCCCTTGAAGGACGCTTCCGCGAAGCGCTGTTCTTTGCCGGCGAAGGCCACGTCGAGCCGCGCAGGATCCTGCCGCGGCTGCGCGAGCGCCTCGCCGAGTTGGGCGTCGGCATCCGATTCGAAACCGAACACGAAGCCGCCGCCGACCACATCACCATCGATTGCCGCGGCCTCGCCGCGCGCGACACCGCCCCTGCGCTGCGCGGCGTCAAGGGCGAGATGATCGTGGTCGAAACCTCCGAGATCGCGCTGTCGCGCCCGGTGCGGCTGCTGCATCCGCGCTGGCCGCTTTACATCGTGCCGCGCGAGGACCACCGCTTCATGATCGGCGCCACCTCCATCGAAAGCGAGGACCGCGGCGTCAGCGTCCGCTCGGCGCTGGAGCTTCTCAGCGCCGCCTATGCGGTGCATCCGGCGTTCGGCGAGGCCCGCATCGTCGAGATCGGCGCGGGGCTCCGCCCCGCCTTCCCCGACAATCTGCCGCGCATCGACATCGACGGCCGGCGCATCGCCGTCAACGGCCTCTACCGCCACGGCTTCCTGCTCGCGCCGGCGCTCGGCGAGCTGACCGCGGCTTACGTGACGCGCGGCGAGATCGACAATCAGGTGATGCGATGCGCCTGACCGTGAACGGCGAGACGAAGGAAATCGCAGCGACCCGCGTGCGCGCGCTGCTCGACGAATTGGAGTACACCGGCACGCATCTCGCCATCGCCGTCAACTTCGAGGTCGTGCCCCGCGCCCGCTGGGCCGACACCGAGCTGCGCGACGGCGACGCGATCGAAATCCTCACTCCCAGGCAGGGTGGCTGACGATGCGATCAGCGCAGCACACGTTCGTAGGGTGGGCCAAGGCGCGTCAGCGCCGGGCCCACCTCTTTCTACCGGAACGACGAGGTGGGCACGCCGCTTGCGCGGCTTTGCCCACCCTACGAGGGCTGGCTGCCGGAGCGGCGCCATGAGCAACCCCATGGTGAAATTCTACGACACCGAATTCTCCTCGCGGCTGCTGATCGGCACCGCGCTCTATCCTTCGCCCGCGATCATGCAGCAGGCGATCCGCGCCTCGGGCGCGCAGATCGTCACCGTCTCGGTGCGCCGCGAGGCCGCGGGCGGCAAAGCGGGCGACGCGTTCTGGTCGCTGATCCATGAGCTCGGCGTCACCATCCTGCCCAACACCGCGGGCTGCCGCACCGTGCGCGAGGCCGTCACCACGGCAAAGCTCGCCCGCGAGCTGTTCGGCACCTCGCGCATCAAGCTCGAGGTGATTGCCGACGACGAGACGCTGCAGCCCGACGTCGTCGGCCTGGTCGAGGCCGCCGCGATCCTTACGAAAGACGGCTTCGAGGTGTTCCCCTACTGCACCGAGGACCTCGGCGTCGCGCTACGCCTGGTCGAGGCCGGCTGCCGCGTGGTGATGCCCTGGGCCGCCCCGATCGGCAGCGCGCGGGGCATCGTCAGCCGCGACGCGCTGAAGCTCCTGCGCGCGCGGCTCCCCGACATTGCGCTGGTGGTCGACGCCGGGCTCGGCGCGCCCTCGCATGCCGCGGAGGCGCTGGAGCTCGGCTACGACGCGGTCCTCCTCAACACCGCCGTCGCCCGGGCGGCCGATCCCGTGGCCATGGCCAACGCCTTCCGGCTGGCTGTCGAAGCCGGCCGCACCGGCTATGATGCGGGCCTGATGGGTCCGCGCGACTTCGCGTCTCCCTCAACCCCCCTCGTCGGGACCCCGTTCTGGCATGCCGTATCCTGAACGCTTCTATCCTGTCGTCGACTCGGTCGCGTGGCTGAAGCGCCTCGCCGGCCTCGGCGTCGGCACGGTGCAACTCCGCGCCAAGGGCCCGGGCCAGACTCCTTTGAGCCACGCCGACGCGCTGAGTCTCGTGCGCGAGGCGCTCGACGCCGCGCGCGGCACTGCAACGAAGCTCGTGGTCAACGACTATTGGCAGGCGGCGATCGAGGCGAAGGCGCAGCACCTGCATCTCGGCCAGGAGGACCTCGCGGCCTTGGCCGATGCCGACATCAAGGTGATCCGCGCCGCGGGGCTGACGCTCGGCCTCTCGACCCATGACGACGCCGAGCTCGACAATGCACTCCGCCACAATCCCGACTACGTCGCGCTCGGGCCGATCTTCCCGACCACGCTCAAGGCCATGCGCTTTGCCCCGCAGGGCGTGCCGCGTATCGCCGAGTGGAAGAAGCGCATCGGAAAAATTCCGCTGGTCGCCATCGGCGGCATCAGGCTCGAGCAGGCTCCCGAAATCTTCGCCGCCGGCGTGGATTCCATCGCCGTCGTCAGCGACGTGACGCAACACCCCGATCCCGATGCCCGCGTGCGCGACTGGCTTGCCCTCGCAAGCCAAAGCGCCCGCGACACCACGCTCCTGAGGAGGACCGCATGAACAAGCCCGTCTCCGCTTCCGAACTCGCCACGCCGAAGGTCACGACCGGACCGCTGATCGGATCACGCAAGACCCATGTCACGCCCGAGCGCGCACCCGACCTGCGCGTGCCGCTTCGCGAGATCGTGCTGTCGAAGGAATCGGGCGAGGCCCCCCTGCCCGTCTACGACACCTCCGGCCCCTACACCGACAACGACGTCACGATCGACGTCGAGAACGGCCTCAAACGCACCCGCATCGAATGGGTCAAGGAGCGCGGCGGCGTCGAGCAATACGAGGGCCGGCCGATCAAGCCGGTCGACAACGGCAACGTCACCGGCAAGCACCTGGCCCGCAACTTCCCCAACACGCCGAAGCCCTGGCGCGCCCTCGACGGCAAGCCCGTCACCCAGCTCGAATGGGCGCGATTGGGCATCGTCACCAAGGAGATGATCTACGTCGCCGAGCGCGAGAACCTCGGCCGCAAGAAGATGCTGGAGCGCGCGGAGGCCGCGCTGAAGGACGGCGAAAGCTTCGGCGCGTCGGTCCCCGCTTTCATCACGCCCGAGTTCGTCCGCGACGAGGTGGCCCGCGGCCGCGCCATCATCCCGGCCAACATCAACCACGCCGAGCTCGAGCCGATGGCGATCGGCCGCAACTTCCTGGTCAAGATCAACGCCAACATCGGCAACTCCGCCGTCACCTCCTCGGTCGAAGAGGAAGTCGACAAGATGGTGTGGGCGATCCGCTGGGGCGCGGACACGGTGATGGACCTCTCCACCGGCCGCAACATCCACAACACCCGCGAATGGATCCTGCGCAACTCGCCGGTGCCGATCGGCACCGTGCCGATCTACCAGGCGCTGGAGAAGGTCAACGGCGATCCCGTCAAGCTCGACTGGGAGTGCTACAAGGACACGCTCATTGAACAATGCGAACAAGGCGTCGACTATTTCACCATCCACGCCGGCGTCCGCCTCGCCTATGTGCCGCTGACCGCGAACCGCGTCACCGGCATCGTCTCGCGCGGCGGCTCGATCATGGCCAAGTGGTGCCTCGCGCACCACAAGGAGAGCTTCCTCTACGAGCGCTTCGACGAGATCTGCGACCTGATGCGCAAGTATGACGTCAGCTTCTCGCTGGGCGACGGCCTGCGCCCCGGCTCCATCGCCGACGCCAACGACCGCGCCCAGTTCGCCGAGCTCGAGACCTTGGGCGAGCTCACCCAGATCGCCTGGAAGAAGGGCTGCCAGGTGATGATCGAAGGCCCCGGCCACGTGCCGATGCACAAGATCAAAATCAACATGGACAAGCAGCTCAAGGAGTGCGGCGAAGCGCCGTTCTACACGCTTGGCCCGCTCACCACCGACATCGCCCCGGGCTACGACCACATCACCTCGGGCATTGGTGCCGCGATGATCGGCTGGTTCGGCTGCGCCATGCTCTGCTACGTCACGCCGAAGGAGCATCTCGGCCTGCCCAACCGCGACGACGTCAAGGAAGGGGTCATCACCTACAAGATCGCGGCCCATGCCGCCGACCTCGCCAAGGGCCACCCCGCGGCGCAGCTCCGCGACGACGCGCTGTCCCGGGCGCGCTTCGACTTCCGCTGGGAGGACCAGTTCAACTTGGGCCTCGATCCCGACACCGCGCGCGAATACCACGACGAGACACTGCCCAAGGAGGCGCACAAGGTCGCGCACTTCTGCTCGATGTGCGGCCCAAAGTTCTGCTCGATGAAGATCACGCAGGACGTGCGGGACTATGCGGCGAGCCTCGGCAGCAACGAGAGGGCTGCGCTCTATCCGGACGTTGCCCAGGCGGGGATGAAGGAGATGAGCGAGAAGTTCAAGCAGATGGGTGGTGAGGTGTATGTGGATGCGGAAGCGGCGGTGAAGGAGAGCAATAAGGCGCTTTAGCCCGTTGCAGGCCGCCCGGGTTGGCCCGGGTGTTTATCAGGTGCCGAAAATGCCGGGCGCAAGCCCGGCATTTTTATGAGGATCAGGAAGTTGGCATTGCTTCGCAACGGAGGCGACAATACCATAGGTTGCATACTCAACGGGGGCTAAAATAAAGTGCCGCAGCGCCACCGGGCCGTCTAAACGGCAAGAAGGACGAGCGCCATGCGGAGGCTGTGAAGAAGACCAATAAGACGCTGTGAGCATGGTGAAATACACCGGATCGCCGGCCTGAACGACAGGACAAGTCTGCTTTTTCACTTCGGTCACGGGGGGCCGCGATGGAATTTGTTCATCCACAACTGTTGGCAGACCATACGTCTGCGCTGAAGTCGACCGAAGCAGGACGGCTTGCCGTGGCACACAACATCTTGTTTGAGGAACGGGCCTCGCCTCATCGGCGGCAGCTCGTCGAGGACACCGCGGTCGCCCGGCATGCCGAAACCGATATCGGCACCGCTTTAGAAGTTCACTACAAGAGCAAGATCACCGTAGGAGACGTTCACGAGCATCCGACCTTTTCCAATCACAACGATGCGGCAGCTTATGGGCCGATCGAGAAAGATGAATGGCTTATACGGCTGGAAAACCTGTCGTGCGAGGTTGATCGTGTAAGTCCTGCTGCCTCGAACGCGGCTGCCGCCAAGGAAAACGCAAAGACACTCGCCGCCTTTCGGGCCGTAGGCAACGGCACCTCGACGCCGGAGACCGTGGTCATCGTCAATAACTTTCTCAGGCAATGGAATTCATACAGAGACTTCAGGCCGATGTTTGCAGGTCCCGACGCGGAGCTGGGAGCCGACGCCAAGCTCCCCAATTGGCCCGTCCGTCTGCGTGATCGGCTCGGGCTTGCACACTACAAGCCCAAAGCCGAGCCGTTGATCGTCTGTCTGATGCGTTACCAGGTCGCCGAGGTTATCGAGGCGGCGGACAGGTCCCTTTACCCTGTTCCCAATCGGTTTCTGTCCCCGACAGCGCTTGATTGCGGCAATTGGCCGTATTTCTACCCGGCCCCCAAGGAATGCGTCGGGGGCCGGGCGGTGTACCTGGACCGCGTTTCGGATTATGAGCATTTTTTTGCGGAAATGTTGCATTTTAGAATTGATTATCAGTTCAAGCATATCTCCAAGGTCGGTATCTTGAAGGAACCGGTGAAAGGTTGCGCTATCAACTGCATGCGCAATAGCCACCTTGATGCGCTACAACTGGCCTTCGATCAGTACAGTTTTGGTCGCGCAATGCCGGAGACCTGCCTACCAAGATGTCCTTATCGCCCATGACAGTCCAATGGCTCGCCGAACTTCAGAGCGGCCCGACCCGGGCCGTATCACGCGCGCTCGCGGGCTTCGTCGACTTTGGCGATTACCAGCGGGCGGACACCGACGACGCGATCGTTGGTGTTTTGAAGGAATTGGAGGACGCCGATCCCTATCGCGAGCCTCTGGCCCGCGGGATCTGGGATTGGCTCAAGGAGCGGCGTGAGTTTTCTCCCGCTCAAAGGCAGGCCTATGGACTTGACCCGTTCATACGGGAGATTCGAGAAGCGCTGATCATCGCCCAGCGCCTCAATCTGAACTCGGTCACGAAAAATATCCTGGCGGACTTCTGGAGATGGGAGAACTGGAGCCAGAAGCTTCAGCTTCGACACTCTTCGCGCGATGTCAGATTGCAACTGCTCAAGCTTTGCGCATTGCATCAGCAAGCCCTTGATGACAGCGCGCTCGAACCGCGCTGGATCCAGCTTTGCCGGCAAGCTGGCACTGCAATCCCGATGGCGTATCTCGACGTCGCGTTGCTGGGGTTGCGAACGCTGCCGAGAAAGCCCGGAGATGATCTCGCTCCTCGTGTAGCGTTTGCCCTGGGTTTGTGGGCTGCCATCTACCGTCCTGCGAGAGAGGAGTTCGTTGAACGCTGGCTGAGCGTGCAGCAACTCATGCCGCGAGCGGATCCGGTCTGGCGCAGGATCATTGATGAAGCCATCTACGGGATATGCAGACAAACATCGCTGCAGGACCCTGCGTCTCCGCCCCCCTCGGCGGATGGGGGCAGGGTTCAGATATTTCAGGCTGCGGTGTGGTGGCGCGCGAGCATCAAGACGAAAGGCCAGACCGGGAGATCGCGGCCACAGGAAAGGTCCCGCGCGGCCCCGCATCGCGACACGCTATTCCTGTCGCCGATGCCGGAGGAGGCACGCGACCTGATCAGTCTGGCGAGGGATGGCTTTACCGACAGGATCGCAGACCTGACCCGGGACTTGTTCGAGAGGCACGAGCAGTGGGCCCGTCACCACGGCAATTGCTACCACTATCACCGGGCACTCACGTTGATCAGCCCTGCGTTCCTCGGGTTGGCTTCTCGACGCGCGACCGAGCTTCTCATGCACTACGTGAGACGCGGGCTGATGTGGGATGAGCAGTATCCGACGCTGTGGAACGTGTGGCAGCGATGCCTTTCCAAGCTCGGTCAGAACGATCAAGCCGAAAACGTTGCCTGGGAAGCCGTCCGCCGGTTTCCAGGAAACGCGCAGGTCCGCACGTGGCTTGCACAGCTGCTGGTGGACGCCAATCGCGGCCGCGAAGCCGAGCATCTGTTGCGAGAGGTGGGCAACTTGGGGCTGAGGGAGCCCGCATACACCATGGTGCTCGCCAAGCTTGTCGCCGCGGACAAGACACGCCTGCACGAGGCTCTGGCCATTGCCACGGCGGGCCTCGAAATCAATCCCGAAAACTCGCGGCTGCTCGTCTTCGCCGCCGCGCTGTATCTGTCCTTGCGCGACAGCGCCATGGCATCAAAGCTCTTGGATCGGGCGGATGCCTTCGAAAGGTCGAGCCACTATTATTCCATTCGATTCAGATTGGCGTACCGCGAAAGCGGGCTTGAAGAGGCGCGCCGGTGGCTGGATCTTGGCCTCAAGGAGCATCCGGGCAGTCCGGACCTCCTGAAAAAGCTGAAAATGATCGACGACGACGCTGCCGAGCTGGAAGATGATGTGCTGTCTGACGTTGATGTCGATGTCTCGACGCCAAGAAGTGCTGACCTGGATGCAGCAGGCGATATCGCAGAACACGATATCACGGAACGCGACATCACTGACGATAGCGCGGCGGAAGTTGGAGGAGCGACTCAGTTCGCCGCCGACCAAGCCGCCGACCTGGGTTCGAAAGAAACAGCGCGCGAACCGGCCAAAGACATCGGCGTACCGGCTTCCTCCCCAGTGCAGCCGCCGTCTGAATTGGTTCATGGCAGCAGCGCTGCAACTCCTCCGCCCAAGGCGACGACCGCGAAGCCCGCGACCGCGCAGCCCGCGACCGCGCAACAGGCCGATTCAGTACGCAGCAAGAGGCCGCAACCCAAGCCCGAGCCCGAGCCCGACTATGCGTTCATTGAGGTGCTTCGGCACGGACGGGCAAAGCGCGCAGACTTTGCACTGAATGGTGCTGGCTTGACGGGAGCTGCGCGAAAATCTGAGCAGGTGGCACTGGAAAAACTTGTAAAAAGTGATCCAGAGTTCTTGTTTGGACAAATCGTTCTCGGTCGCCGTGTGACCAAATCGCGCGAGTTCGATATCGAGGGTATCAGCATTCCTCCCGCAGTTCAGGTTGAAGTCACTCTTCGTTCAGGACAGTTGGACGTGCTGCGGCGAATGGCGGGCACGGGCGTCGAGGTGCTGCTTACTGACCTCGCTTGTGCGCTGGCGGGCGATGATGAAGCATTGGATAGATGGCAAAGAGGAATTCCCAAACTTTCGGGGCACGAAGGCTATGCCTCGCGCATCTTGCAAAGACTCTTTGCCGATGTGAGCACCACCGACATGTCGGCACTGGACCGGGCAAAGTTCAGGACAATCTGGATAGAGCCGGTGTCGGATGTTTCCCGATTGTCGAGTTATTTTTTCCAAGCCATCGATGCCAGCCTTCTGTTCAGCGTTGCCAACAAACCAGCCCGCGCCGGACACTGATTCTTGCCAACCATCTGGCGTGGTCCGCCGGACGTTCTCCGCGACACTCCTGGCTATTCTGGCGCAGTGCCGCCCGGCACGGCCAAAAACCGCAGACTTGCCAGCCAGCGCGCCCTGCGTTGGCCGCGCGGCTCGGGCGACCGGATCAGCGCCTCGCCGAGAATGAGCGAATACAACAGCCGCGCGCGCATCTGCGTTTCCGGCACGGGAAATCCCATGGACAGAAACTGGCGGTGCAGAAAATCCAGGCGGCGCTCATCGACCGCTTGCACCGTCTGCGCCACCTTGTCGTCCTGGATCGCCCATTGCCGCACCGCCAGTTCCGCGCGGAAGTTCACCGTGCCGGCATTGGCCTTCTCGAACAGCCGCTTGATCGCATCGGCGGGAGAACCGGCCTGCGCTTCGATCTCGTCGATGATCGCCTGGGTTTCCTTGTCCTGCCAGTGCACCAGCATCTGGTCGAGGAAATCGGCACGTGACTTGAAGTGCCAGTAGAAGCTTCCCTTGGTGACGTTGAGGCCGGCGCAAAGCCGTTCGATGCGCACGGCATCGGCGCCGGATTCGCCCAGGAGCGAGACGCCATAGTCCACCCAATCCTGACGCGAGAGCTGCCGCGTCTCCGCCGGTTTCCGGCCGGCGGCTTCGCTGCGTCTGGCGCTGGTTGATCCGCTTCTCATAGGACCATCATCGCGTTCGTCCGTTGCACAAATCGATTGAGCATGGCGGGGCGCGGCCACGCTCGATCACGACAGGTCATCCGCCCGCCCCGGTGTCGCGGCCAGGCATCCTCATACCGGACATCCACATTGACAGCGGCGGGCGGCCTTCTACTATCCATACCAGACAGAATGGTATGGAGGCTAGAGGCGTGAATTTCGGCATTCCCAGGACGGTTTTCGGCGAGGAGCACGAAATTCTGCGCGCTTCGATCGCGCGCTTCCTGCGCGAGGAGGTGCTGCCGGCCTACGAGAGCTGGGAGGAAGCGGGCGCAGCTCCGGCCTCGATCTGGCGCCGCGCCGGCGAGATCGGCCTGCTCGGCACCAGCATTCCGGTGGAATACGGCGGCGCCGGCGGCGACTTCCGCCACGATACGGTCGTTCTGGAGGAGTTGGGACGCTACGGCATCGCCGCTCCGGCGTGGGATATGCACAGCTACATCATCGCCCCTTTCCTGATGGCCTTCGGCACAGAGGAGCAGAAAATGCGCTGGCTGCCCAAAATGGCCAGCGGCGAAACCATCTCGGCCATCGGCCTGACCGAACCCGGCGGCGGCAGCGACCTCAAGCAATTGCGCACCCGCGCGGTCCGGGACGGCGACAGCTATATCGTCGACGGCGCCAAGACCTTCATCACCAACGGCCACATCGCCGATCACATCCTGCTGGCGACCAAGACCTCACCCGAGCTCGGCGCCAAGGGCGTCACGATGTTCTGGGTCGATCTCAACTCTCCCGGCATCCGGCGCGGCCGCAACCTGAAGAAAATCGGCAACAAGGCGCAGGACACGGCCGAGTTGTTCTTCGAGAACGTCCGCGTTCCCGCCGGGAATATCGTCGGCGGCGAGAACGAGGGCTGGAAGGTGCTGATGCACGGTCTGGTCCGCGAACGGCTGGTGGTCGCGGTGCGTTCCGTCGTCATCGCCGAGGCGGCGCTCGACCAGACCATCGAATACACCAAGACGCGCAAGGCTTTCGGCCAGGCCGTCTTCGACTTCCAGAACACCCAGTTCGAGCTGGCGGGCATCGCCGCCGACGTGGAAGTGGCGCGGCCGTTCGTCGATCGCTGTATCGAGCTGCATGCGGCGGACCAATTGAGCATGGATGTCGCCGCAAAGGCGAAACTGTGGACCACCGAGCTCGCCGACCGGGTGCTGGACAAATGCCTGCAACTCCACGGCGGTTACGGCTATATGTGGGAATTCCCCATCGCGCGCGCCTGGGCCGATGCGCGCGTGCATCGCATCTATGCCGGCACCAATGAAGTGATGAAGTATATCATAGGCAGGAAGCTGTAGGATCGCGTGCCGGAACGTCCCATGTCCGGGTTTCCGTTCGATTCCTTCTCCATTGAGCACGGCACCATGCCGGCGATGGTCCTGTCGACCTGCCGCTGGAAGGCCGGTGAGCCGCTGCTGTGCGAAGGCGAGCTTCGGCTCACGGGTGCGGAAACCTGCGCCCGCATCGGCACCATGCGCGATGCCCTGGCCAGGCAAGGCATCGGCCATGGCTCGACCGTCGCCCTGCTCGGCGCCAGTTCCGTCGCGCTCGCCATCACGCTCTTCGCCGCGGCAGAGCTCGGAGCCATCTGCTGCTTCATTCACGCCTACGAACGCGAAGACCACAACGCGGCCGTGCTGCGCCATATCGAAGCGCGGCTGCTGATCGCCGGACCACAGGATATCTATCGTTCCAAGGGTGCGCGCATCGCCGAAAGCGCCGGCGTGGCCGTGGGCATCGTCCGCGCTGACGCCACGGCCATCGATTTTGGTCCGGCGTCCCCGGCGGCGGCGCCGGCACCACGACGGTCCGCGACGCCCGACGACGCGGCCATGCTGCTGCTGTCGTCGGGCACGACGGGCAAGCCCAAGGCCATTCTCCACACCCATCGCAGCCTGCTGGCGACCGCGACCTCCGGTCCTGCCATCTACGGCCGCTGCAGCGAGCGCGACAGTGTCGCCGTCGGCATGCAGCCTTCCTTTGCCGCCTGGGTCTTCACCATGCTGCCGTTCTTCGCCGCGCGGGCGCGCATCTGCTTTGCGGAGTGGACCGGCGCGGAGGACTATCTGGCGCTGCTGGCGCGCGAGAAGATCACCGTGGCGGCTTTGGTGCCGACGGTCTGGCGCATGGTCGTCGCCGCCGAACCGAAACAGTACGATCTCTCGGCCTTGCAGGTCGCCTTCTTCTCCGGCGAGCCGGGATCGCCGCGCCTGATCGACGCGCTCGCCGCAGTCGCCCCCGAGGTTCGCACCGCCTATCTCGCCTCCGAGATCGGCTGCGCCTGCGGCATCGCCGGCGGTCTCGATATCCTGGCCCAGCCGGGCAAGGCCGCTTCCGTCGGCCGTCCTGTCCCCAATGCCGACCTGCGCGTTGTCGACCCGGAAAGCGATACGTTGCGGGACGTCGCCGCGGGCGAGATCGGCGAGATCGCCATTCGCGGCGCTTCGCTGGCCCGGGGCTATTGGAAGCAGGACGAACTGACCGCCGCACGTTTCGTCGGCGGCTGGTGGCGCAGCGGCGACCTCGGCCTGACCGATGCCGATGGCTGTGTCTTTTTCAAAGGACGGATCGACAACCGCATCAACAGCGGCGGCATCAAGATCCACGCCGAGGAAGTGGAAGCCGCACTGCTCACCCATCCCGACATTGCCACGGCCGCCGTGGTCGGCGAGCCGGACGCACAATGGGGTGAGCGCGTGGTGGCCCATGTGGTGTCGCGCAACGTCAGTCTGACGGCAGCCGCGATCGGCGAGTTCTGCGCCACGGCCGGGCTGCTCTCGGGCCCGAAGATTCCCAAGGCGATCTATTTTCACGACCGGTTGCCGACCGGACCGACCAACAAGCTCTATCGGCAGGCGTTACGGCAGAAGCGGGGACATTCCGATGTTCAATGATCGGATCGAGGAAAGGTGGATCGCCGCCTTCGAGAAGGTTTTCAGGCTCAGCAAGGTCGCGGCCGGCGACGACGTCGCCGTTCTGGCCGAAAGCCAGTCGCGCCCCCTCAACATCCATCTCGCGGAGCTCGCCCTGCTGCGCCTCGGTGCGCGGCCGTTCCACGTGACGGTGCCGACACCGCCGCAGAAGGTCCGCATCCCGATCCGCTCCACCGGCGCGAGCGCTGCGATCGGCGGACAGCGCCCGGTCATCGAAGCGCTCAAAGGCTGCCCGGTCGTCGTCGATCTCACGGTCGAAGGGCTGATGCACGCGCCCGAGACCCGCGAAATCCTGCAGGCGGGCACGCGCATCCTCAACGTCAGCAACGAGCATCCCGACGCACTGGAAAGGCTGGTGCCGGACGAAACGATCAGGCAGCGGGCCCTGCGCGCGCGAATTGTGCAAGAACGCCGGCCGCATGACGGTGACATCCGCCGCCGGCACGGCGCTCGACATCGATCTCGCCAAGGCGGTCCACGTGCCGATCTGGGGCTATACCGGCAAGCCCGGCACGCTGACCCACTGGCCCGGCGGGCTGCTTGTCAATTTCCCGCGCGCCGGCACCGTCAACGGCACGCTGGTGATCGATGCCGGCGACATCAACCTCACCTTCAAGCTCTATCTCGATTCACCGGTGACACTGGCTCTGGAGAACGACTTCATCGTGCGCGTGGAGGGACTCGGCACCGATGCCGAGCTGATGCGCCGCTACCTGGCGGTCTGGGGCGACCGAAATGCCTATGCCGTCTCCCACATCGGCATCGGCCTGCATCCCGATGCACGCTACGAGGCGTTGACCATGTACGATCAGCGTGACACCAACGGGACGGAGCTGCGCGCCTTCGCCGGCAACTTCCTGTTCTCCACCGGAGCCAACGAGTTCGCCGATCGGTTCACCCTCGGCCATTTCGACATTCCGGTGCGCAATTGCACCATCAAGGTCGACGACACGGTCCTGGTCGAGGCGGGCGTGCTCGCGAAGGTGCTGGCATGAGGCAGACGCTCGCGGCCATGTCGCGCGGCCAGGGTCGGCCCGTCGTCTTCCTGCACGGCCTCGGCGGCAGCAGCAGAAGCTGGGAACCGCAACTGCGCAACATGGGCGACCGCTACCATTGCATCGCACCCGATCTGCCGGGCTACGGCGCCTCCCCGGAGACCAGTCCCATGAGCTTTTCGGCCTGGTCCGATGCACTGGCCCGCCTGCTCGATGCCATGCGGCTCGATCGTGTCGTTCTCGTCGGCCATTCGCTCGGCGGGATGCTGGCGCAGGAGTTCATGATCGACCATCCGGCGCGCGTTTCGAAACTGCTGCTCTCCTGCACCAGGCCGGCTTTCGGCCGCAAGGACGGCAATTTCCAAAAGGAGTTCATCGCCGCCCGGCTGAAGAAACTCGAGGAAGGCGGTACGATGCGCGACGTGGCCGAAGAGGCGGCGCCAACCCTCTTCAGTCCCTCCGCAGGTCGCGAGGCGATCGACTCTGCCGTCGTCACCATGGCGCAGGTGCCGGAGAAGACCTATCGCGCCGCGCTCGACTGCCTGGTCGCTTTCGACCGCAAGGAAGCGCTGGCTCGGATCGAGGTCCCGACCCTGCTGTTGTCGGCCGAGCATGATCGCGCCGCACCGCCTCTCGTCATGGAACGCATGGCGGAACGAATTCCGCACGCGCGCCATGCGTCGATGTCTGGCCTCGGCCATCTGCCCAATATCGAAGCGCCGGAGCGCTTCGACCGCGAAGTGACCGCCTTTATCGAAGCGGATTGACCGGGATCAGGCCGCGCCCGCTTCGGGCACGGCGAGAACGATCTTGCCGATATGGGCCGAGGTTTCCATCAGCGCGTGGGCCCGCGCCGCCTCCCCGAGCGTGAAAACCCGATGGACCGCCGGCTTGATCCGCCCTGTCTCGATCAGCGGCCACACCCGCTCGCGCAAGGCCGCGGCGATCGCCGCCTTGAACGCCACCGGACGCGTCCGCAGGGTCGAGCCGGTGATCGTTGCCCGCTTCAGCATCAACGGCATGATGTCGAACGTCGCCTGCGCCCCCCCGAGAAAGGCGATCAGCACGATGCGGCCTTCCAGCGCCACACAGGCTATCTCGCGCCGGACGTAGTCGCCGCCGACCATGTCGAGGATGACGTCGGCGCCCTTGCCGTCGGTCGAGCGCTTCACCGCTTCGACAAAATCCTGCGTCTTGTAGTTGACCGCCACGTCGGCCCCGAGGTCTTCGCAGGCGCGGCACTTGTCGTCGCTGCCCGCGGTCGCGATCACCCGGCTGCCGAGCGCTTTCGCCATCTGGATCGCGGCAACCCCGATACCGGACGAGCCTCCCTGGACGAGCAGCGTTTCACCGGCCGCGAGCCGGCCGCGATCGAACACGTTGCTCCAGACGGTGAAGAACGTTTCCGGCAGCGACGCCGCTTCGATCAGGCTCAGTCCGCGCGGGACCGGCAGGCATTGCCTGGCGGGTGCGGCACAAAACTCGGCATAGCCGCCGCCGGTGACCAGCGCACAGACCTCGTCGCCGGCCTTCCATCCCGATACCGCCGCACCAACTTGCTCGATGCGGCCGGCGATTTCGAGACCGGGAATGTCGCTGGCGCCTGGCGGCGGCGGATAGACTCCACTGCGCTGTGCCACGTCGGGCCGATTGACGCCGGCGGCCGCGACGCGAACCAGAACCTCGTCCGCCGCGATCTCGGGGACCGGCCGGGCGGTCATCTGCAGAACGTCCGGGCCACCCGGCTGCCGTATTTCGACAGCCCGCATCATCGTCGTCATGCTTGTTCTCATTTTTCTGGAGGAATTTGCGCCGAAGCGATTCAAGCGCGCCACAGCCGGCGAGATTTCATCTCGTAGCGTGGCAGCGTATGGGGCGGCAGCAGGGTGATCTCGCTCGGAACATGCAACCGCTCGGCAAGGGCGGCGGTCAGCCGCCGCTGCAGATGACCGACGTCGCCGACATCGATGCCGTATTCGGCGCGCAGATGCAGGCGATCGTCGTCTCGCCGATGCACGATCTCAAATGCGAGCGTCGTCTCCGGATTGAACGCGGCGACCACCGCCTGCACCTGCGACGGAAGAATGCGCCGGTCGTCGATGACGACCGCATCGTCGATGCGCCCGAGACAGGTGAGGCGTGGCGTCGTCCTGCCGCAGGGGCATGGCGTCAGATGGGCGCGCACGATATCGCCGGTGCGCAGCCGCACCACCGGCGTGCATTCGCGCGCGAGATGCGTGGCGACCAGCTCGCCCTCCACGCCGTCATCGAAAGGCAGAACGCGATCCGTTGCCGGATCGACCAGTTCAAGCAGTAGCCCGTTCGTCGCCACCAGATGATTGCCTTCGGATAGGCCGCACCGGGCGGCGAAAATCGGCATCAGATCGGCATTGCCAAGTCCCTCCACGGCGGGAACGCCCGTGATGCGTTCGATCACGCGCCGCAATTCCGGAATGCTGCCTCCGGGTTCGGCGCCGAGCAGGATGCCGCGCAACGTCGGGATGGTCAGTCCGTCTTCACCGAGATGGTCGGTCAGATGATCGATATAGGACGGCGTGCAGATCATGAACTTGATCCGCGTGTCATTGGCGATGCGCAGCAGACTTTTCGGATCGACCGGGCCGGCCGGCACGACGGTCGCCCCCAGCCGTTGAAATCCGGCGGCGATCGGCAGGCCGCCCGTGAACATGCCGAAGCCGAGCGCGTCGAGCACGACATCGCCCTCGCCCACGCCGTTGATGGAAAAACAGTCCTGCGCGGTCGCCACCCAGTTTTCCCAGTCACGCGCGGTGACGCCGACATAGTGAGGCGGCGCGGTCGTGCCCGACGACGAATGGATGAAGCGCACGTCGCTCAGGTCGGCGACGGCATGCAGGCCGAGCGGCAGGGCCTGCATCTGACTCAGGCGGATCTCGGACAAGGTCGTCATCGGCAGGTCGGCGATGGCGCCCATCTGATCGAATTTGGCGACCGGAAGGCCCTCGAGCTTTTGCGCATAGAATGGCGAGCGCGTCACAAGGCGCTGCAACTGCGCCCGCAACACCGCGACGTGGCGATCCGCATCGGCACAATAAAAAAAGCCGCCCGCCGCCATCAGCGATCTGCGCCGTGCTCGAACAGCAGATGCGCCTTCATCAGCGCCGCGGCGTGCTCCGTGTCGCCGGCTTCAACCGCGCGGGCAATCGCCTCGTGCTGGGCGAAACATTCGGCGACCCAGACGCGGTCCAGGACACGCGGGCTGATCGAGGCCCTGATGGGCCGCACCAGTTCCGTCAGGAAATGGCTCAGCAGCGGATTGGCGGCGAGATGGCTGAGCGTGATGTGGAAATCCGTGAGCGCATTGGTCATGCGCGCCGGCGTGGCATTCGGATTTGCCGAATGCGACAAGGCCGCGCGCAGATCGAGCAGATCGCGCGGTGTTCGGCAGGCCGCCGTCTGGATCAAGCCCAGTTCGATGCTGAGGCGCGCCTCCAGCAACAGCCGGTCTTCGACCGCCGGCAGCGCGACGCTGGCGCGCGACGGCCGGAACTCGTCCGGCACCCGTTCCGACACGAAGGTGCCGCCGGTCGAGCCGCGGCGAACCTCCAGATACCCCCCGGTCTCCAGGACGCGTACGGCCTCGCGGATGACGGTGCGCGACACACCGAAACCTTCCGCCAGCAGCGGCTCGGACGGCAGCTTGGCGCCGGGCCCGAGCTCGCCCCGATTGATGGCATCGCGCATCTGCTGGACGACGGATTCGGATTTGCGCCCCTGACGGATCACTTCGATGTTCTTCAGAAGCTTGCTGGGCGGCATGGTGGCCTTCGCTGGTTGGCTGATCGCGGCACGGGCCGCGTGAACTTGTCCATACGGGTTGTGCCCGTCCACGTCTCCCGCCCGATGGCCTCTCTCCCAGGACCGGCCGACGGGCTTGACTCGGACGACAAGCCATATGTCTAATGTTTAATGTCTAACATATTATGACAGACGCAGGTCGGCAAGCAGCAGGGAAATCGATGGAGATGGTGCCAGCGCCTTGCAGAGGCGAAACCCAGCCGCGGCCGTCGCCGCGGTGCCCGCATTCACGACGTGAAATTGCGGACGCCGGCCCCCTGCCTGCGGCAGCCGCGGGCGCCGGCTGCATCGGTCACGCCGTCAGCGTGCTCCACCGGCACATCCGTTGATCGGCATCGCGGCAACATCTCGGGGGCAAGCATCATGACGGAAATAAACGCCACGGCCGCTGCAGCGCCGCGCGCATCGAGCGTGACCCGTGTCGCGCTGGCCTCGTGCATCGGCACCGCGATCGAATACTACGATTATCTGGCGTTCGGCATCGCCGCGGCGCTGATCTTCAACCAGCTGTTCTTTCCGGCGCAGGATCCGCTGACCGGCACCCTGCTCGCCTTCGCCGCGTTCGGCACCGGCTTCATCGTGCGGCCGCTCGGCGGCATCGTCATTGGCCATTTCGGCGACCGCATCGGCCGCAAGCGCATGCTGGTGCTGACCTTGCTGATGATGGGCGGCGCCACCTTCCTCATCGGCTGCCTGCCAACCTACGGGCAGATCGGCGTCTGGGCGCCCATCGCCCTGGTGGTGCTGCGCCTGATCCAGGGGTTCTCCGCCGGCGGCGAATGGGCCGGCGCTGTGCTGATGGCGGTGGAACACGCGCCGCCGAACCGGCGCGGCTTCTACGGCAGTTGGGCGATGCTGGGCATCGGCATGGGCGGCCTGCTCGCCCTGATCGCCTTCGGCACGCTCGGCGGCCTCGACCCGCAGGCGTTCCGCGATTGGGGTTGGCGCATCCCGTTCCTGGCCAGTGCGATTCTGATACCTGTTGGCCTGTACATCCGTCTCAACCTCGCTGAATCGCCGTCGTTCGACGAATTGCGCAAACGCAATGCCGTTTTGCGCGTGCCGATCCTCAATGCGATCCGTGACTATCCGAAAGCGATCCTGCTCACCGCGGGCACCAATCTCGGCTACAACACATTCATCTATCTGGTGTTCACCTTCACGCTGACCTATGCGACGCAGCAACTGAAGCTGCCGCGCGGTCTGATCCTCAACGCATCGATGGCCGGGTCCGTGCTGCAGATGCTGTCGGTGCTGGTGTTCGCGGCCATATCCGACAAGATCGGGCGCCGGCCCGTGCTGATGTTCGGCGCCGTCGCGATCGCGGTTTATGCCTTCGTCTTCTTCCGCATTCTCGATATCGGTACGCCGGTCGCGGTGTACGTGGCGATCTGTCTGGCCTATGTGGTGTCCGCGCTGATGTTCGGGCCGATTGGCGCCTTCTTCTGTGAGCATTTCGGCACGCAGGTGCGCTACAGCGGCGCATCGTTGGGCTATCAGCTCGGCGCGGTTCTGGGTGGCGGTCTTGCCCCGACCCTGGCGGTAGCGCTCTATGGCCTCAGCGACAAGCAGACATGGTCGGTGTCGCTCTATGTCGCGATTGCCGCCGCCATCAGTCTTGCCTGCCTGCTGATGCTGCGCGAGGTGCCGTCGCGGGGTTGGTTGGAAATGAGGGTGGCGTAGTCTCCGAGATGTTCAACCTCGAATCATCCGGC
>JAIESI010000077.1 GCA_019746135.1 Xanthobacteraceae bacterium
CTCGCAAAGCACCGCCGAGCCAAAAAAGCGCTCGCCATCGCAAAAGCGGGATGCGAATGAATGAGTCAGAACACTAGAGCCGTTCCCATTCCTGCGGAATCGGGAACGGCTCTTGCTTCTTTAGCTTGGTCGCATTTTCTGCGGCGAGCCGCTGCACACTTCGCCGGAAAATGCTCTAGCCTTGCGGCGTCGCGATCGGCATGTCGGCGAAGATCTTGTACTGCTGCACGCGCGGCTTCGCCTTGTCCTCCTCGTTCACGAACTGGAACGAGCTTTTGCCGAGCAGCGAGCGCGGCAGGATCATCACGCGGATGAAACGGCTCGGCCGGTCCATCGCCGCCTGCGCAAACACCGGATCGGAGCCGGTCTCGTACCACGGGCTGCCGGGCCCGTAGCTCGTCGAATGGCCGAGCGTGTCGATGCGGATGCCGCCGTCGATCAGGCAGCGGATGCCGGGACCCCAATGCTTGTGCAGGAACGCGCAGCCGCCCGGCGGAAACGCGACGCTGTCGCCGCGCAGGAGGAGTTCACCCTGCGGGATGGTTTCGAGCACCGCGGAGAGCCTTTCACGCGAGCGCACGCCCGCGCCGTTCGCGAGCCCCATAGCGCTGGCGCCCGGCGCAAGCTCATAGCGCCACACCGTGGTGCCCTCCTGGCCCGGGGCAAGCGACACCGCGGCCTCGCCGCTCCAGGCCTCGCCGTCGCCGAACGATTTTCCATCGATCGTCACCGCGCCGTGCACCACGAAGATCATGCGCGGCAGCGGCGGCAAAGCCAGCGACGCGCCGCCGCTCAACGAATCCTCGAACAGCCGCAACACCGGAGCCATGCAACACCCTTCCCTGTTTCTATTTGAAGAATTCGATCAGCGCCTTCGACACCGCATCCGGATTTTCCTCCGGCAGGTAGTGCCCGCAGTCTATGGCAAGCCCACGCACGTCGTTCGCCCATTGCCGCCACGTCGCCAGCGGGCCGTGCTCCGCATGGGGCGGAATGCCGGTCGCGCCCCACAGCGCGAGCATCGGACATTCGATCTTCTTTCCCGCGGCGCGATCGGCTTCGTCGTTCGCGAAGTCGGTGGTGCGCCCGGCGCGATAGTCCTCGCAAGTCGCATGGATGCGAGGCGGGTCGCTGAAGAACGCGCGATAGTGCGCCACCGCCCGCGGATCGAGCGCGCTCAGCGACTTCACCTTCGTGCCCGGCGCGGTGATCCGGTTCCAGAAATCGACCGGATCGCGACCGATCATCGTCTCCGGAAACGGCGCGGGGAGTGCAAGGAACATCCAGTGCCAGATGCGGAAGGCAAGCTTCGCGTCGATGCCGTGCCACATCTCGTAGTTGGGAATGATGTCGAGCGTGGAGACCTTCTCCAGTCGATGCGGATGGTCGAGCGCAAGCCGATAGGCGACACGGCCGCCGCGGTCGTGGCCCGCAAGACGAAACCGGACGTGCCCGATCTTCTCCATCAACTCGACCATGGCCCTGGCCATCGACCGCTTGTCGTAGGGCGCGTGGTCCTGGCCGGCCTCGGGCACCGACGACCAGCCGTAGCCGGGCAGGTCGGCGATCACCAGCGAGAAATGCCCGGCGAGCGCCGGCGCCACCCGATGCCACATCACGTTGGTCTGCGCGTAGCCGTGCAGCAGCAACAGCGGCGGCCCCGTGCCGCCGGCGCGCGCGAACAGCTTGCCGGCCGAGGTGTCGATCCAGCGCGATTCGTAGCCGGGATAGAGATCGGCGAGATCGGGCACGCTCGTCATGGCCTCCAGATCATGGCGTCCAGGCCGGCTCGATATCGGTTCGGGCAAAATCTCCGCCCTTGTAGAGCAGCGGTGCGTTGCGCGATTTCGCCAGGGCATATGCAAAGCAGTCGGCGAGGTTGAGCGACGCGCGATGACGGCCTTTGCCATAACGTTCAAATGCATCAGCCGCTGCGCCTGTGACGGCAAGGTCGGTGGGCGCCACCGCCAGCGCGAAGCTCCCAAGCAATTCGTCAACCCGGGATCGCGTCAGTATCCGAGAGCGCCCGGTCAGAACCATCACGGTCTCGACATATGTCACGCCGGAACAGATCGCCGCCTCTGCTTGATTCAAAATCTCGATGAAAAGGTCCCGTTCGGGTTCATGAGCTGCAATGGCGAATATCGCCGAGGTGTCGACGACAATCACTTTGGAACGCCATTGTCGTCATAGCCGATGATTTCGTCGGGCGCGCGCGGATCGTCGACCGGCAAGGAATCGAAATACGCCAGCAACTCGGCGACCTTCTTGCGATCGACGCGGCCTTTGCGCTGCGGCGGGGCGATCTTGGCGAGCCGCTCGTCGACCGCCTTCTCGATGGCGTCAGTCAGTGTCTCGCCGGTGCGCGCCGCCAGCTCGCGTATCTTGGCCTCTGCTTCCGGCTTCTTGATGAAAATGCCCATGATGGCCTCGGTATATACCTCCAATTCAGAAGTATATACCTGGAAAGCCGCAGCCGCTAGCCGCCCTGCTCGCGCTTCACCGCCTGCCAGCCGATGTCGCGGCGGCAGAAGCCTTCGGGCCATCGGATCCTGTCAATCGCCTGATAGGCGAGCGCCTGCGCCTTGCTCACGGTCGCAGCCATCGCCGTGACGTTGAGCACCCGCCCGCCATTGGCGAGAATTTTTCCGCCGTCGGATTTCGTGCCGGCGTGGAAAATCTCGACGCCCTCGATCTCGCCAGCCGCATCGAGCCCCTCGATCACCGAGCCGCGCTTGTAGTCGCCGGGATAGCCCTTCGCCGCCATCACCACGGTCAGCGCCGCGTCGGGATACCAGCGCAGGTCGAAATTCTTGAGCTGCCCGTCGCGCGAGGCGATCAGCGCCGGCACGAGATCCGACATCATCCGCAGCATCAGCACCTGCGTTTCCGGATCGCCGAAGCGGCAGTTGTATTCGATCAGCTTCGGGCCGTCCTTCGTGATCATCAGCCCGGCGAACAGCACGCCCTTGTAAGGCGAGCCCAGCGCCTTCATCGCCTTGAGCGTGGGCCGAACGATCTCGTCCATCGTCCGCGCCGTCAGCTCCGGCGTCATCACCGGCGCGGGTGAATAGGCGCCCATGCCACCGGTGTTGGGGCCGGTGTCGCCATCGCCGACGCGCTTGTGGTCCTGCGCCGAGGCCAGGGGAACCGCGTTCTCGCCGTCGCACAGCGCAAAGAACGACGCCTCTTCGCCGGCCAGAAACTCCTCGATCACGACCTCCGCGCCGGCCGCGCCCAGTCCACCGTCGAACATCATGTCGATGGCCGCTTCGGCCTCGGCGAGCGTCTGCGCCACGACCACGCCCTTGCCCGCGGCAAGGCCATCGGCCTTCACCACGATCGGCGCGCCGGTTTTCCGGAGGTACTCTTTCGCGGGTGCGGGCGCCGTGAACCGCTCATAGGCCGCGGTCGGAATGTTGTTCGCCCGGCACAGGTCCTTGGTGAAGCCCTTGGAGCCTTCGAGCCGCGCCGCAAGCCGGCTCGGACCGAAGGTCTTGAAGCCGGCGGCCTCGAGGTCGTCGGCCACGCCCGCGACCAGCGGCGCCTCGGGCCCGACCACGACGAAGTCGACCTGGTTCGCCTTGCAGAAGGCGACGACGGCTGCGTGGTCGGTGAGATCCAACGCCACGCACTCCGCCTCCCGCGCGATACCGGCATTGCCCGGCGCGCAGTAAAGCCGGTCGGTCAGCGGACTCGCTGCCATTTTCCACGCCAGCGCGTGCTCGCGCCCGCCGGAACCAAGGAGGAGGATGTTCATGGCGGACAGTCCCTAACATAGGCCTCCACGCCTGCGGAACCGAGCCGCCCACAGCGTCCACAGCCCCGCCTCGACGCAGCGCCCCGGGCGTGGTTTGCTACCCGCCATGATGCGTCTTGTCTCGGCCCTGCTGGTCTTTTTCGCGCTGGCCGCGCCGGCTCTGGCTGGCGGTTTCACCTATGAAAACCGGCCGACCGTCGTGTTCAAGGGCGGCGTCGAGCGGATGACGCCCTATCCGCAGAGCCGACGCTCGACCTCGGTCTGGGTCTCCGATGCCTGCTGGCGCGACTGCAATTCGAGCTGCTCCTGGCGGATGGAGTATTGCATCCGCGGCGGCGCATCGGCCGATGCCTGCCGGCCACATCTCGACAATTGCGCCCGCGCCTGCCAGCGCGACTGCCGCGGCTTCTCGGCCGGTCCCCTGGGCGGCCCGCTGGTCGGCCTGATCGACTGGTACTAGCCGCGATCGCTTTGCTCTGAGTTCAGCGCCGCTGCCGCGATAGAGCGGTACAAGCGGCGGCGGAAACATTTTAGTCTTTGCTTGATGTTCCAGAAGCTCGCCGATCATATCCGCAACAGCGACGTCGACTATCCGCTGCTCGTCCCGCTCCTGCTGAGCAGCTTTCTGGTGCAGACGGTCACGGCGCTGGTCCGCGTCACGATCTCCTACCGCGCCGTCGAGCTCGAGCTGTCGCTGGTCTGGCTCGGCATGATCGCGGCGACCTTCGCCATCTTTCCGATCCTGATCGCGGTGCAGGTCGGCCGCTTCATCGACCGCGGCTACGACACGCGCACCGCATGGATCGGGGCGCTGATCTTCGCGCTGTCGATGACCGGGTTTGCGCTCTGGCCGACGACCGCGGGGCTTCTCCTGTTCTCCACCGTCATGGGCTTTGGCCACATCATGCTGATGGCGAGCCACCAGATGATCTGCGTGCGCGCCGCGGGACCGAAGAGCCTCGAGACCGTGTTCGGCAACTTCATGGTGGTGACCGCGATCGGCCAGGGCTTCGGGCCCTACGTCGTCGGCTGGATGGGCGGCAGCGCACCGATCCCGCCCACCCGGCCGCTGTTCGTCATCGCCGCAGCCTTGGCGGCTGCCTCGCTGGTTTTCGCCCTCATGATGAAGCCCGCGCGCACCGCTGCCGCCAGCAAGAACCAGGCCGACATCGTGCCGATTTCGCAGATCCTGCGGATCCCCGGGCTCGTCGCCGTGGTCGCGGCCGGCGTCATCATGGTGGCGGCATCCGACACCGTCGTCGTCTACATCCCGCTGCTCGGCGCCGAGCGCAATATCGACGTGCACGACATCGGCCTGCTGCTGACGGTCCGCGCCGCCGCGTCGATGGTGGCGCGGCTGTTCTATGCGCGCATGGTCGCGGCGTTCGGCCGCTGGCCGCTGA
This sequence comes from Xanthobacteraceae bacterium, assembly GCA_019746135.1. Classification (GTDB taxonomy): domain Bacteria; phylum Pseudomonadota; class Alphaproteobacteria; order Rhizobiales; family Xanthobacteraceae; genus Z2-YC6860. The sequence goes on from JAIESI010000077.1 coordinate 5,164, forward strand.
TGATTGCCGGAACCTTCGTCTGCGGGTTGAGCTATGCGGCGATCGCAGCGCCAATCCCGCTCTGGGCCATGCACGTGGCGATCGCGGCCATGGGCTTCTCGTTCGGGCTTGCCACCACGCTCAGCATCACCATCGTCGTTGACATGACCACCGTCAGCGCGCGCGGCACCACCAATTCGCTCCGGATCATGAGCAACCGCATCGGCCAGTTCGCGATGCCGTTTGGCGCGGGCCTCGTGGCCGCGGCGGCGGGTCTTGGCGGCTTGTTCCTGGTTCTTGCCGCCGCGATTGTGACCGCCGCCGGCTCAATGGTGTGGAAGCGGCCGGGCCGTTGAAGCCCGGAGCGTGAAGTGACGCCCGCAATCCGCTAGATTGATCCCATGCCTGAAGCGCAAGCCAACGTTGCCGAGTTCACCGTCTCCGAGCTGTCGGCGCATCTGCGCCGCACCGTCGAGGACGCCTATGGCTATGTGCGGGTGCGCGGCGAGGTGTCCGGCTACAAAGGCCCCTCGCCGTCCGGCCATGTCTATTTCCGCCTCAAGGACGACAAGGCGGTGCTGGAGTCGGTGATCTGGAAGGGCACGTTCAGGCGGATGCGCGTGAAGCCCGAGGAGGGCCTGGAGGTCATAGCCTCGGGCAAGCTCACGACCTTTGCCGGCTCTTCGAAATACCAGATCGTCATCGATGCGCTCGAGCCCGCGGGACTCGGCGCGCTGATGGCGCTGCTTGAAGCGCGTCGCGCCAAGCTCGCCGCCGAAGGCCTGTTCGACGAGGCGCGAAAGCAGCTCCTGCCTTACCTGCCGGAGGTGATCGGCGTCGTCACCTCGCCGACCGGCGCGGTGATCCGTGACATTCTCCATCGTCTCGCCGACCGCTTTCCGCGCCATGTCATCGTCTGGCCGGTGAAGGTGCAGGGCGAGGACTCGGCGGCACAGGTCGCGGCAGCGATCCGCGGCTTCAACGCATTGCCCGAGACCGGAAGAATCCGCCGCCCCGACCTGCTGATCGTTGCCCGCGGCGGCGGCTCGCTCGAGGACCTCTGGTCGTTCAACGAAGAGAGCGTGGTGCGGGCGGCGGCCGACAGCATGATCCCGCTCATTTCCGCGGTCGGCCACGAGACCGACTTCACGCTGATCGACTTTGCCGCCGACCGCCGCGCGCCGACACCCACCGCTGCGGCCGAAATGGCGGTGCCGGTGCGCGCCGACCTGATCGCCGAACTGATGAGCAAGGCACGCCGGGCGCTGGCCTGCTGGCAGCGGGCGCAGGACCACCGCCGCACCGAGCTGCGCGCCGCCGCGCGCGCGCTGCCGACCGCCGAGGAGCTGCTGGCGACACCGCGCCAGCGGCTCGATGCCTGCGCCGAGCGGCTGCCGCGGGCGCTGCGCGCTAACGCGCAAATTCATCACACGCAGTTCTCGCGGATCGCCGGGCGGCTCGCGCCGCAGCTTCTACGCACCAACGTGGAGCGCCGCCGTGTCCGGCTCGACGCCTGCACGCTGCGGCTCGGCACCGCGCTCAAGACCTATCGCGAGACCCAACTCAGCCGCGTGTCGCGCGCCCGCGACCGCGTCACCGCGCTCGCCGATCGCGGCAGACGCGCGATGCTTGCCTTGATCGCCACGCGGGACGCGCGGTTGGAGCGCTCCCATCAACTGCTTCGCGCGTTCTCCTATCAGAGCGTGCTGGAGCGCGGCTTCGCTCTGGTGCGCGACGATGCCGGCCGTCCGCTGCGCTCCGCGGCCACGGTGCAGCCCGGCATGCCGCTTGACATTGAATTCACCGACGGCTGCGTCGGCGCGACGGCACAGAGCGTGCGCAAGGCTGGAGAGGCTGCGCCAGCGCCGGCTGCGCAGAGCATTCCTATGTCGTGGAAGCCGCGCAAACCCAAGACCGGCTCCAGCGGCGGTTCGGGCCAAGGCAGCCTGTTCGGCTAGACACAGGCGATGCTAACCTCTCCCTTCCTCGCGCTGGCGAGCCATTAGCGCGTTGACGCGCGTCTTCGACGCGCTATGGCGAGCGGCCAGCGCGAGCACTTTATCGAGTTGCCGCGCCGGACCCTCGTGGCGTAAGACGCCACGAGGCGGCGCGGCGAGCGGGGATGACTCGTGGCATCTTCTCAGCAAGGCGAGCTGTTCGGCCACCCGCGCGGCCTGACCTACCTCTTCACCACCGAGATGTGGGAGCGCTTCTCCTACTACGGCATGCGCGCGCTGCTCGTGCTGTACATGGTGAAATACGCGTTCCAGCCGGAGCGCGCGCAGGAGATCATCGGCTTCGCCACGCTGAAAGCGGGGCTCGAAGCGCTGTTCGGTCCGCTCGGCGTGCAGCCGCTGTCGTCGCAGGTCTACGGCCTCTACACCGGCCTCGTCTATTTCACGCCAATTCTCGGCGGAATTCTGGCCGACCGCTGGCTGGGCCAGCGCAGGACTGTCGTGGTCGGCGCCGCGCTGATGGCCTTGGGCCATTTCATGATGGCGTTCGAGCCGCTGTTTCTGCTGGCGCTCACCGTGCTGATCCTCGGCAACGGCGCGTTCAAGCCGAACATCTCGACGCAGGTGGGCTCGCTCTACGCGCCCGGCGATCCGCGCCGCGACCGCGCCTTCTCGATCTTCTATGTCGGCATCAATCTCGGCGCGTTTTTCTCGCCGCTCGTCTGCGGCACCCTTGGCGAGGTCTACGGCTGGCATTACGGCTTCGGTGCGGCCGGCGTCGGCATGACCATCGGCCTGATCGTCTACCTCTATGCCGCGCGCACGCTGCCGCCGGACGAACGAAGCCGGGCGCTCGCAACGGGCGACACGAAGCCGTTCGGCCGCGACGAATGGCGCGCGATGGGCGCGATCGTTCTGCTCGCATTGCCGGTCACGTTCTTCTGGGCAACCTACGAGCAGCAGGGCAACACTCTCGCACTGTGGGCCGACGCCAACACCGATCGCACCATCAACCTGCTCATCTGGTCCGGACAGATTCCCGTCACCTGGTTCCAGGCGTTCAACCCGTTCATGATCTTCGCCTTCACGCCGTTCGTCCTGATGCTGTGGCGGGCGCAGGCCGCCCGCGGCACCGAGCCCACAAGCGTCGCCAAAATGGCTTATGGCTGCTTCGGCGTGACACTCGCCAACCTGGTGATGTTTGCCGCGGCCGCCATGGCAGGAGACGGCAAGGCGAGCTGGCTGTGGTTACTCGCCTATTTCGTCATCATCACCATCGGCGAGCTCTATCTCTCTCCGACCTCGCTCTCGCTCGTCACCAAGGTCGCGCCGGCCCGCGCAGTATCGATGATGATGGGCGTGTGGCTTGCGACGAGCTTCACCGGCAATTTTGCCGCGGGCTACCTCGGCAGCTTCTGCTCGAGCATGGCGAAGGACAGCTTCTTCCTGATGATCGCAATCATCGCCGGCATCGCCGGTCTCGTGATCCTGATGTTCGTCCGGCCGCTCCGCCCCGTTCTCAAGAGCTAGCGTGACCCATCCGCCAGTCGTATTGTGCCGCCCACAATCGTTGCGAATGGGAGGAAATACCTCGTGAAAATCGTCGATCTCAGCCGCGAGCTCTATCACCGCACCCCGAGCTATCCGGGCCAGCCCCCCATCATCCACGGCGTTTGGAAGAGCCACGAGGAAGCCTTCGCCGAGTCCGGCAATGTCCAGGGCAACAGCGTGATGTTCTTCTCGATGCCCGACCACGGCGGCACGCACATCGACGCGCCGCGCCACTTCGGCATCACCGGCACGCCGATCAACGAATACCCGCTGGAAAACTGCATCGTGCCGGGCATCTGCATCGACCTGCGGCACATTCCGCCGAAGGCCGAGTTCGGCCCGGCGGAGCTCGAAGCCGCGGTGAAGAAGACCGGCTTGCCGGTGCCGAAGGGCGGCACGGTGCTGCTCTGCACCGGGCATCACGAGCGCACATTCCCGCGCAAGGAATATTCGACCGACAATTCCGGCATCAACGTCGCCGGCACCGAATGGCTCGCCAAGCAGGGCGTGGTGCACTTCGGCATCGACTCGATGCGGCCCGGCCCCGAGGGCGTGGTCAACTCGCTGGTGCACAAGGCCTGCCTCGAGCTCGACATCACCCACATCGAGAGCCTGTGCAACCTCGAAGCGCTGCTCGGCAAAGGCCAGTTCACCTTCATCGGCCTGCCGATGAAGTGGAAGGGCGGCACCGGCTCGCCGATCCGGGCGGTGGCGGTGTTCGACCTGTAAGCCGCGGATCGCCTACCGCTGAAACCACTCCGGCACGCGCTTGAGCGCGTCGGTGCGCGCGGCCGGATTGGTGGCGCTGTGCACGCGGCCGGAGCCGTCGACCGAGAAGATGGATTCCGTGCGGACCCGCAGCGGCCGATTCGGGTGGTCGAAGTCGTGATACGCGCCGGGATACACCTGGATCGCCACCCGCGCGCTGCGCCCGCGTGCGCCCGCCACCATCTGCTGGCAGACCGCCGCCGATGCCTGGTCGTCGGCGCGCCCGATCAGGATCAGCGTCGGCACCCGCGCGCTCCAGGCGGCGTTGTTGAGCCGCCGGCAGCCGGGATAGAACGCCACCGCCGAGCGGAAGTCGGCCTGGGCCTGACCGTCGGCCTGAACCTGGAACCGCGCCCGCACCGCCCAAAGCGCGCTGATCGCCCCGCTCGACCAGCCGAGCAGCGACACCCGCTCGGCCACGGCCCACGGCTGCTGCTGCAGCCAGGTTCGCGCCGCGACCGCGTCCGCCACGCGCTCGCGGTCGGTGCGCAGCGTCTGCGGATTGACGCCGCACTGGCTGCCGAGCCCGCGCGAGCCGTTGCTGTCGGGAAACAGCACGGCGAAGCCGTCCTTCGCGAGGCGCTCGCCCCAGTCGCGGTAGCGCGCGCCGAGCCTGCCCGACGCGTTGCTCAGCCCGGTGCAGTTGTGCAGCCCGATCACCGCGGGGAACGGCCCGGCGCCCTCCGGGCGGAACAGCACCGCCTTGAGCTTGCCGCCGTCCGCCCGCACGATTTCCACGGTTTCCGGATTGCCGGCAGCCTTGGCCGCGGCAAGCGGGGCCAAAGCAGCGGCGGCGATCAGAAACGCAGTTGTGGTGCGCATAGTCACAGGCTTGGGCACGGTTTTGGGCGCGGGATTGGGTGATGCAATCCGGTCGAGCTCGCCGCTGCACCCATAGGCGGCATGCTATCACGGTTGCCGGCGACGGGGCAGTCATGCGATTCCACGGAAAGGGTTTCTTGGGCGGCGCCGAGCGATTATGTTGGGCGTCGACAGCGGCGCAATTGCCGGCTTCCGTGATTGCGGAGAAATGACGTGCTGAACCGCTACGATCGCCCGCCGCCGATGGCGGGAGAGGCCGAGGTCAAGTTTCTCGACGGGGATTTCCGCATTGTGCGCCCCGGCGCCTTCGTGCGCTGCGCGGTGACCGGGGTGCCGATCCCGCTCGAGGAGCTGAAATACTGGAGCGTGGATTTCCAGGAAGCCTATTCCTCGCCCGAGGCGGTGCTGCGGCGGCTCAATCCGCAGCAGGCAAAATAATCAAGCCGCGCCCGCGGCGCCCAGAACGAGCTTGCGGAACTCGGCGTCCTCCGCCACCACCAACCGCACCGGGAGCGTGCGCGCCGCAGCCTTCAGGTCCGCCGCGTCGTTGTCGCCCGCAAGCCGCGCCATGTCCTTCTCGGTCGTGACCACAACGAGTCCGTCGCGTCTGGCACGCGCGACGATGCCCGCCGCCTCGCTGCCGCTGAAGCGGTGGTGATCCGGAAACGGCAGCCGCACGCGCACGTCGATGCCTGCCACCGCCAAGGTCGAAAAGAATTTATCGGGATCGCCGATCCCGGCGAAGGCCAGCACCGGCTTGCGTTGCAGCATCGCCAGCGCCTCGGCATCCGGTTCGAGCCGCCCGTGCAGCACCGCAAGCTTGCGGGCGATCGCGTGCGCGAGCACCGGCCGGACGTGAAGGTGCTCGCCCATCACGAGCAGCGCCTGCGCGCGATCGAGCTGCGCTTCGAGCGGCGCGCGCAGCGGGCCTGCGGGAAACACCGCGCCGTTGCCGACACCGCGCGGGCCGTCGGCCACCAGGATTGAAAGATCCTTGTGCAGGTTCGGGCTCTGGAACCCATCATCCATGACGATCGAGCCCGCGCCTGCCGCGCGCGCCGCGTTCGCGCCGGCAGCACGGTCGCGCGCCACGATCACCGGCGCCGATTGCGCCAACAGCAGCGGCTCGTCGCCGACATCGGCCGCGCCATGGGTCGCGGGATCGACGCGAACCGGGCCCGCCAGCGCGCCGCCGTAGCCGCGGCTCAGCACGAAGGGCTTGCGGCCTGCGCCGGCCAGGATCTGCGCCACAAGGATCGCCGCAGGCGTCTTGCCTGCGCCACCGAGCGTCAGGTTGCCGATGCAGATGACCGGAACGCCGGCGTTGCGTCCCGGCCGTGCCATGCGCGCCCCCGCCACCGCGCCGTAGATCGCGCCGAGCGGCGACAGCAGAGCGCCCGCAAGCCCTGGCTGCCGCCACCAGAATGCCGGATCACGCACCGTCCCCTCGCCGCTCCAGCCGGAACTGCATGATATACGGATCGAGCGCCGTCACCGTGCGCTCGAGCGCGCCGGCGAGCGTCTCCATGGCCCGGAGGCCGGTCTGCGCCACCTTCTCGCGCGCGGGCGCATCCTTGAGCCACGAGCCGATGCGGACCGTCATCTTGCCGACGTCGGTCACGAGCTCGGCGCCACCCGCGGCGTCGAGCGCGGTGTAGATCTCGCCGAAGTTCCAGACATGCGGGCCGTGCAGGATCGCCGCGCCCAACTTCGCCGCCTCGACCGGATTCTGGCCGCCATGATGCACCAACGAACCGCCGATGAAGACGATCGGCGCGATCCGGTAGAACACGCCCATCTCGCCGAGGGTGTCGGCGACATAGACGTCCGTGTCGCGGTCCGGCAGCTCGCCCGCCGAGCGCTGCGCGAAGCGCAGGCCCGCGACGCGGGCGATCTCGGTGATGCCGGTGCCGCGCTCCGGGTGCCGCGGCACCAGGATCGTCAGCAGGCCGGGGAAGCTGTGCCGCAGCCTTCGGTGCACGTCGATCAGTGCCGCCTCCTCGCCGGGGTGGGTGGAGGCCGCGGCGATCACCGGCCGGTCGCCGACCGCGCCCTGCATCGCCCAGAGCTTCTCGGCGTTGGCCGGCGGTGCCGGCGCGTCGAGCTTGAGGTTGCCGGTCGTCACGTAGCGCGGCGCGCCGAGGCCGGCATAGCGCGCGGCGTCTTCGGCCGATTGCGCAAGGCAGAGGTCGAAACGCCCCAGCAGCGCGCCGATGGTGCGCTGCGCGAGCCGCCAGCGGCGGAATGAGCGCTCCGACAGCCGGCCGTTGATGAGGATCAGCGGAATCTTCCGCTTCGCGCTCGCCATGATCAGGTTCGGCCAGAGATCGGATTCGACGAACAGCGCAAGGTCCGGCTTCCAGTGGTTGAGGAAGCGTCCGACGAATTGCGGAATATCGACCGGCACGAACTGATGGATCACATGCGGCGGCAAACGCCGCAGCGCCACGTCGGCGGAGGTCACCGTCCCGCTCGTCACCAGCACGGTGATGTCGCGGGCCTCGAGCCGCTCGACCAGCGGCAGGATGGCCAGAAACTCGCCGACGCTGGCACAATGCAGCCACACCAGCGGCCCGTCCGGGCGCGCGGCCGAGCTTTGGCCGCGGCGCTCCGGCCAGCGTTCCGGGTGCTCCTTGCCGCGCTTGAGCCGAAGCCTGAGCAGAACATCCACGAGCGGCACCGCCATCGCGGTGACCACCTGATACGCCTTCAGCGTCAGGGGGGTGCGGTCAGCCACGGGCCTTGTCTCCGGCCGCGCCGTCGGCAAGCTCATAGGCGCGCGCGGTCGCAGCATTCAGCGCCTCCTCGACGGCGCGGCGCGCGAGCTCGAGCGTGCCGGCGTCGGCATCGGCGGGGACATGGATCGGCGCGCCGGCGACGCCTGCGCCGCGGCCGAACGGCAGGTTCACGGTGGTGCGGTCCCAGTTGTCGAGCACGATGCGGCGCCGTGTAGCGATCGCAACCGGATAGATCGGACGGCCCGATACCTGGGCGATCTTGACAATTCCCAGGCCGGCGACGCGCGAAACCTTCGGCACATCGGCGGTCATTGCCACATTGTAGCCGTCCTGCAGCGCGCGAACGAGCGCATTGAAGCCGAACACACCGCCCTTTGTGGCGAAATCGGAACCATGCGAACCCGATCCCCGGATGGTCTCGATGCCGAGCCGCTCGGCGGCAATGGCATTGATCTCGCCGTCACGATGCCGCGAGATCAGAACCTTGGCGCGCAGCTGATCGGGCTTCACAAACGGTGTGAGGAAATGCTGTCCGTGCCAGAATGCCAGGATGAGCGGCGCGTGCTTGGGAATGCGCTCCAATGCGTCGGGCGGCTCGACGGCGAAGCGCGTCGTATGCCAGACCAGGCGCAGGTATTGCGCGGCAGCAATCCCGGCGGCCTTCACGAACCACGGAGACCGGGTCAGCTTCCTCAACGAGGCCATGCAGGCAATACCCGGCTAGCCACCCTTTCCCGGACCGGTCGCTTCGGGGTCGAGCAGCCGGTGCAGGTGGACGATAAAGTAGCGCATCTGCGCGTTGTCGACGGTTTGCTGCGCCTTGCCTTTCCAGACGGCATGGGCCGCAGCGTAGTTCGGATAGACGCCGACGATGTCGACCTGGTCGAGATCCTTGAATTCGGTCGAGTTGATGGACTTGAGCTCGCCGCCGATGACGAGATGCAGCAATTGCTTTGATGGGGCAGCAGACATGGTTGTTCCTTCGCGTCGCGCAAGCTTGCGCGCACGGGGCTACCCCGGCTCGCTGGTCTGAGCGCGCACCAGATCGACCAGCGCTGCGTGGCGCTCGCGTCCCGCGGCAATCAGGACGCCGTGCACCGGCTCGGGCCGGTTGTAAATCAGCGTCCGGCCATCGAGCGCAGTCATCACGCCACCGGCTTCGTGCACCAAAAGATCGGCAGCCGCAAGGTCCCAGTCATGACCGTTGCCGCCGGCCATGGCGGCGTCGAGCGAGCCATCGGCGACCCGCGCCAGCCGCAGCGCCAGCGAATGAATCCGGGGCATCGGCGCAACGCCCGCGCCTGCCGCCACCATGCGGTCCAGCACGCGCTTGGGCCCGCCGATCCGCGCGCCGTTGAGGCCGCCATTTGTCACCCCGATCACCTCGCCGTTCCGCGTCGCGCCGCCGCCCGCGGTCGCAAGAAACAGCTCCCGCGTGACCGGCGCATAAAGCGCCGCCGCCACCGGCCGGCCCGCCACCACCAGGGCCGCGGAAATGGTCCAGTCCTCGCGGCCGGCCATGAACGCCCGCGTGCCGTCGATCGGATCGACCACCCAGACGCGCTCGGCCTCGAGCCGCGCCGGGTCGTTCTCGCTCTCCTCGGACAGCCAGCCGTCGCCGTCCCGCTGCAGATGCTTGTGAAGCAAATCGTTCGCCGCGATGTCGGCTTCGGTGACCGGCGAATCGCCCGTGCCCTTGGTCCAGGTCCTGAGCGGCCCGCCGAACAAGGCGAAGGCCACCGCGCCGGCCTCCTGCACCGCCACCGCCAGCCGGTCGCGGTCGTGCCGATAGGCGCCTTGGCCGGCGGTGAGCTCAGACGCCTGCAATCGTCAGCCCCTCGATCCGCAGCGTCGGCGCATTGGTGCCGTAGCGGAATTGCAGGTCGTTGGCCGGTGTCACCGTGCGGAAGATGTCCGACATGTGACCTGCAATGGTGACCTCGCTCACCGGATAGGTGCGCCGGCCCTTCTCGATCCAGAAGCCGGAGGCGCCGCGGCTGTAGTCGCCGGTCACCATGTTGGCGCCGGAGCCGATCAGGTCGGTGACGTAGAAACCCTCGTCGATGTCCTTGATCAGCTCCTCGGGGCTGAGCTTGCCCGCCTCGAAATGCAGATTGGTCGGCGACGGCGATGGCGTCGATGAGGCGCTCCGCCCGGCATGGCCGGTCGTGGTCAGGCCAAGCTCGCGCGCGGTGGCGCTGTCGAGAATCCAGGTCTTGAGCACGCCATCCTCGACCAGCGCCATGCGCCGGCCGGCGACGCCCTCCCCGTCGAACGGCCGCGAGCGCAGCCCGCGCCGGCGCAGCGGGTCGTCGATGATGTTGATGCCCGGGGCGAAGATGCGCTCGCCCATCTTGTCCTTGAGGAAACTGGTCTTGCGCGCAATCGCGCTGCCGTTGATCGCGCTCACGAGGTGGCCGACGATCGAGCCGGCGACGCTCCAGTCGAACACCACCGGGACCTTCCGGGTCGAGACCTTGCGCGGGTTGAGCTTGGCCACCGCCTTCTCGCCCGCGGTGCGGCCGATCTTCTCGGGGTCATCGAGGTCTGCGGCATGCAGGGCCGAGGAGAAATCGTAGTCGGTCTCCATGCCGGTGCCTTCGCCGGCGATCGCCTGCATCGACACGCTGTGGCGCGAGCCGAGATAGGCGCCGGAGAAGCCATGGCTCGTCAGCAGCACCATGCCGCCGATCCCCGCCGAAGCGGACGCGCCGCCCGACTTGCTGACGCCCTTGACGGTGCGGCCGGCCTCCTCGGCGCGGCGCGCGATCTTCTCCAGCGCGGCGGTGTCCGGCAGGTCGCGGTCGACAAGATCGAGCTCGGGAAAGTTCTTCGCCAGCAGCGAGGCGTCGGCCAGGCCCGCGTAGCGGTCCTCCGGCGCGACCCTGGCCATCGCCACCGCGCGCTCGGCCAGCGCCTTGACGCCGTCGCCGCTCATATCATTGGTCGAAACCACCGCCTGTTTCTTGCCGATCATGACGCGCAGGCCGACGTCGTTGCCCTCGGAGCGCTGCGATTCCTCGACCGCGCCATCGCGCACATCGACCGACTGCGACACCGAGCGCATCGCCACGGCGTCCGCAGCATCCGCGCCTGCCGCTCGCGCGGCCTTGATCAGCCGCTCGGCGAGCGAAACCAGGGCGGATTGGTCGAACAGGGAATCCATGCGGGAAACTCACGTTTAGGTGCGGGACGCAAATATGACAAGGCGAGGCGCGTTCAGGTCTTGAGATAAGCGCGATTCCCACTGGATTCGAGGCCCATTGGCCCACGTTGACAAAATTTGCACCGTCTCGGGCAACGCCTCGTCAAGCATGGGGGGCAAAGCCCATTTCGCTAACGGCTTTTAACCGCGCCCATTAAGCGATTTCGGAAAGCCCTGCGGCATGATCGCGGCGTGACCAGGCGCATAAGTCCGGCACATCAGTTTGAGGCGCAAACAAAACATGGGTGCCGAACAGGCCTCCGGACGAGCCACCGACCAGGCCCTGGGGTCGAGCCGCGCGCTGCGGCTCGACCCCCACGCCCTGCCCGCGCGTTATGTGGCGCGCGACGGCGGAGCGGATGGGCAGGTCCGCAATATCGAGCTCGATCGCGAGCGCGTCGTGCTGCGGCGCGCGGTGCGCGGCATTCCGATGAAGGTCGGCGTGCCGATCCGCGAATTCCGCGGCGTGACGCTGCGGACGCTGCCGCCGGAGGGCGACGAGCCCGCGGCGGTCGCGGTGATGCTCGAGCATCGCGACAGCGCGCTGAGCGTGCCGCTGTTCGTCGCCGGCGCAGGCGACGAGGCGATGGCCGAGTGGAAAAGCTGGAGCCGGGTGCTCGGCGTGCCGCTTCTGGTCGACGACGGCGACGGCGCGCTGCGCGAGCCGTTCCGGCGTCTTGGCCAGCTCAGCGTCGGCCCGGTCTCGCCGCGCAAGAAGCGCCGCGCCGCGGTCCGCTGGCGGCGGCCGTCGATCCTGATGCGGCGAAAGCCCGGCCGGCCCGCGGCAGCGCCCGCCGTGCATCGCGGCGAGCGCGAGATCATCGCGAGAGATTAGCGGGACATTGGCGAGCCGACCACCTTCGCTCTCTGTGCGAGCTACGGCGGGCTCGAGCGGCGCGGGCGGTCCTTCCCTCCCCGCGAGGAGAGGGTCCGCGCGAAGCGCGGGGGTGGGGAGAAGGTGCAGCAAGCACACCGCTTGCGGTGAAGATACTTCGCTCGTGCCACGCGCCGACGATTTCATGTGCGGCACCTTCTCCCCACCCGGCCGCCATAGCGCGTCGAAGACGCGCGTAAACGCGCTGGTGGCGGCCACCCTCCCCTCGCGGGGAGGGACGAGACCGCCTGTGTGGCGATTGCCAATTCACAATGTCAAACAGCGCAGCAGGCATGCTTCATCGTCCCGGGGCTTTGAAATTCGGGCGCCCGGGCCGGCCCGTTTCCCTTTTTCCGTCCCTCTCGCGAGAGGCGATGGAGCGCCGGGAGGCGCCACCGGCGGATCGCCGCCGGTTGGCGAACCCAAATCCGGGGTCCGCCGCGCGCCACGGCAGGTCCCCTGTTACCAGGGGTTGCCGCTTCGGGCGCGCTGGCCCAGTGACGTAGGGCCCGGCGCCTCCCGGCGCTCCAACGCGATGCCATTGTCGGGCACCGCACCCTGCTCCGCCTTCGAACGCCGCGATCGACGACGTCCTCGATTGAGCGGGGATGCCTCTATAGAACAAAAAGAGAACACGGTGTCAACCCCGCGGGAAAGTGAGCGGGGACACCCTCACAAATCCGCTGCCTCCGGCGGCGCCCGCCTCAGAACGCCACGCGCAATCCGGCGCGGCCGCTGACGATGCTGCTGTCGCCGGACAGCGCGATGTATTCCGCCGCGCCGAACACGGTGACGCGCTCGGCGCGCCAGGCGAGGCCCGCACCGCCGTAGCCGCCCCCACACGCTGTCCTTGCCCGGTGTCGCAAACGGGATCGGCTGGCCGAGCAGCGCCGCATCGACCGTGGTGTCGCCGAGGCGCTGCACCGCCAGCACGCCGCCATAAAGGCTGGTGGCGATCGCCACGTTGGAGCCGAACGTCTGCGTGCGCGTGAACTTCAGCTCGCCGCGCTCCTCGAAGTCCTGCACGGTGCGCGTGCCGACGGTCAGGTTCGCGGTCGAGCCGCTCTCGGTGTAGCCGTCGAACGAGGCGTAGAGATAGCGCAGCCGCAGACTCGGCGTGAGCGCACAAGTCGCACCGCCCCACGCGCCGAGCGCGTGATGGAAGCCGAGATGCGTCTCGGGGCTCACGTACCAGCCGTCGAAGCTCGCAGTCGCTGTCTCGATGCCACCTGCCAACCAGGTTGTTGTGATCTGCCGCGTCGTGTCGTTGCCGGAGTGGCCGCCCTGCACCGCGAGCTGCAGGAACTGCTGCGCGGAGCGCCAGCGCGCGAACGCGCCCTGAATCGCTCCGGGAGCGACCCGCTGTGCGCCGCACATGCCGAGAGGGTCTGCCGGTTTTGACACCGGCTCTCGTGCCCCGCCCGCCGCAGTGATAAACAGACGTCGTCAACGTTACTTTCCCGGCGGGCGCGGCATGCAACGAAGCGAGCGGTCGATCAGAACCTCCCATGTCGGCATGCTGCCTGGGACAGCCCACCCCCGCGGCACTTCGTCGGAAGGCGCAGACAAGTCCGCCGAGGACATTGCAACGCTGACCAGCCAGGTGGCGGGCATTGTCAAACGGCAACGCGAGCTGGGGATCGACTGTGTCGGCGACGGTGAATTCTGGACCGGCCGGAACTTTCGATTCTACGGACAGCAACTGAGCGGGATCGCGTCGCGCGAGCTGCGGCCCGCCGAACGTGCGTCAGGCCGTGAAAGCACCCGGGAGCGCGATGCATTCCCGAAACTCTATGCCGATATGGACCGGGTCGGCACCGTGTTCTGCGTCCCGGGCGAACAGCCGCGGCACTTTCCCGCCAAAGAAAAGATGGTCGTCACCGGGCCGATCAAAGGTCGGGCAACCGATGCCATCTTGCGCGAGATCGAGGTCTTCAAGAAAGCACTCGCCGCTGTCGGAGGCGTCCAAGAGGCCTTCATCTGCGTGTTCTCGCCAGGCTGGCTCGATCACTTCATCTACGACGAATACTACAACAACGACGAAGCGTTCGTTTTCGCCCTGGCCGAGGCGATGCGCGAAGAGTACCGCGCGGTGGTCGATGCAGGGTTCATTCTGCAGATCGACGACCCTGGCGTCGCGACATCGTGGGACATGCTCAGACCGGCGCCCACGATGGACGAATACCGCCGTTACCTGCAGGTCCGCATCGAAGCGCTCAATCATGCACTCGCCGGATTGCCCGAAGACCGCATCCGCCACCACTTCTGCTGGGGAAGCTGGCACGGCGCGCATACGCATGATGTGCCGCTCAAGGCGATCATCGACCTCGTGCTCAAGGTGCGGGCGCAAGTGTACAGCTTCGAGGCGAGTAATGTGCGCCACGAGCACGAGTGGACCGATTGGAAAGGCATCAAGCTGCCTCCCGGCAGGATGATCATGCCTGGCGTCGTCAGCCACGCGACCAATATCGTCGAACATCCCGAGCTGGTCGCGCGCCGGATCTGCAACTTTGCCGGGGCCGTCGGGCGGGAAAACGTGATCGCGGGAACCGATTGCGGGTTGGGCAACCGCGTGCATGAGGAGCTCGTCTGGGCCAAGCTCGCGGCGCTGGTCGAGGGCGCGCAGCTCGCATCGAACGCGCTATGGGGCAACACGACGAGGTCGACATGAACTGGACGCGACGAACAGCCATTGCAGTGGCGATACTGGGCTTCTGGTGCGGCGCGATCTTTACGGCGACCGGCGTTGCAAATGCACAGGAATGGCCATCGCGGCCGGTGAAGTTCATCGTCCCGCTCGGGCCAGGCAGCGGCACCGACATCGGCGCGCGCCTCGTCGCCGAGCAACTGACGAGGCTGTGGAACCAAGCGGTGGTGGTGGAGAACCGGATCGGCGGCGACGGCATCGTCGGCATCAACGCCTTCATCGCCGCACGCGACAGCCACACGCTCCTCTATATGCCGACCTCGTCGTTCGTGGCGCACCCGTATCAGCACGAGAAGCTGCCTTACGACCCGGCCGAGCTTTCGCCGGTGGCGCGGATCACCAACACCTATGTCGGCCTGGTCGTGAGCCCCTCGCTCAATGCCGCGACCGTCGGCGACCTGATCGCTGCGGCCCGGACGCAACCGGGCAAGCTGAACTACGCGACCGGCACCGGCATGACCGACGTGCAGTTCGAGGCCTATTTCAAGCGCGAAGGCCTTGCGCTGACGCGCGTGTCCTACCGCGACGTGGTGACCCCGATGACCGATCTCAGCGAGGGACGTATTCAGGCCTATGCGGCCGGGCTGCCGATCGTGCAGCCGCACGCGCAGGCCGGCCGCGCCAGGCTCGTGGCGGTCACGAACAGCCGCCGCTCCGCATCCAACCCGGACGTGCCGACCGTCGCCGAGGCGGGCTTTCCAGGGCTGACCTTCGATGGACTGGTCGGCATCTTCGGGCCGCGCGACTTGCCCGCCGCGGCACGCGAGCGCATTGCAGCAGGCATCCGCACGGTTCTGGCCGAACCTGCGATTGCTTCGAGGCTTATCGGCATGGGCGCTGGGATCATTCCGGGCGACGGGGCCGAATTCGCAGCTTCGATCGACGAACAGCGGGCAAAGCTTGCGGCCGTGCTCGGCGCAAAGCCGAGGTAGCCTCATTCGGCCGGCGGCATCGGTGCGCTTAGCGGCCTCCTCGGCCGCGCGTCACACCGTGAAGAAATCGAAATAACCATCGATCACATATTCGAGCAGCAGGATTTTCTTGCGGGCGATGCGAAAGCTGCCGTTCTCCTTCCGCAGCACGTATTCATAGGAGCCGTTGAGAATCTGCTGGCCCCGCGGCTCGCAGAACGCCGCCACCTGCGTGTTGGCTACGGCATGGATCTCCGACGGCCCATCGCTCTCGACCAGGACGTTCGTGACCAGATGCCGTGTATGCGGCAGCGGATTGGACGCGAGCGATCCGCCGCTTTCGACGCGAAACACGCGCGCTTCAAGGCCGGGACGCCCGACGATGTAGATGAAGTTGAGGCTCGTCTCCGGCTCGGTCGTATGCTCCCCGTTCATGCCGACCGCCGGAACCCAGAATACGGCGTCATCGCAGAACAGGTCGAGCCACGCACCGAACTTGCGGGTGTCGAGCAGACGGGCCTCACGATAGAGAAATTCCGCGACCGTCGCGGCACTGCCGCTGTCAGTCACTGGCACGCTCCTCGGGCACGCTCCTCGCCCCGCTGCATCAGCGCGAGCCAGCGCCGGTAGACGCCCTGCATCGAAATCTCGTGATCCCAACTATTGCTGCTGGCGAGCGGCGACATGCCAAGCTCGCGCGCCGCGGCATCCGGTCCTTCGACGCGAAATTCGGCGCCGCGGGTCATGTTGGTCCACTTGCTGTTCAGCGCAAAGCTGGCTTTGTGCGCCGATTCAGCAACGGCGACGTCGTCGGGCGTCGCCATGCCGCTCGGCAGAAAGAAGTCCTCGAATTTGCGCAGCCGCGCCGCGCGCATCTCCCTGGGCTCGCCGACCGGCGCGATGCACCAGATCATCGTCTCCATGCGGTCGACCGACAGCGGCCGGTAACAGCGCAAATGCGTACTAGCGAGATCGTTCAGCAGGAGATTCGGGAAGATCGTCATGTGCCGGCCGCGGCCGAGAATCCATTCGAGCCGGCCGGGCGTGAAGCGCTTGGCCAGCTCGTCGCGCTGGGCGTAGATCGGAAACGCCTCGGGATCGCGGCGCTTGTGCCAGAACGCGGTGTGGCCATTGCCAAGGTCGTAGCTTGCGGATTCGATCCGGCCGGTGAGCCGGCCGGTGTCGGTCCTGGCGACGCCGCTGCGCGACTCGCGCTTCTCCCGGTACGTGACCGCCTGCGCGAAGTTGTTGTGCACCACCGGCGCGTGATACGCGTCCGGCCCGTTCTCGTGCATGATCTTCCAGTTGCACGCGGTCTGGTAGATGCTGAAGCCTGCAACGATCTCCAGCTCCTGAGGCGCCGGCGCTACGAAGATGTCGATCAACGCGGTGGCCGCGCCGAGGTGCTCGGGCAAGGTCGGTACATCGGCGGCGAGGCTTGCGAAAATGAGGCCGCGGTAGCTGTCGATCCGCGCCACCGACGTCAGGTCGTAGTCGCGCATGTCCAGTCCGGTGTCGGTCCAGCCGGTCCGCGGCGCCGACACTGCGGTGCATTTGCCCCCGGTGTCGAAGCAGAAGCCATGATAGGGACAGACGAAGCTCGAAGCATTGCCCGTGCGCTTGGTCACCAACGTCGCGCCGCGATGGCCGCAGGCATTCAGATAGCAGCCGAGCGTGCCGTCCGGCTTGCGCACCACGAACACCGGTTGCCGCCCAATGTGTGTGGCGAAGTAGTCGCCCGGATTACGGACGTGCGCCTCGTGGCAAAGGAAAACCCAGTTGGCCTCGAAGATGTTGCGATACTCCGCCTCGAGAATGTCCGGATCGTTGTAGACCGCGCGATCGACGCGAAACACGCGGTCCTGCGGCCGATCCTCGATGTAATCCGCGAAACTCCGGCGTTCCGATCGCGTGTTCGGCGCAGCGGTCAGGTCAAGCATCATTGATCCTCACACCCGCGGCCTTGCCGACTTCGACCCATTTCTTGTGCTGTGCGGCGATATAGGCTGCAAATTCCTGCGGTGAATTGGCCTTGGCTTCGCTGCCAAGCGCGGTGATCGACTTCTGGATTTCTTCCGACGCCAGACCGGCATTCATGGTGTCGCTGATCCTTTTGATGATGGCAGCCGGTGTCCCGGCCGGCGCAACCAGCCCAAAGAACGTGTTCGCCTCGCAATCGGGCACGCCCGCCTCCGCCATGGTCGGCACGTCGGGCAGCAGCGGCGTGCGCGCCTTGTTCTGCACCGCGAGCGCACGGAGCTTGCCCTGCTGAATCAATCCGCGAAGGATGGCAATGTTCTCGAAGGTCGCGTCAACCGCCTTGCTCAAGACAGCCGTCGAGGACTCACCTCCGCTGCGGTACGATATCGCGGCAAGCTTGGTGCCGCTGCGCAACATGAAAATCTCGCCTGCCAAATTCGGCAGGCCGCCGGGCCCGGTGTGACCGTAGTTGATCTTGCCGGGATTGGCTTTGGCGTAGTCGATGAAGCTCTTGAGCGTCTTCCACGGCGAATCCGGATGCACGACCAAGACCTGGAAGCCCTCGGTGATCCGGACGATCGGCGCGAAATCCTTCACCGGATCGTAGCCGGCACTTACCGATACCGCAGGGATGGCGGCGAGCGTGCTGGTGTTGCCGGCCAGCAGGGTGTAGCCATCGGGCGGCGAGGTTGCGACAACGCGCGCACCCAGGGCGCCCCCCGCGCCGGGCCGGTTCTCGACCACGACGGGCTGGCCGAACTTCGGCGCCAGAATTTGCGAGGCCAGGCGCGCAGGGACATCCGTCGGCCCGCCGGCCGATGCAGCCACGATGATCTTGATCGGCTTGCTCGGATATTCTTCCGCTGCGCGCGCGATGTTCGGCAGAGCCAACGAGAGCGCGCCACCCCATCCCAAACCGAGCACGTCCCGGCGCGTATTCCATGACATGGACATCCCTCCGGCATTGTTTTGTTCAAGTCTAACACCGGGTAGGCGGCTGCGGCCAGACTCCGGGTCAGGACGGCGGAATGTCAGGATCGCCCGAACAGCATAGCGACCGCCACTCCTCGCAACGGCAAGGACAGCGGTCAGAACGCCACGCGCAATCCGGCGCGGCCGCGGACGATGTCGCTGTCGTCGGACAGCGCGGTGTATTCGGCCGCGCCGAACACGGTGCGGTGATGCGCTCGGCGCGCCAGTCGCACCGTCGCGCACCGCCGCCCGATCGCGCGTATTTTGGGCAGCCCACCGTCGCGCACCGGATCGCCCCTCCGCTGCGGCAATTCAAGGCAAAAGTTCCACGGGCGGCACGCCGCGGCAAATCGTTTTCCCATGCCGGGCGCGAAGCCGTTGCCTGAGAGCATCGCCCGTTCCAAGTCACTGCACGCGCTGAGCTTTGCGCGCCGATTGAACGGAATTGACGCAATTTAACTTCAACGACAGCAGCGCGCCCGAGCACCAAATCGCCCGATTTGTCGTCGCCAATCTGCAGTATCGCGACCGGGTGACGTGACGAGCTTGCCCGATGCGGGAGCCGCGCGATGGACGCTGCGACGCACGACGTGGTTCTCGTAGACCTCGCGCTGCAGGGAGGCGGCGCGCACGGCGCATTCACCTGGGGCGCGCTCGACCGGTTGCTCGAGGAGCCATGGCTCGCGATCGACGGGATTTCCGGGACGTCGGCCGGCGCCATGAACGGCGCGATCCTGGCCGATGGTTTTGCCGAGGGTGGGGCCCGCGGCGCACGGGCCGCGCTCGAAAGCTTCTGGCGTAGAGTTGCCGATGCAGCAAGGTTCAGCCCGTTTCAGCGAAGCCCGCTCGACCTCATGCTGGGCCGCTGGACGCTCGACAATTCTCCCGCCTTCATCGCCATGGATCTGATGGCGCGGATGTTCTCGCCCTATGACCTGAATCCCGCAGGGACCAACCCGCTTCGCAACATTCTCGCGGACAGCATCCATTTCGACCGGCTGACGCAGGGGCCGATCAAGCTGTTCGTCACGGCGACAAACCTCCGGACCGGACAGGGCCGCGTGTTCCGCAACCACGAGATCACGCCCGAAGTGCTGCTGGCTTCCGCCTGCCTGCCGACAATGTTTCACGCCGTCGAGATCGACGGCGAGGCCTATTGGGACGGCGGCTATTCCGGCAATCCCACCATCACGCCATTGGTGCGGGAATGCCGATCGCAGGACACGATCCTGGTCCAGATCAATCCGGTCGAACGGGCCGGCACGCCGCGCGCCGCGCGGGACATCCTCAACCGTCTCAACGAAGTGTCGTTCAACGCCGTGCTCCTGAAAGAGCTGCGCATGATGGCACTCCTCCGCAAGGTGGCCGATCCAGGCAACGGTGAGGGAGCCTCGTGGGCGGGCATGCGCATTCACCGCGTCGCGACCGAAATCATGACGGAGCTCGGCTATTCCTCGAAGCTCAATGCCGAATGGGAGTTCCTCACCATGCTGCGCGACGAAGGCCGGCGCGCGGCGGATGCCTTCCTGACGCAGCATGGAGACAACCTCGGCAAGCGCTCGACGCTCGATATCGACCGGCTGCTGCAAACCGTGTGACGCCATGGGCTTCCTTGGGATCGTGCTCGGGCTCTCGCTACTGGTCTGGATGGCGTTCCGCGGCTGGAGCGTGCTCCTGCTCGCACCCGCAGCGGCGCTGCTGGCGGCTGCGTTCTCCGGCCAGCCGCTGCTTGCGACCTGGACGCAGATCTTCATGGAGAGTGCGGCGCGTTTTCTTGCGCAGTTCTTTCCGCTGTTCCTGCTCGGCGCCCTGTTCGGCAAGCTGATGAACGACAGCGGCTCGATTGCAGCCATCGCCGATTTCATGACCAAACGTCTGGGCACGGCGCGGGCGGTGATCGCGGTCGTGCTCGCGGGTGCGTTGGTGACCTATGGCGGCGTGAGCCTGTTCGTTGCGTTTTTCGTCCTCGTGCCGATGGCCCAGGCCCTGTTCCGCGCCGCCGACATCCCACGCCGGCTGATGCCTGCGACGATCGTGCTCGGCACCTCCACCTTCACGATGACGGCGCTGCCCGGCACACCCGCGCTGCAGAATGCGATCCCGATGCCGTTCTTCGGCACCACGCCGTTCGCGGCTCCCGGCCTCGGCATCATCGCCGCGGCCATCATGCTCGGCGTCGGCCTTTGGTGGCTGCGCCGGGCCGAGGCCGCCGCTCGTCGAACCGGCGAAGGCTACGGGAGCGACGCAGCCGAGAATCCGGCGGCACTGGCAACCGACGAGAAACTGCGGGAGCGGATCACGACCGCGCGCGAGTTCGACCCCGCCGAGATGCCGCACGGCGGCAAGCGCGAGGCGACGCCGCCGATTTCCGCCGCCGCGCTTCCGCTCGCCGTGGTGTTCGCGGTCAATCTGCTGATGTCGCTTGTGGTTCTGCCGAGGCTCGACGTTTCGTTCCTGGCCGACGAAAAATGGGGCGCGACGACGCTGTCGGGGGTCGCAGGCGTATGGTCGGTGGTGGTGGCGCTCGCCGCCGCGGTCACAACACTGCTCATGGTCAACCGCGGCCGGTTGCCGGCCCTGCGCGAAAGCATGGACGCCGGAGCCAACGCTTCCGTCCTCCCTGCTCTCAGCGTCGCGAGCCTCGTCGGCTTTGGCGCGGCCATCGCCTCGCTTCCGGCGTTTGCGACGGTGCGCGACTTCGTCCTGACGATCGAGGGTGGCCCGCTGGTCTCGCTTGCGGTCGCGACAAACGTGCTCGCCGCCCTCACCGGGTCGGCCTCGGGCGGACTGACGATTGCGCTCGACGCGCTCGGCGAAAGCTACATGGTGATGGCAGCGCAGGCCGGCCTCGATCCCGGTCTCCTGCATCGCGTTGCCGTGGTCGGCTCCGGGACGCTGGACATCCTGCCGCACAACGGCGCAGTGGTGACGCTGCTGGCGCTGTGCGGCGTCTCCCATCGCGAGAGCTATTTCGACATCGTAATGGTCGGGATCGTCAGCTCGCTGCTCGCGCTCGCGGCGGTGATCGCGCTGGGAACGCTTTTGGGGTCGTTCTAGCCCGGATATCTCACAGAGATAAGCGCATCGGGGCGCCAAATCAGCGAAAGTGGTTGTGCAGCAACACCTTTC
>JAIESI010000246.1 GCA_019746135.1 Xanthobacteraceae bacterium
CAGCGCATCAAATACGGCACCACCCTGAGGCTCCAGGATGTGTGAATCAAAGAGCCCTCGCGGGGAGGGATGGCACCACCCGCGTCGCTGTTATTGCCGACCAATGGCAACGACCGGCACGAACGCGCCCGTCGTTCGATCCAGCACCGAAAGCTGCCCCGTCGCCACGCCGAAATAGGCGCCGTGCGCGCTCACCGCGCCGCGCTCGATCAGTTTGCGCAGCCGCGGAAACGTCATCAGGTTGTCGAGCGTGTTGATGATCGAGGCCTTCTCCATCCGCTCCAGATACGCCTCGCGCGACAGGCTGCCGCGCGGCCCGACCTTCTCGGCGGCCGGCGCCATCAGCGACATCCAGCGGCCGATGAAATCGCCGGGCGAGATCGGCTCGGCCTCCTCGGCAAAGGCCTGCACGCCGCCGCAATGGGCGTGGCCGAGCACGACGATGTGCTTGATCTTCAGCACGCCGACGCCGAACTCCAGCGCCGCCGACACGCCGTGATAGCTGCCGCCGGTCTCGAACGGCGGCACGAGGTTCGCGACGTTCCGGACCACGAACAGCTCGCCTGGCCCGGCGTCGAAGATCACCTCGGGCGAGACCCGGGAATCGCAGCAGCCGATCACCATGATCTCGGGCTTCTGGCCGCGCTCGGCCAGATCGCGATAGCGGTGCTGCTCGGCCGGCAGCCGGCCGCTGGCAAAGGCGCTGTAGCCGTCGATCAGGCGCTGCGGGAAACTCAACGGGGCTCACTCCACGGACGACGCCGTTTCCTCACATAACAGGCGGAACAACGCAAACCCTAGGCCCAGATCGCCATCGGCAACCCATGCGCGTCGCGCGGCGGCGGGTCCGGGAACGGCCGGGCGATCTTGGCATGAATCCGCCGGGCGACGGCGGCGCAGGCGAGCGCGTCGAGCAGGTCGTCCGCGGCCGCGCCTTTGGGCGGCACGGCGTTGACCGCCCCGGCCGGCAGCCCTGCAGCGGCGAGGAGGCCCCGGCGCAGCGCCAGCCCCGGCTCATGGACCCGGCTTTTGACCTTCTTCGGTTCCGTCAGCGCCCGCTCGCCGTTGAGCCGCCAGAACGCGACCTCGGGATGCACCTCGAACACCCGGCCTTTCGCATCTGGCATCGCGCGCAAAACCTCGTCCACCTCGCGGATCTTGTGCGCGATGTTGAACAGCTGCTTCGACACCTTGCGCGGCGGGTCGGACGTGGCCGCAGCGATCGCGCACGCCGCTGCGTAGTCACCGGCATAGACCGCGGCGCGCGACGGCACCGAGAACACCGACGATTGCCGCGCGCCGAGCAGCGGCCGCACGCAGTTTTCCGCGGCGCGGCCGCCGGGCCCGGTGCGCTCGGGCAGGCCGACCGGCATGTCGACCGCGACGACGGCAGGCGTCTCCGCCGCCGCCAGCACGTCGGCAAAGCGCGGCACGATCCGCAGCCGGGCTTCGTCGCCCAGCGGGCGTACCAACGCCACGATCCAGCCGCCGGGACAGCCGTCGGCGCCGGCCAGCCAAAGGTCTCGATCGCTCATCGCCGCTTACGCTGGCACAGCTCCAGCGACCTCGCTACGGTACGAGCACAGGAGAGTGTGTTCATGGCCTTTCGTCCGCGCCGCAGCGTTCTCTACATGCCCGGCTCCAACGCCCGCGCCATCGAGAAGGCGCGGGCGCTGCCGGCCGACGGCGTGATCCTCGACCTCGAGGACGCGGTCGCCCCCGACGCCAAGGAGCAGGCGCGCCGGCAGGTGGTCGACGCGGTGAAAGCCGGCGGCTTCGGCCCCCGCGAGGTGGTCATCCGCGTCAACGGCATCGACACGCCCTGGCATGCCGACGACCTCGCTGCCGCCGCGCACGCCGGCCCCGACGCGATCCTCATTCCCAAGATCGGCCGGATCGCTCAGATCGAGCTGATCGGCCAGCGCCTCCTCGACATGAAGACCAATCACAAGACCCGCGTCTGGGCGATGATCGAGACGCCGGAGGCGATCTTCAACATCAACGCGCTCGCCGCCGCCGCGCACGATTCCGAGACGCGGCTCGCGGGCTTCGTCATGGGCACCAACGATCTCGCCAAGGAGACACGGGCCCGCCTCCTGCCGGGTCGCGCGCCGATGCTGTCGTGGCTTGCGACGTGCCTTCTTGCCGCGCATGCCCACGGCGTCGACATCCTCGACGGCGTCTACAACAACCTCGGCGACGCGAAGGGCTTCGAGGAGGAGTGCATCCAGGCGCGCGACATGGGCTTCGACGGCAAGACGCTGATCCACCCCAACCAGATCGAGCCGTGCAATGCGGTGTTCTCGCCCGGTGCCGACGAGGTGGCGCATGCGCGCAAGCTGATTGCCGCGTTCGATCTGCCGGAAAACAAGGACAAGGGCGTGGTGCAGGTCGAGGGCCGCATGGTCGAGCGGATGCACGCCGAGATGGCGCGGCGCACCGTGGCGATCGCCGAGGCGATCAACAATGCGCGAGGCTGATCCGCGGCCGTTTTGCGCCTGCTAAGGTGCCCCGGTCGAAAGCGTGAACCGCCGGGGGGTTCCATGAAACCTTGTTGGCTTGCTGCAGCGGGTTTCGTGCTCGCCACCGCAGTCACGTCACACGCCCAGGATATCGCCCAGGATATCGCCCAGGATATCGCGCCGACCGGCACGCTGCGCGCGGCCTATCTCGCCACCAACCCGGCGCAGGCTGTCCGCAACGCCCAGACCGGCGAGGTGCGCGGCGCGTCGTTCGATCTCGCAACCGAGCTTGCCAGGCGCATCGGCAAGCCGCTCGACTTCAAGCCGACCCCCAGTCCGCCGGCGGTGATCGAGGCGGTGCGCAGCGGCCAGGCCGACATCGGCTTCGTCGCCTACGAGGCAACGAGGCTCGGCAGCGTCGATTTCTCGCAGACCTACATGCTGGTGCACCAGAGCTTCCTGGTGCTCGACGCCTCGCCGATCAAGGCGGTGGCCGACATCGATCGCAGCGGCTTGAAGATCTCCGGCACGCGCAACGACTCCATCACGCTCTGCCTCAAGCGCGTGCTCAAGCAGGCGACCCTGGTCGAGCTCGACAACAATCCCGAGCAGATCAGCAAGGCGATCACCGGCAAGGAGACCGACGCGATCGGCGCCAACCGTCAGCGGCTGACCACGCTGTGGCGCAGCATTCCGGGCACGCGGCTCCTGCCCGACAACTTTTTCAACGTGCCGCAGAACATCGTCGTGCCGAAGGACAAGCCGGAGGTGCTCGCGGCGGTCGACAAGTTCATCGACGACATGCGTGCGTCGGGCTTCCTGCGCGACGCCATCGCCCGCGGCGGCGCCATCGGCGTCGAGCCCGCACCGAAAAGCCCCGGCAGCCAGCATGGCTGCCCGGGTTGATCGTTGGTTTCGACAGTCGCGCAACACAGGCGGTCCCATCCCTCCCCGCGAGGGGAGGGTGGCCGCCACCAGCGCGTATACGCGCGTCTTCGACGCGCTATGGCGGCCGGGTGGGGAGAAGGTGCCGCGCGCGAGACATCGCGTGTGTGGCACATCGCTGCAGAATTTGTTGCTTATCCAGGCGGTGCGGCTCGCGGTGAGTTTTCCCCACCCGGCTCGCTGCGCTCGCCACCCTCCCCTCGCGGGGAGGGATGGGACCGGCCGTGTCGCCCGAAGTTCAATCCCGTCGTTACGACTCAGGCAGCGTGTAGACGAACAGCGCGTCGTTGCCCATGCCGCCGTGTAGGCAGATGAAGCGCGTGGGCTGCGCGCCTCTGCCGGCGTCGTAGGTCGCGGTGCCGTGATACACGGTCGACACGAAGCTGCCGCCGACCTTGTCGGCGTACTTGTCGACCGACACCTTGCCGCGCTGGATGGTGAACTGCCGGAACGCGGCGTTGTGGCGCTTGAACTGGATCACCGCGAGCCGCTCGCAATCGCGGATGCCGTCGAACCGGGTCTTGGCGCGTGGCGCGGCGCCGGCGGGCGCCGCGGCGGTCAGTACGAGAACAACAGCGAGGGCGAGCCTCAGACCCACGGCCGCGCAGCCTTCGATTTTTCCTCGAAGCTGTCGATCTTGTGTTTCTTGAGATTGGTCTGGCCGATGTCGTCGAGGCCGTTCAGCATGATGTGCTTGCGGTGCGGGTCGATCTCGAACTTGACCACGCCGCCGTCGGGGCCGCGGATCTCCTGCTTCTCGAGGTCGATCGACAGCGTGGCGTTGGCGCCGCGGTCGGCGTCGTCGAACAGCTTGTCGAGGTCTTCCTTGCTGACCTTGATCGGCAGGAGCCCGTTCTTGAAGCAGTTGTTGTAGAAGATGTCGCCGAACTGCGTGGAGATCACGCAGCGGACGCCGTAGTCCATCAGCGCCCAGGGCGCGTGCTCGCGCGAGGAGCCGCAGCCGAAGTTGTCTTCGGCGACGATGATCTTGGCGTTCTTGTAGGCCGGCTTGTTCAGCACGAAGTCCGGGTTGTCGCTGCCGTCCTCCTTGTAGCGCATCTCGGAGAACAGGCCCTTGCCGAGCCCGGTGCGCTTCAGGGTCTTCAGGTACTGCTTGGGAATGATCATGTCGGTGTCGACATTGACGATCCGCAGGGGGGCTGCGACGCCTTCGAGCTTGGTGAACTTTTCCATCGGGGCCTTCTCCTTGCGCTTTTGAATGGCTCCAGAAAGGCCCCGGGTCAAGCCCCTGCGGCGGCTTCCGTTTTCCGCTCAAAATGGTGGTCGTAGGTCACTTTCGCGACCTTGATGTCGTACATCTCGTAGTATTTCAGCCGCCCGAGCTTCTGCGCCTCGATGTGCTCGGGGTGCATCCGCCAGGCGCGCTGGCCCTCCTCGTGCTCGAACTCGACGATGGTGACCCGCTCGCCGTCGTCGGCCCAGAAGCCCTTGTGCGAGATGTAGCCGGGAATGCTCCGGGCGATCTCCTGCATGCGGTCGACCAGCGCGACGTACTCGTCCTTGAAGCCGGGCATCAGCCGGGAGCGGAAGACGGTGACGATCATGGGGGCCTCCTGTTTGAGCAGGTCGTCCAAAATGACGCTAAACGGCTTGTCCTTCCAATCTAAGTTTTCGATTGCGCCGATCTGCTCCGGAAATGGCCGCGGCTATTCCTTCTCCAAGGCGCGGGTCGACGAAAGATTGTCGAGCCATTGCTGCCGCGAACGGGCCCAGATTTGCAGTTTCGGCGCAAACCGGTCGCGTTGGCGCACCGTGCCCAGCCGGATCATGTAGGTCTTCGGGCCGTCGCCGGGCGGTGCCGAGAAGATCGGTGAGCCGCAGCGGGGGCAAAACGCCTGTTGCCGCTTGTTGCCGCTGTCGGCGGTCTTGACGTAGACCGTCGGCTCTCCCGTGACGATCCGGAAGGTGTCGCTTTTGACCGGCACGGCGGTGCGAAAGGCCGAGCCGGACAGCTGCTGGCAATCGGCGCAATGACAGATGCTCGCGGCCGCGGGATCGGCCTCGCCCTCATAGGTGATGTAGCCGCAATGGCAGCCGCCATCGATCTTCACGCCGCTATCCCTGCTTCTCGTTCTTGTGAATGCCGTCCATGCTCGTCACCCAATTGCGCGCCGAGCGGAACCAGTTCTGCTTCTTCGGTGCGAGCTGGTCGCGCTGCGCCAGAATGCCGACGCGCACCATGTAGGACGCCTGCTGGCCTTCGCCCGGCGTGGTCGAATAGATCGGCGAGCCGCACTTCGGACAGAACGCCTGCACCCGCGGATTGCCGCTGTCGGCGGTGGTCTTCACGTAATTGGTCGGCTGGCCCGTCATTTTGAACTGGTTGCCGGAGATCGGCACCGAGACGCGGAACGCCGAGCCGGTGCCGGTCTGGCAGTCGGTGCAGTGGCAGATGCCGACCTTCTCCGGATCGGCTTCTCCCTCGATGGTGATGAAGCCGCAGTGACACGAGCCGGTAATTTTCATCGATGTCCTCCCTTATTCGGCAGCCTTTTCGAGGGCGTCCATAGGGCGGCCGCCTAGTCGGCCGCCCGTTCTATTTCGTAAATGTCGTCGTCCGACAAACCAAAGTGATGCCCGATCTCGTGCACCAGCACATGCGTGATGATGTGGCCGAGCGACTCGTCGTGCTCGGCCCAGTAAAGCAGGATCGGCACCCGGTAGAGCCAAACCATGTTGGGCATCTGCTGCGGCGTGCTGTCCGACTGGAACGGCAGGCCTATGCCCTGAAACAGGCCGAGCAGTTCGAGCTCGCTCTGGATGCCCATGTGGTCGAGCACCTCCTCGGTCGGATAATCGTCGACATGCACCACCACGCCCTCGCAGCGGTCGCGAAACTTCTTCGGCAGGCGGCGGAACGCCTCGGTGGCGATCACCTCGAACTCGGCCAGCGACGGCGCCTTGAGCGGCCGCCAGGCCATGGGGTCGGGGAGGCCGCTGTCGGTCGGGGTGTCGTGCGCGCCATCGTTCATCCGGCAAATCTAACACGGCAAATGCGGCTGGGCGCCAGACCGGGGCTTAACCGCAAATGCGGCGCGCGGTTGACGCCGCGGCCTCGATAGGGGAGCTTTCTGGCCATGCGAAGGATCGTGACGCTTGCCGCAATTGCGGCGCTGGCCGGGCTGCTCGCTGGCGGTTCGCCCGCTGCGGCGGAGACCGCGCAGCCGTCGGCCGGTACGCAAGGCGCAACCGATTTCTCGGCGCAGAGCCGGCCGCGGGCGCGGACCCGCATCCGCGTGCAGAAGTACTATCCCTACCGGCGATGGCATGCGCTCTATCCGCTGCCCTACGACATCGAGTATCCGGGCCCGAACGCGCGGCGCGACTGCTCGGTCCGCTATGTTCAGGAGTATCGCCCGAGCGGCACCGTGATTGTGCCGCGCATGAACTGCTGGTGGGTCAGGTAGCGACAATCGGTCGTAAGGCAGAGCGACACTTCGGCGGACCGACGCAGCAACCTCCATCGCTCCAAAGCGTTGACTGGCCGGAGGCGGCCCGCTTGAGGAGTGCACGATCGTGAAGATGCCCGTTCTGTTTGCTGCCGCGGTCTTGGCGGCGTGTTTCGTGTTGCCCGGTCCTGCCCAATCCGCTGAGAAAAAAGCGGACGGTTTGCGCAGTTCCGATCAGATCGAGGTGAGCTCGGCGCAGCGTCACCGCAGATATGCGCATCGCCACTGGCGGCCGCACTACGCCCACCGGCCGTACTATCATCGGCCTTATGACCGGTCTTATTCCTACTACGGTGCGCCGTACCACCGGTCATACTATGGCAGGCCGTATTACGGCGGCGGACCTTACTACGCTTACGCTTCGCCCTACCGCTATCATGCGCCGGGCCCATTCGTCAGCGTCGGGCCGTTCGGCTTTGGTTTTGGCGTCGGCTGGTAAGCGCTTATGACGCGCTCAAGGTGGTATGCCCGTCGCAAGGCGGGCATACTGTCGAGCGTTGCCGCGGTCATGCCGCGGACGCACTGCTGATGGGTGCAGGAGCATGACGATGAGGATCGTTTGGTGCGCGGCGGCGGTAACACTGGTCATCGCCGGTGCGCCGGATGCGTCCGCCGGGCCAAGGCGCGCGTCGTCGGAAACCGGACCGCTCATCATGTCCGGCACCATGGTGCCGCCCGCGCAGTCGCGCCGCGCTCGCGCGAAAGCCGACATATGCGTGCCGGTGACGGTCAAACGGCGGCCGCTGTCGCTGCTTTCATTGCGGTAGCGCCGCCGGAATGTTGACGGCTCGCAACATCATCACCATCTGCGTCGCGGTATTCTCCAAACGTGATTTCGGAGGATCGAACGATGTTTGGAGTTTTTCCAATCGCGCTGGCGCTCGTGCTTGCTGCTGTGGTTGCACAGCCGGCTCCGGCCGCTGAGCAGTTCCGCAACGGGGTCCGTAACAGCGAATCCATCGAGGTCAGCGCGACGCGCAAGCATCACAAGCGCTCTGTCTTGAGTCTCCGATCCGAGTACGCCGGCTACCGCACCGACATCGCCGGCAATCGATATTTCTATTACCGCCCCGGCGGGGATTCGCCGTTCGGCCCGGGCCGCGGCCTGCGGCCGCCGTATCCGAACTGAAAAATCGCTGCAGCTCGTAGATTCTATGGGGCGGTGAGCGTGCCTCCGATAGGTTTGGGTTTCCACACTCGAACCATTCGGAGAGCCAGATGCAAGCATCGACCCTTGGCACGCCCACCATCGACCATTATGGCACGATTTTCGTTGCGATCGAACTGAGCCAGCGGAGCTGGTTGGTGACCATGCCTAGAACGCGGTACTGCGCGCCTTGGCCCACCGACGACGTCATCAAGCAAAAGGCCCGCCGACTGGCGGGCCTTTTCAGTTCATTCGGACCTTCGCTCAACGCCAGTCGCGCACGTCGACGAAGTGCCCGGCGATCGCCGCCGCCGCAGCCATCGCCGGCGACACCAGATGCGTGCGGCCCTTGAAGCCCTGGCGGCCCTCGAAGTTGCGGTTCGAGGTCGAGGCGCAGCGTTCGCCCGGCTCGAGCTTGTCCGGGTTCATCGCCAGGCACATCGAGCAGCCCGGCTCGCGCCAGTCGAAGCCCGCGGCCTTGAAGATCTTGTCGAGGCCTTCCTGCTCGGCCTGCTCCTTCACCAGGCCGGAGCCCGGCACGATCATGGCGCTGACGTTGGGATTGACCGTCTTGCCGTTGGCGATGCGTGCCACCTCGCGCAGGTCCTCGATGCGCGAATTGGTGCACGAGCCGATGAACACGCGGTTGATCTTGATGTCGATCATCTTCTCGCCGCCGGCGAGTCCCATGTACTGCAGCGAGCGTTCGGCGGCGCGCCGCTTGTTCTCGTCGGGAATGTCCGCGGGCACCGGCACCTTGCCGGTGATCGAGGTGACCTGCTCCGGGCTCGTGCCCCACGACACGATCGGCGGCAGCTTGGCCGCGTCGAGCTTCACTTCGCGGTCGAAGAACGCGCCGTCGTCGGTCGGCAGCGTCTCCCAGTAGCGGCGCGCGTCGTCCCACAGCTTGCCCTTCGGCGCTTTCGGACGGCCTTTGACGAACTCGTACGCCTTCTCGTCGGGGGCGATGAAGCCCGCCTTGGCGCCGGCTTCGACCGACATGTTGCAGACCGTCATCCGGCCTTCCATCGACAGCGCACGGATCGCCTCGCCGGCATATTCCAGCGAATAGCCGGTGCCGCCGGCGGTGCCGATCTCGCCGATGATGGCGAGGATGATGTCTTTGGCGGTGACGTTCGGCGGCAGCTTGCCGTCGACCACCGCGCGCATGTTCTTCGACTTCTTCTGCACCAGGGTCTGGGTCGCCAGCACATGCTCGACCTCGGACGTGCCGATGCCGTAGGCCAGCGCGCCGAACGCGCCGTGTGTCGCGGTGTGGCTGTCGCCGCAGACCAGCGTGGTGCCCGGCAGCGTGAAGCCCTGCTCCGGGCCGATCACGTGGCAGATGCCCTGGCGGATGTCGAACTCGTCGTAGTATTCGAGGCCGAACAGCTTGGCGTTTTCCGCCAGATACGCGATCTGCGCCGCGCTCTCCGGATCGGGGTTCGGCAGCTTGCGGTCCGACGTCGGCACGTTGTGGTCGACCACCAGCAGCGTCTTCTCCGGCGAGTGGATCTTGCGGCCCGAGAGCCGCAGCCCCTCGAACGCCTGCGGGCTCGTCACCTCATGGACGATGTGGCGGTCGATGTAGAGCAGGCAGGTGCCGTCCGGCTGCTCGTCGACCACATGGTCGGCCCAGATCTTGTCGTAGAATGTGCGCGGTTGCATTCGCGATGGTCCTTCGGAAGCAGAGTGGAATGGAGTGAGCGGCAGCGCCGCCATGCGGCCGATCGGTGGCCGCGCTTAAAGCGCGGCCAGCACCGACGCGGTCAGCCGGCCGAAGAAACGGCCCGGCAGGCGCGCATGGTCGCCCAGAACGATCCTGCGGGCATGAGCTGCTTTAGACATGGGCTAGATATAGCCAGCCGTTGCCATTGAGACAACAAACCCGGCTTGCGGCCGGATGGCCGCAGGCCGCTTGCAGTGGTTGCACCAGCCCATCCACGTCATGGCCGGGCTTGTCCCGGCCATCTCGCTTAGGCTGGCACGGTGCGTCCCTAAGCGGGATGCCCGCGACAAGCGCGGGCATGACGGCGGAGATAATGGCCAACCCAAGTGGAAGCCGCTCTAGCAAAAAAAAAAGCCGGCTGTTGCGCCGGCCTTTCGTTCGGTTTGTCGCGGAGCTCTTATTCCGCCGCGACGTCCGTCGACTGGCCGCCGTGATGCGAGCCCTCGGCGATGCGCGCCGACTTGCCGCGCAGGTTGCGCAGGTAATAGAGCTTGGCGCGGCGCACCTTGCCGCGACGCACGAGCTTGATCGAGTCGACCATCGGCGAGTACAGCGGGAACACGCGCTCGACGCCTTCGCCGTAGGAAATCTTGCGGACGGTGAAGCTCTCGTTGATGCCGCCGCCCGAGCGGCCGATGCAGACGCCCTCATAGGCCTGGATGCGGGTGCGCTCGCCTTCGACCACCTTGACGTTGACGATCACGGTGTCGCCCGGCTCGAAGTCCGGGATGTCGCGGCCGGCGGACAGCTTGTCGAGCTGCTCCTTCTCGAGCTGCTGAATGAGGTTCATGGCAATTCTCCGTTGGCTGCGTGCCCCAAAGGACTGCGGAGGGCAGCGCCATGTAGGCTTGTTTTCCGGGTTTCGGGCGAGCTTCTACGACAAAGCGCGCGGCTTGTCACCCCGTCACGTGCCGGTCACGTTTCTTGGGATTTTGCGGGCTTTTTTCGGCGGTTTTCGTAATCCTTCCAGAGGTCCGGGCGGCGTTCCCGGGTCAGCCGCTCGGCCTCGGCCTGCCGCCAGGCCTTAACCTTGCCGTGGTCGCCGCCGGTGAGGATGTCCGGGATCGGAACCCCCTCGAACACCGCCGGGCGGGTGTATTGCGGGTATTCGAGCAGGCCCGCGCTGAAGCTTTCCTCGGCGCCCGAGGCCTCCTTGCCCATGACCCCGGGAATGAGCCGGACGCAGGCGTCGAGCAGCACCAGCGCCGCGACCTCGCCGCCCGAGAGCACGTAGTCGCCGATCGACACCTCTTCCAGGTTCCGCGCGGCGATCAGGCGCTCGTCCACGCCCTCGAAGCGGCCGCATAGGGCGACGACGCCCGGGCCTTTGGCCAACTCCATGACCCGCGACTGGGTCAGCGGCCGACCGCGCGCGCTCATGAGCAGGCGAGGGCGGCTGTCGGTGGGCACGGCGTCGATCGCGCGCGCCAGCACGTCGGCCTTCATCACCATGCCCGGCCCGCCGCCGGCCGGCGTGTCGTCCACCGTGCCGTGCCTGTCGGTGGCATGCGCCCGGATGTCGCGCGCGTCGAGCGACCACAACCCGCCGGCCAGCGCCTTGCCGGCCAGGCTCGCGCCGAGCGGCCCGGGAAACATCTCGGGGAAGATCGTGAGGACGGTGGCGCGCCAGATCATGGGGGAGACCACACGTTTCCGCTGCCACTCGGGCGGTCCCATCCCTCCCCGCGAGGGGAGGGTCCGCGCGAAGCGCGGGGGTGGGGAGAAGTCTCCGCTTCTCGCCGGCCTCTCCCCACCCGGCCGCTTCGCGGCCACCCTCCCCTCGCGGGGAGGGATGGGAGCACCCGAATTGCGTCACGTGCGAGAAGCGCACACATCGACCGGCTACTCCACCGCCGTGAGCGGCACCACGACCATGCGGCCCGCGGCGAGATCGATCTCCGGCACCGCGGTGTCGGTGAACGGCACCAGCAGCGTCTCGCCGCCGCTTGCGGGCTTGATCTCGATCACGTCGCCCGCGCCGAAATTGTGGATCGCGGTCACGGTGCCAAGCGAAGCGCCGTCCGGCGTCACCGCGGCGAGCCCGACCAGATCGGCGTGATAGTACTCGCCCTCCGCGGCCGGCGGCAGCTTGTCGCGCGCAACGTAGAGCCTGAGGTTGGTCAGCGCCTCGGCGGCGTTGCGGTCGTTGACGCCCGCAAGCCGCGCCACGAAGTGGTCCTTCAACGGCCGCAGCGTCTCGATTTCGAAACGCCGCGCGCCGTCCTCGCTTTCCAGCGGACCGTATGACGTGATCGCCATCGGGTCCTCGGTGAACGACCGCAGCCGCACCTCGCCGCGGATGCCGTGCGCGGCGCCGATCTGGGCAACGCAGATGCGGTCGGCCACGGCGCGCTACATGCGCGTCAGGCTTTGGCGGCAGGAGCGGCCGCCGCGGGCTTGGGTGCCGCAGCAGCGGCCTTCGCGGCCTCTTCAGCCTTGGCCTTGCGCTCCTTGCGCGGCACCGCCTTCTCCGGATTGTTGCGCGGCGTGCGCTTGGCGACGCCGGCCTTGTCGAGCATGCGCATCACGCGGTCGGACGGCTGCGCGCCCTTCTTCATCCAGTCCTTGACCTTGTCGAGGTCGAGCTTGAGGCGGTCCTCCTTGTCCTTCGGCAAGAGCGGATTGAAGTAGCCAAGCCGCTCGATGAAGCGGCCATCGCGCGGCGCGCGGCTGTCGGCGGCGACGATGTGATAGAACGGCCGCTTCTTGGTTCCAGCGCGGGCCATGCGGATAACGACAGGCATCGGTAGTCCTTTCTCTCTACAAAAACTCCGTCATTCCGGACGCGCCCAACGGGTCCGGCCCTCTTGGGCCGGCCCGATGACAGGCTCCGCCGCGATCCGGAATCCATAACCACGACTCGGGATTATGGATTCCGGGCTCGCCGCTTCGCGGCGCCCCGGAATGACGCGGTGGGTGGGTTGGTTTTTCACGTTCATTTCTTCTTGAAGAAGTCCGGCGGCAGGCCGCCCGGCGTCGGCAGCTTGCCGCCTCCGCCGCCAAGGCCCGGGAATTTCCCGAGGCCCGGAAGTCCGGGCAAACCGGAGCCGCCGCCCGGCCCGGCCGGCGGCAGTCCGGGCACATTCGGCGGCAAACCGCCCGCGCCGCCCGGCATCTGCTGCGCGAGCTTCGCCATCTCTTCCGGCGAAGGCATGCCGCCGCCGATGCCGAGCATCTGCGCGAGGCCGGCCATCGGCCCGCGTGCCCGGCCGCCGCCCATGACCTTCATCATGTCGGCCATCGTGCGGTGCATCTTCAGGAGCTTGTTGATCTCCTCGACCTTGGTGCCGGAGCCCGCGGCGATGCGCTTCTTGCGGCTGGCCTTCAGAACGTCCGGCTGCTTGCGCTCGCCCGGCGTCATCGAGTCGATGATCGCCATCTGGCGCTTGAGAATGCTGTCGTCGAGATTGCGCTCGGCCATCTGGCTCTTGATTTTGGCGACGCCGGGCATCATCGCCATCAGCCCGGTCATGCCGCCCATCTTCGCCATGCCGACGAGCTGCTCGCGAAGATCGCTCAGGTCGAACTGACCCTTGCGCATCTTCTCGGCCTGCCGCATCGCCTGCTCGCGGTCGATGTTGGCGGCGGCCTTCTCGACCAGCGTGACGATGTCGCCCATGCCGAGGATGCGGCCGGCGATGCGCCCCGGGTCGAAGTCCTCGAGCGCGTCCATGCGCTCGCCGACGCCGATCAGCTTGATCGGCTTGCCGGTGGCCGCGCGCATCGACAGCGCCGCGCCGCCGCGGCCGTCGCCGTCGACACGGGTGAGCACGATGCCGGTCAAGCCGACGCGCTCGTCGAACGAGCGCGCGAGATTGACCGCGTCCTGGCCGGTGAGGCTGTCGGCGACCAGCAGAATTTCATGCGGCGCGGCGGCCTGCTTCACCTCGGCCGCCTCGGCCATCATCGCCTCGTCGAGCGTGATGCGGCCGGCGGTGTCGAGCAGAACCACGTCGAAGCCGCCGAGCTTCGCCGCCTGGATCGCGCGGCCGGCGATCTGCACCGGCGACTGGCCCTCGACGATCGGCAAGGTCTGCACGTTGACCTGCTGACCGAGCACGGCGAGCTGCTCCATCGCCGCAGGCCGCCTCGTGTCGAGCGAGGCCATCAGCACCTTGCGGTTGCCGCGCTCGGTGAGGCGCTTGGCGAGCTTCGCGGTGGTGGTGGTTTTGCCGGAGCCTTGCAGGCCGACCATCATGATCGGCACCGGCGCCACGGCGTTGAGATCGATCGGCTGCGGCTCGGCCCCCAGCGTCGCGACCAGCTCGTCGTGCACGATCTTCACGACCATCTGGCCCGGCGTCACCGACTTGATGACCTCGACGCCGACCGCGCGCTTCCTGATCTGCTCGATGAAGGCGCGCGCCACGTCGAGCGCCACGTCGGCTTCCAGCAGCGCGCGGCGGACCTCGCGCATCGCCAGATCGACATCCTCCGGCCGCAGCGCGCCGCGCCGCGTCAGGCCGTCAAGAATGCCGGAAAGCCGTTCCGACAGGTTGTCGAACATTCCGAAAAACACCTTCAGCGCCCGAGGGCGCATCGCGCTGTCGGGCGGTTGCCTCCGGCCTCCAGGACCGGTCGGCGGGTTCAAATTCCAGCTCTATCGAGAGCGGCCGGAACATAGGGGCGCAGGCCGGGAACGTCAATTGCGGCGGTCGCGACAAATCAGGCGAGGCCAGCCGCTGAAACCCCGTGATATGAAGCGAAAATGAGCATTCCAGCCGCGATTCGGGCCCGTCCGCTCACCGTCCTGCTCGGCTTTGCTGCGGTTTCGCTGGCGGGCCTGCTGCTGGTTCCGCCGATCCCGCAAAACCCGCTTTACCATGCCTTCGCCGATCAGCGGACGCTGTGCGGGGTTCCGCACTTCTGGAACGTGATCTCCAACCTGCCGTTCATCCTGGTCGGTGCGCTCGGCCTCATTCAGGTGCGGCGCGACCTCTCGGCGCGCATCTTTTTCCTTGGTGTGTTCCTGACCGGTTTCGGCTCGCCCTATTACCACTGGGCGCCCAACGATTGGGGCCTGTTCTGGGACCGCCTGCCGATGACGTTTGCGTTCATGGCGATCCTGGCCAACGTCATCGGCGAGCGGATCGACGAGCGCGCGGGCCGGCTTCTGCTTTGGCCGCTGGTCGCGCTCGGCGTCATCAGCCTGCTGGTCTGGCTACGATTCGACGATCTGCGGCTCTACGCCTGGGTGCAGTTCTTTCCGATCGTCGCGCTGCCGCTGATGTTCTGGCTGCTGCCGCCGAAGTACACCGGCACGTGGCTCTGGTTCGTCGCCGCGGGCTTCTATCTGCTCGCCAAGCTCCTGGAGCACTACGACGCGGCGATCTATGCGTCGCTCGGCGTCATGAGCGGTCATCCGATCAAGCACGTCGCCGCGGCCGCCGCCGCCTACGCGATCTACCTGGCGTTTACGACGCGGAAGCCGATCGCCAGCAGCGACGTCTAGATCTCGGCGTGTGATTTTCTGGTTATTCAATTTTTAGTTGAAATCGGCAGAACAAACCCATTCCGAATTTGGCAGTGCCGCCAAAGGTATACGAAGCAGGCTTGTGCCGGACTCGCGCCGGAAACCTAAAGCTCGATCCCGCGCTGGCGCAGCACGTTGCCGAACGCATCCATGATCTGCGCCTGCAGGCCCAGCATCTGCTGCATGATCAGCTGGAACACCTCGGCGGTCAGTTGCGGCATGACCTGCAGGGTCTTTTGCCCGGTCGGCGTCGCGTAGAACGCCAGCATGTCGCGCAGCTCCTGCGCCGAGAAATACCGCGCGTAGATCGCCGGCGTATCGGCCATCACGCCGGTCATGTACTGCCCCTGGATGCGCTCGAACTCGTGGCGCAGCTCCGTCAACGTCGCCTGATCGATGTCGGAGCGCTTGGCGCGCAACGCGCGCTCCAGGGTCGGCCAGATCTGCGCGGTCAGGCTGGTGACCAGCTGCTGCACCGTGTCCTTGGACATGAGGGCCATCAGCTCATTCGCGGCTTTGAGCGAGTCCGGCGAGGCTTCGCCCTGGGCGAGCGCGCGGACCGGCATCGCGGCAGCGCAAAACACGAATGCGATGGCGACGGTGGCACGAAGACGCGAGCGGAGCATGGCGACCCCCGTTTCTGAAGCGATGGCTATTTCAGCGGCACGTAGACGATGACGACGAACTTGTCTTCCGGCGTGGTCACCGGATCGGTCTCGTATTCCTCGATGAATGAATCGGCCGCCTCGAGGCGCTTCTCGTCGAGATGGTTGGTGATCGCCTCGTAGGTGTTGTCCATCGAGTCGTACGAGCCGCGATGGATGAACTTCAGCGCCTTGCCGCCGGGCGACTGGCCGACCTCGATGTCGCCCTTGGGCGGGTCCTTCGGCGCTTCCGCGAGCGGCACGGCCGCCTGATAGCTGAAGCCGGTGTCGTCGGCCTGGGTATAGATCGTCATCGACGAGCCGGCCCGGACGAGCCCTTGCCGCTCGATCAGCGCGTAGACCGATTTGAATGCGTCCTGAAGGTTCTCCAGCGCCTTGTCCCAGGTGCTGTTGCCCTTCATGAAGATGATGGCCTTGGGCGTCAGCGTCACCTCGGCGCCGAACGGATCCTTGGCCTGCGCCGGCGTTTCGGCCCTGGCCACCGGAGGCGGCGCGGACGATTGCGCCCAAGCCGATGGCGCCCAAGCCGATGGCCCGACGCCGCATGCGATCAAGGCTGCAAGGGCGGTCGCCCGCCACGGGAAATTCATCGAGGTCTCCATGATCCGCCGCACTTCCGGCTCGGCGCGGGGAATCGCCCAAACGTATCATGCCCGCCCGGATGCGGCCTTAACGAAAACGTGTTCCGGCGACACGCGTTCCGGAGGCCGGCACTGGCCTTTGTTCGGCCCTTTCCCATATAACCGGAGCCGCTTTATGGGCATTTCGCCGTCCGACCTGGCATGAACGCACTGTCCAACCGGCCATTCGTGAAAATGAACGGTCTCGGCAACGAGATCGTGGTGGTCGACATGCGCCGCACGCCGGATGCGATCAGCGCCGAGGCGGCGCGCGCGATCGCGCAGCCTTCCGGCGTGCCCTACGACCAGCTCATGGCGCTCTATCCGCCGCGTAAGGCCGGCACCGATTCCTTCGTCCGGATCTACAACAACGACGGCTCCGAGGCCGGCGCGTGCGGCAACGGCATGCGCTGCGTCGCCTCGCTGATCGCCGGCGAGACCGGCAAGGACGCTCTGGCCTTCGAGGTGGACGGCCGCGTGCTGAACACCTGGAAGGGCGCCGACGGCCTGTTCACCGTCGACATGGGCGAGCCGCGCTTTGCCTGGAACGAGATACCGCTCGCCGAGGAGTTCCGCGACACCCGCGCGATCGAGTTGCAGATCGGTCCGATCGACAAGCCGATCCTGCACTCGCCGTCGGTGGTCAGCATGGGCAATCCGCACGCGATCTTCTGGGTCGAGGACGTCCATGCCTACGATCTCGCCAAGATCGGCCCGATGCTCGAGCATCATCCGATGTTCCCGCAGCGCGCCAACATCACGATCTGCAGGATCGAGTCGCGCGAGCACGTCATCATTCGCACCTGGGAGCGCGGCGCGGGGCTGACCAAGGCCTGCGGCTCGGCGGCCTGCGCCGCGGCGGTCGCGGCGGCGCGGCTCAAGCGCACCGGACGCAAGGTGCGCGTGACGCTTCCGGGCGGCGACCTCTCGATCGAATGGCGCGAAAGCGACAACCACGTGCTGATGACCGGCCCCGCCGAATTCGAGTTCGAGGGCCGCTTCGATCCGGCGCTGTTCGTCTGAGGCCGGTGCCATGACCATTGACGTCGTCACCTTCGGCTGCCGGCTCAACGCCTACGAGTCCGAGGTGATCCGCCGCGAGGCGGCGGCCGGCGGCGTGACCGATGCCGTCGTGGTCAACACCTGCGCCGTCACCGGCGAAGCCGTGAAGCAGGCGCGCCAGACCATCCGCCGGCTGCGGCGCGAACGCCCCGATGCAAAGATCGTCGTCACCGGCTGCGCGGTGCAGACCGAGACGCAGACGTTCGCCGCGATGCCCGAGGTGGATCGCGTGCTCGGCAACGAGGAGAAGCTTTCGGCGGCAAGCTGGGCCGCGCTCGACACCACAGACAAGGTCGCGGTCGGCGACATCATGGCGGTGAAGGGCCTGACGCCGCATCGCATCGACAGCATTGAGGGCCACACGCGCGCGTTCCTTCAGGTGCAGAACGGCTGCGATCACCGTTGCACCTTCTGCATCATCCCGTTCGGCCGCGGCAATTCGCGCTCAGTGCCGATGGCCGATGTCGTCACGCAGGCGCGCAAGCTCAACGAACGCGGCTATCGCGAGATCGTGCTGACCGGTGTCGACATCACGAGCTATGAGCCTGGCCTTGGGCTGCTGGTGAAACAGGTGCTTCGCGAACTGCCGGAATTGCAGCGCCTGCGGCTTTCATCCATCGACTCGGTCGAAGCCGATGCCGATCTGCTCGACGCGCTCGCCGGCGACCCGCGGCTGATGCCGCACCTGCACCTGTCGTTGCAGGCCGGCGACGACTTGATCCTC
Organism: Xanthobacteraceae bacterium; assembly: GCA_019746135.1. Taxonomy (GTDB): domain Bacteria; phylum Pseudomonadota; class Alphaproteobacteria; order Rhizobiales; family Xanthobacteraceae; genus Z2-YC6860. The sequence goes on from JAIESI010000246.1 coordinate 18,298, forward strand.
AAGCGCATGAAGCGGCGGCATTCGCGCGCCGACGCGATTGCGTTCTGCGAGGCCGTGCGGCGGCTGCGCCCCGACGTCGTGTTCGGCGGCGATATCATCGCCGGCTTCCCGACCGAAACCGAAGACATGTTCGCCCGCTCGCTCGATCTGGTCGACCAATGCGGCCTGACGCAGTTGCACGTGTTTCCGTTCTCGCCGCGCCCCGGCACGCCGGCCGCGCGGATGCCGCAGGTCCCGGGCGACGCGATCAAGGATCGCGCCCGCCGCCTGCGCGAGAAGGGCGAGCAGGCGCTGCGCCGCCATCTCGACAGTGAAATCGGGGCGCGCCGCCTGGTGCTGGCCGAGCGCGGCGGCATCGGCCGCACGCCTCAGTTCGTGGCGGTGCGGCTTGCCGCCCCGGTCGAGCCCGGCGTCATCGTCAACGCTGCCATCGCCGGCCACGACGGACGACAATTGCTGGCAGCATGATAAGTTGAAGGAGTCGGAGGACAATTCATGGCGACCAACGGCTCCCGTCACGTCATCTCCACCATGGCCGACCTCGAGGCGCTCTATCCGGACGGCGTCTATCCGCCGGCCAAGGTCAAGGAGACCGACCGCATCACCAGGGCGTATCGGGAACTGGTCGAGGCCTCGCCGTTCTTCGCGCTCGCGACCATCGGTCCCGGCGGGCTCGACTGCTCGCCGCGCGGCGATCCCAAGGGCTTCGTCCGCGTGATCGACGAGAAGACCATCGTCGTGCCGGACCGCCGCGGCAACAACCGCATCGACAGCCTGCGCAACCTGATCCACGACCCGCGGGTGGCGCTGCTGTTCCTCATTCCCGGCGTGAGCGAGACGCTGCGCATCGTCGGCCGCGCGACCATCTCCACCGATCCGGAGCTCACCGCAAGCTTCACCATGCAAGGCAAGGCGCCGCGCACCGTGCTGGTCGTCGCGGTGGAGCAGGTGTTCTTCCAGTGCGCCAAGGCGATCGTGCGCTCGAAGCTCTGGGATCCGTCGACCCAGGTCGAGCGTTCGACCCTGCCGACGCCGGGCAAGATCCTCGCCGAGATCAGCGGCGGCAAGGTCGGCGGCGACGAGCATGACCGCCTCGCGCCCGAGCGCATGAAGGCGACGATCTACTGACGCCTCTGCGGTTGCGCGTCGCCGGCGCGCGGCCGCGGTGCAAGGCCGAGCGGCGGCGGCAGCCGCTTGTCGTCCTCTTCGTTCCAGCCGCACGCCTTGAGCCGCTCGCGCATGTGCTCCGGCACCGGCGCAGTCACCTTGATCGGCGGCTTGTTCTTGTAGAGCGGCACGACGATCTCGCGCGCGTGCAGGTGCAGCCGCACGCCGCCGCCGGTTCGCGGCGCGGTGCCGTAAATGTTGTCGCCCAGCACCGGAAAGCCGGATTCGGCGCAGTGCACGCGCAACTGATGCGTCCGGCCGGTCAGCGGCTCGAGCGCGAGCCAAGTGAGCCCTTCCATCCGGCCCATCACCTTCCATGTGCTCTGCGACGGCAGGCCGTCCGGATCGTGCTTCATCCACCAGCCGATCTTGTCGTCGAGCCGTCCGAGCGGCATGTCGATCCGGCCTTCGGGTTCCGCGGGTCCGCCCTCGACCACGGCCCAATAGGTCTTGCCGACCTTGCCATGGCGGAACAGGTGGTTGAGATCGGCCAGCGCCTTCCTATGGCGGCCGAGCACCAGGCAGCCGGAGGTTTCCTTGTCGAGCCGATGGGCCAGCGCCGGCATGCGCGGCAAGCCGAACCGCAATGCTTCGAAATAGTCCTCCAGGCTCGCCCCGCCTTTCGGGCCTTTGTGCACGGCCAGGCCCGCCGGCTTGTCGATGATCAGCATCAGCCCGTCGCGGTACAGCAGACGGCTTCCCATCTGATCCGGCGTCAAGTCTTTCAGTGTCATGACGGAACGGGTATCACGGCGGCAGGCATGAGCGACAGCACGAACCAAACCACGACGGAAACCGGCGAAAAGAAGGGCTGGTGGGGCCGGCTTGCCGGCGGGCTCAAACGCACCTCGTCGTCGATCGGCAACACGCTCGACAGTCTCCTCAACAAGCGTCCGCTCGATCCGGCCATGCTGGACGAGATCGAGGAGGCGCTGATCCGCACCGATCTGGGGGTCGAAGCCTCGATGCGCGTCTCCGACGCGATCGCCAAGGGCCGCTTCAAGGAAAATCCGACCGCCAATGACGTGAAGGCGATCATCGCCGACGAGGTTGCCAAGGTGCTGGAGCCGGTGGCGAAGCCGCTTGTCGTCAGTGGCGCCAAGCCCTTCGTCATTCTCGTGGTCGGCGTCAACGGCTCGGGCAAGACCACGACCATCGGCAAGCTCGTCTCCAAGCTTTCGGCGGACGGCCGCAAGGTGGTGCTGGCCGCAGGTGACACGTTCCGCGCCGCCGCCATCGATCAGCTCAAGATCTGGGGCCAGCGCACCGGCGCCAAAGTCATCGCCCGCGAGCCTGGTGCGGATTCGGCCGGCATTGCCTTCGACGCCATCGGCGCAGCCAAGGCGGACAACGCCGATGTGGTGATCGTCGACACCGCGGGCCGGCTGCAGAACCGCGCCGAGCTGATGGGCGAATTGGAAAAGATGGTCCGCGTCATGAAGAAGGTCGATGCGGCCGCGCCGCATGCGGTGCTGCTGGTGCTCGACGCCACCGTCGGCCAGAACGCGCTGTCGCAAGTCGAGGCGTTCGGCAAGACCGCGGGCGTCACCGGTCTCGTGATGACCAAGCTCGACGGCACCGCGCGCGGCGGCATCCTCGTCGCCATCGCGCAGAAGTTCGGCCTGCCGATCCATTTCATCGGCGTCGGCGAGAGCGTCGACGATTTGTCGCCGTTCTCGCCGAAGGATTTCGGCAAGGCGCTGGCAGGCCTCGAATAGTCAGCGCAGGACCAGCCAGCAGAGTGGTCCGCCGATGATGGCAAATGCTGCGGCGATCATGAGCAAACGCCCGGTGCGATCAAGCCATCCGATTTCATGCCAGCCGTGCGGCGGCGTCCGGTCGAGCCAGTTTCGGAAGCTGCGAAGTAGCTTATCCAGCAGCGCGTTAATGGCCTCGCCAAACCACACGGCGGATCCTCGTCTGTTGCTATTGATTGTTAGCAAAAATCCGGTGTTCCATTCGTTAAGTTGATCGGCCACTCCGTCGGCGAGTTTGCTCTTGGACCCCCGCACCAAAGCCCTGATCGAAGCACCGATCACGCCGACCTTGCTGCGGCTCGCGATCCCCAATGTCATCACCACGACGGTGCAGGCCTCGACCGGCCTGATCGAAGCCTATTTCATCGGCAAGCTCGGCACCGATGCGCTCGCCGGCGTCGCGCTGGTGTTTCCCGGTGTCATGCTGATGCAGATGATGTCGGCTGGCGCCATGGGCGGCGGCGTGTCGTCGGCGATTGCCCGGGCGCTCGGCGCGGGCCGCCGCGAGGACGCCGACGCGACGATCCTGCACGCCCTGCTCATTGCCGCGGGCTTCGCCGCATTCTTCACGGTCAGCATGATCGCTGCGGGGCCGTGGCTCTATGCGGCGCTCGGCGGGCGCGGCGGCTCGCTCGCGGTGGCGCTGACCTATTCCAACATCGTGTTCGCAGGCGTCATCCTGATCTGGCTGTTCAACACGCTTGCCAACGTCATCCGCGGCACCGGCAACACCTTCATCCCGGCGCTGGTCACGATCGCGGGCGCGGCGCTGCTCATCCCGCTGTCGGCGGCGCTGATCTTCGGCTTCGGGCCGCTGCCGGCGCTGGGCGCAGCGGGCGGCGCATCGGCGCTGCTGATCTACTATGGCCTCGGCACGCTGGCGTTCGCCGCCTATCTCTGGTCCGGGCGCAGCGTGGTGCGGCCGAAAATCTTCGAGACGCGGCTGCGCTGGCCGCTGTTCCGCGACATCCTGCGCATCGGCCTGCTCGCCTCGCTCACCTCGATCATGACCAATGTCACCATCGCGCTGACCACCGGCGTGGTCGGTGTGTTCGGCCCCGCGGCGATTGCCGGCTACGGCGTCGGCACCCGGCTGGAATATCTCCTGGTGCCGCTCGCGTTCGGCTTCGGCGGCCCGCTGGTGGCGCTGGTCGGCACCAATATCGGCGCGGGAAAGCGCGATCGCGCGCTGCGCGCCGCCTGGATCGGCGGCTGGCTCTGCTTTGCGCTGACCGGGGCGATCGGCGTCGCCGCGGCGCTGTTCCCGGCGGCGTGGCTGACGCTGTTCGACAATGATCCGGCGATGATCGAGGCCGGCTCCACATATCTGCGCATCGTCGGGCCGTTCTATGGCTTCTTCGGGCTCGGCATGGCGCTCTATTTCGCCTCGCAGGGCGCAGGCGCGCTGAAATGGCCGCTGATCGCGGGCTTCTCCAGGCTGATCATCGCCGCCGGCGGCGGCTGGCTCTTGGTGCGAACCACGGGCAGTCTCACGTTGGTCTTTGCAGCATTGGCGCTGGGGCTCGTCGTGCTGGGGCTGATGATCGCAGTCGCCGTGAAAGGCGGAGCCTGGTTCCGCGACGCTCATGACAAGCCGGCGTCGTCGCGCTAGACAATCTCCATGGAAGAAAAAGCCCAGCTCAATCCGCTCCTGAAGCTCGCGCTCGATCTCGGGCCGCTGCTGCTGTTCTTCTTCGCCAACTCGCGTCCGGCGGTGTTCGAGCCGCTGCTTGCACCGCTCATCCCTGCGGCGGTGGCGCATGGCGAGCAGGCGGGCATCTTCGTCGCCACCGCGGTGTTCATGGTCGCGATCCTGGTCGCGCTCGTCATCTCCTACGCGCTGACGCGGCGGCTGCCGGTGATGGCGATCGTCTCGGCGGTCGTGGTCGTGGTGTTCGGCGGCGCCACGCTGTTCTTCCAGAACGACACCTTCATCAAGCTCAAGCCGACCATCATCTATCTGCTGTTCACCGTCGTCCTGTTCGGGGGGCTGGTGTTCAAGAAGCCGCTGCTGGCGATGGTGTTCGATCAGGTGTTCCATCTGACCGACGAAGGCTGGCACAAGCTCACCATCCGCTGGGCGCTGTTCTTCCTTGCGCTCGCCGTCCTCAACGAGATCGTCTGGCGGACGCAGTCGACCGACACCTGGGTTGCGTTCAAGGTGTTCGGCGTGATGCCGCTGACCTTCATCTTCGCCGCGTTCCAGTATCCGCTGCTGACCAAGCACGACGCGAGCGCCAAGGAACCCGCGAAGGATCAGGCGAAGCCGTAAGGCTGCACCTGACATCGCGGTATCTCGATCCTCTGAACACGGTTTTGTGAGTGCCCGTGTCCGTCGAACGACGGACGCGATCAGGCCCGCGCGCCGCCATGGTCCCGGCTTTTCATGGAGGTCATGATGCAGCGATTTCGTTTCAATCACCTTGCGACTGAAGAACGGATGGTGGCGCGGCGCGTCTATTTCGGCGTGCTCGCCCTCTACTGCTCGGCGACGCTGATTCTCGGCGCGGCGCTCAAGCTCAGCGCGCCGACGTCAGGAAACGCCATGCCGGCGGGGCATTGGGGCGGCCTGTTCAGCGCGGTCGCGGCCGAACGGCCTGATCTTGCGGCGTGTGCTGCGCGCGACCTGAAGGTCCTGACCGCGCTTGGCGAGCACGGCGAGGCGCAGGACGTTCCCGGCGACATCATCGCCGCCGCATTCTTCTCGCTGGTCAAGGCGCGGGCGGCCTGCGCCGCCGAAAATTTTACCGAGGCGCTGGCGATCTACGACGGCATCTCGCTCGTGCCGGGGCGTTCAGCGAAAAAGTGAGGCGTGAGGCGCGCCGCGTTCGAATTCTCAGGATCGCGGTGCGCTCAGCGCCTTCTCGATCTGCGGCTTGAGCGTCTGCTCGAGGTTCTGCGGCGTGATCGGGCCGACCAGCTTGAAGGCGATGCGGCCGTCGCGGTCGATCAGGAAGGTTTCCGGCACGCCGTAGACGCCCCAGTCGATCGAGGCGCGGCCGTTCGTGTCCGCGCCGACCGCCGCGAACGGGTTGCCGTAGCGGCCGATGAAGCGCCGCGCGTTCTCCGGCTGGTCCTTGTAGTTGATGCCGAGCATGCGGAAGCGCTTGTCCTCGGCAAGCTTCATCAGAAGCGGCGCCTCGTCGTGGCACGGCACGCACCACGACGCCCAGACGTTGACCAGCGACACCGCGCCCTTGAACTCGGCCGGCGTGATGCCCGGCACCGGAACGCCGTCGCGGACGAGCCCTTCCACCGCGGGCAGCGGCGTGTCCGGCACCGGACGGCCGATCAGCGCCGACGGCAGCTTTGAGGGGTCGCCCGAGCCGAGCCGGAACAGAAACAGCGCAGCCAGAGCCACGAACACCGCGAGCGGCAGCAGCACCATCAGCCGCCGTCCGCGCGCCGGTGCGGGATTGTCTGGTGTCGCGCTCATGCGAGCCTCCTCGCCGGTGATTTGGCCTGCACGGAGCGTCGGGTAATGCCTTGCGATTCGAGCTCCACGACACGGCGTCGCTGCGCGCGATAGTCGAGTGCGATCCAGCCGATCAGCACGATCAGCACCAGCAGGGCGACGCCATAGGCCGCCAGGATAAAGCCCGCGTGGGGACCGAGATCGATGCTCACGCTTCGCTCCCTGGCGCGATCTGCGCCTTCAGCAGCATCAGGCTGCGCACGCGCCGCCGCAGAATTTCGTTGCGCATGACGGCGAGGTGCAGCGTGAGAAACAGCAGGAAGAAGGCGCCGGCCATCACCAGGAGCGGCACCAGGATCGACGGATGGATCGCCGGTCCGCCGAGCTTCACCACCGAGGCCGGCTGGTGCAGCGTGTTCCACCAGTCGACCGACCACTTGATGATCGGAATGTTGATCGCGCCGACCAGCGTCAGGATCGCGACCGCGCGTCCGGCACGCGAGGGATCCTCGACCGTGCGCCACAGTGCGATCACGCCGAGATACATCAGGAACAGCACCAGCACCGAGGTAAGGCGGGCGTCCCAGACCCAATAGGTGCCCCACATCGGCCGGCCCCACAGCGAGCCGGTGACGAGGCAGATGAACGTGAACGCCGCGCCGATCGGCGCTGCGGCCTTGGCCGCGACGTCGGCGAGCGGATGCCGCCACACCAGCGTGCCGAGCGCTGCCATGCTCATCACGCCCCACACGAACATGCCGAGCCATGCCGACGGCACGTGGATGAACATGATCTTCACGGTCGCGCCCTGCTGGTAGTCGTCCGGTGCGCCGTGCGCGAGATAAAGCCCGATCGCAAACGCCAGCGCCGTCAGCCCGATCAGATACGGCAGCAGCCGCTCGGTGAGCGCGAGAAAACGCGTGGGATTGGCGAGATCGATCAGGGCCATCGGGCGTATCTTTGAAGCGACGATATGGGGCGCAATGTGGCGTCACTCCATCCCGTGCCGCAAGGCCGCCGCTGCGGCAAATATGCCGATCACGAGGCTTGTCAGCGTCAGCGCACACAGGATTGTGAACGGCGTGCCGAACGGCAGCGGCCCGACGATCGCGGCATTCGACGCCGAGACGCCGAAGATCAGCACCGGCACCGTCAGCGGCAGCACCAGCACGGCCAGCAGCAGTCCGCCGCGGCGCAAGGCCACCGCAAGGGCCGCGCCAATCAGGCCGATGAAGGTCAACGCCGGGGTTCCAACGAGCAGCGTCAGCGCCACCGCGGCGCTCGCGCTGCCATCGAGGTTCATCAGCAGGCCAAGGAGCGGCGTGGCGATCACCAGCGGCAGGCCGGTGGTCAGCCAGTGCGCGAACGCCTTCGCCGCGACCGCGAATTCGAGCGGCGCGCCGCTCATCAGGATCAGGTCGAGCGAGCCATCCTCGTGGTCGGCCGCAAACAGCCGGTCGAGCGTCAGCAGGCTTGCGAGCAGCGCGCCGAGCCACAGGACCGCCGGACCGATGCGGCCGAGCAGCGCCAGATCGGGGCCGATGGCGAACGGCATCAGCACCACGACGAGGGTGAAAAACAGCACGCCGATGCCCGCGCCGCCGCCCACTCTGACCGCGAGCCGGATGTCACGGAGCAGCATCGCCGCAAGCGGGCTCATGGGGCCGCTCCGAGCTGCAGCTCGCGGGCGCGGTCGAGCCCGATCGGCCCGTGCGTCGCCGCGGCAATGATGCCGCCGCCGGCGAGATGCTCGCGCATCAACGCCGCGAGCGTGTCCTGCGCCCCGCGGTCGAGCGCCGAGGTCGGCTCGTCGAGCAGCCAGATCGGCCGCTTCACCGCGAGCAGCCGGGCGATCGACAGCCGCCGCCGTTGTCCGGCCGAGAGATAGGCCGCGGGCAGCTCGGCCAGCGCGGCCAAGCCAACTGCAGCCAGTGCCGCATCGAGCGCCGCATCTGCGGGTTTGGCCGTGCCGAGATAGGTCGCCCAGAACCGGAGGTTCTCGGTTACGGTCAGCGACGGCTTCAGCGCATCGAGATGGCCGAGGTAATGCGCCTGCTCGGCGATGGTCTGCTCGCGGTCGCCGCCGCTCAGCGTGAGCTGCCCACCGGCCGGGCGGACCAGGCCCGCGATCAACCGCAGCAGCGTGGATTTGCCCGCGCCGTTTCGGCCGGTCACCAGCAGCGCTTCGCCGCTGTCGACCGAAAGGCCGAGGCCGGCGAACACCTCGCGTCCGCCCCGGATGCAGACCAGCCCGCTGCCCTCAAGCCGCATGAATGCTCATTTCGCTGGCAG
>JAIESI010000375.1 GCA_019746135.1 Xanthobacteraceae bacterium
GTGTGGACCAAGAAACGAGTCCGCCAAAAGCCCTTCAAAGGCCGCCGTATCACTCAGCTCTGATTCCGGGTACTAGTATTGCCATCGCCAAGCCGGGCCAGCCGGCGGGGGGGGGAATGTGAAATGAAACTGGCGCGAACCAGGGCGTGGCACGCCTTCGTTCGGCGGGTTGCCGCGCAATGATCGAAATCGCCAACATGCTGCTCGGCGGGCTTGCCGCCGGCATGGTGCTGTTCATCGTCTCGGTCGGCCTGTCGGTGACCATGGGCCTGATGGGCTTTGCCAACCTCGCCCACGGCGGCTTCGCCATGATCGGCGGCTACGTCGTCGTGCTGGCGATGAACAAGCTCGGCATCCCGTTCATCCCGGCGCTCGCCATCGGCTTCATCGTCACCGCGGCGGTGAGCGCCGTGCTCGAACGCACGCTCTATGCGAAGCTCTATCGCGCGCCGGAGCTCGATCAGGTACTGTTCACCATCGGCCTCGTCTTCATCATGATCGCCGGCGTGACGATCACGGTCGGACCGGAGACGCAGCCGCTGACCCTGCCGCCGTCGATGCAGGGCCAGACCAATCTCGGCTTTATGACCTACCGCACCTACAGCATCGTGCTGATCGTCGTCGGCTGCCTCATCATGCTCGGCCTGTGGCTCGGCTTCGAGCGCACCCGCATGGGCGCGCAGATCCGCGCCGCGGTCGACAACCGCCGCATGGCCGAATCGCTCGGCATCAACATCACGAGGCTGTTCACCATCACCTTCGCCTTCGGCAGCGGCATGGCCGCCCTCGGCGGCGGGCTCGGCGCCGAGTTCCTCGGGCTCGACCCGCAGTATCCGCTCAAATATCTGGTGATGTTCCTGATCGTGGTGTCGGTCGGCGGGCTCGGCCGCATCACCGGCGTGTTCTACGCGGCGCTGATCATCGGCGTCGTCGACTTCACGCTGAAGAAGTATTTCCCGCAGGGTGGCACGGTGTTCATCTACGCCATGGCCATCCTGCTGCTGCTGTGGCGGCCGCAGGGCCTGTTCGGGCGGCCGGCATGAGTGTGACCCCCACCGTTCACGACAACATCGCGGCGCGCACGCTGGCGCAGCGCCATCGCTTCCAGTGGTGGGAGCCGCTGCCCTGGCTGCTGGCGCTCGGCTTCTACTTCGCCTTCCCGCGCTATCTCGGCTTCGGCACCGAGCTCCTGATCACGGTGCTGTTTGCGATCTCGCTCGATCTGGCGCTCGGCTACGCCGGCATCATCACGCTCGGCCACGCCGCGTTCTTCGGCGCCGGCGCCTACACGGTCGGGATGCTGGCGAAGCACGAGATCTGGACCGAGCCGATCTCCGGCCTGGTCATCGCCGCGATCGTCGCCGGCGCGGCGGGCTTTCTCTCCGGCCTGGTGCTGCTGCGCACCGCGGGGCTGACGCTGCTGATGCTGACGCTCTGCACCATGGGCTTTTTCGAAGAGATCGCCAACATGGCCGCCGAGGTCACCGGCGGCTTCGACGGCCTCGACAGCCTGCCGATCAAGCCGATCTTCGGAAAGTTCGAATGGGACGTGCTCTATTCCAGCACGCAGTATCTCTACGTGCTCGGCGTGCTGCTGGTTTGCTTCATCTTCGTGCGCACGCTGGTCTATTCGCCTTACGGCCACAGCCTGACCGGCGTCCGCGAGAACATGCTGCGCATGCACGCGGTCGGCGCGCCGGTGCGCAAGCGCCTGGTCGTCTGCTACACGATCTCGGCGGCGCTGGCCGGCGTCGCCGGCGCGCTGTGGGCGCAGGCCAACGCCTACGTCAACCTGTCCACGCTCGGGCTCGACCGCGCCGCGACCGTGCTGATCATCCTGGTGCTCGGCGGCTACGGCCGGCTCTACGGCGCATTCATCGGCGCCGTGGCCTACATGGCGCTGTCGCACTTCCTCGCGAAAGCCTATCCGACCGCGTGGCAACTCGGCCTGGGCCTGCTCCTCGTCGGCATCGCGCTGTTTGCGCGGGGCGGCATCCTCGGCATCGCCGACCGGCTGCACAAACGGTTCAGCAAAGAGCGCAAGTCGCCATGACCGCGCTGCTCGAAACCCGATCGCTCAACAAGCATTTCGGCGCGCTGCACGCCACGCGCGACGTCAGCTTCACGCTGGAGGAAGGCGCGCGGCATGCGCTGATCGGCCCGAACGGCGCCGGCAAGACCACGTTCATCAATCTTCTGACCGGCGTGCTGACGCCGAGCGACGGCACGGTGCTGTTCAAGGGCCAGGACATCACGCAGATCGAGCAGGCCGAGCGGGTCAAGCTCGGCATCGCCCGCACCTTCCAGATCAACCGGCTGTTCCGCGGCCTCTCGGTGCTGGAAAACGTCTACATGTCGATCGCCGAGCGGGTCGGCGCGGCATCCGCCATGTTCAAGCCCGCGGGCAAGCGCGCGGACGTGATCGAGGAGGCTATGGAGCTTCTCACGAGGCTCAAGCTCGCCGACGTGGCGCACAAGACCATTCCGGAGCTGCCTTACGGCCGCCAGCGGCTGGTGGAGCTCGCCATCACGCTCGGCCTCAAGCCGCAGGCGCTGCTGCTCGACGAGCCCGCGGCGGGCGTGCCGAGCGCGGAAAGCCACATCATTCTCGACGCGATCGATGCCCTGCCGAAGAATATCGGTGTGCTGATCATCGACCACGACATGGACCTGGTGTTCCGTTTCGCCCGGAAGATCACCGTGCTGGTGCGCGGCGCGATGTTCGCCGAAGGCACACCGAAGGAAATCGGCGCCAACCCGGATGTGCGCGCGGTCTATCTCGGACAGGCGACCACCCATGGAGCCTAAGAGCCTGGAGCCCAAGAACCTGGAGCCGAAGAATTTGGTTAGCGCGGTCGAGCTCAAGGGCGTATCGGCCGGCTACGGCGACACCGTGGTGCTGGAGGACATCAACCTCGCGCTCGCCACAGGCGAATGCATCAGCGTGATCGGGCGCAACGGCGTCGGCAAGACCACGCTGCTTGCGACCATCATGGGCCACACCACGCTGCACAAGGGCGAGGTGGTTCTGTCCGGGAAAAACCTCAACGGCGTTCCGATCTACCGCCGCGCCGCAGCGGGCCTGGGATTCGTGCCGCAGGAGCGCGAGATATTTCCGTCGCTCAGCGTACTGGAAAACCTCGAGGTCGGCGCACGCCCCGGACCATGGACCAAGGAACGCCTGTTCGAGCTGTTCCCGAACCTGAAAGAGCGGCTCGACAACCGCGGCAACCAGCTCTCCGGCGGCGAGCAGCAGATGCTCTCGATCGCCCGTGCGCTGCTGACCAATCCGTCCGTGCTGCTGATGGACGAGCCGACCGAGGGCCTCGCTCCGGTGATCGTCGAAGCGCTCACCTCGGTGCTGGTCAAGCTGCGCAGCGAGAGCGGCCTCTCCATCATCCTGGTCGAGCAGAACAGCCGCGTCGCCTTCGAGTTCTCCGAGCGCAGCGTCGTGCTCGACAAGGGCCGCATCGTCTATGACGGCGCGTCCGCCGCGCTGCGCGACGACCCGGAGCGGCTCGCCAAGGTGATCGGCGTCGCAGAATAGCCGCCCACGGCAACGGCGCTGCCCACGCCTTGCCGCCGACCGGCAAAGCCGGGCATCCTCGGACCAAAGCACAACCGCCGGGGATCGCCATGGATTTCGACCGCCGCCGCCTCATCCAGCTGGCAGCGCTTGCCGCCCTTCCCGCCACGACGACCATGGCCACCGCCCAGAGCTATCCCGCAAAGCCCGTCCGCTTCGTCGTCAGCTTCCCGCCCGGCGGCCCAAACGACATTCTCGGCCGCATCGTCGCCGGGTGGCTGTCGCAGCGGCTCGGCCAGCCGTTCAACGTCGAGAACAAAGGCGGCCGTTCCGGCAATATCGGCACCGAGGAGGTCGTGCGCGCGGCGCCCGACGGCTACACCATCCTGCTGTGCGGCCCGGCCAACGCGATCAGCGGCTCGCTCTATTCCAACCTGCCGTTCAACTTCCTGCGCGACATCGTGCCGGTCGCCGGCATCACCCGCGAGGCGCTGGTGATGGTGGTGCACCCTTCCGTGCCGGCGAGCACCGTGCCGGAGTTCCTGGCTTACGCCAAGGAGAACACGGCGAAGATCAAGATGGCTTCGACCGGCAATGGCAGCTCACCGCACGTCACCGGCGAGCTGTTCAAGCAGATGACCGGGCTCAACCTCGAGGTCGTGCATTACGGCGGCGGCGGGCCGGCGCTGAAGGCCATGATCGCCGGCGAGGCGCAGATGATGTTCGAGCCGATGTCGGCGTCGATCGAGCCCGTCAGGAGCGGCAAGCTTCGCGCGCTGGCGGTGAGCACGACGACGCGCTCGACCGCGCTGCCGGAGGTGCCGCCGCTCGCACAGTTCGTGCCGGGCTACGAGGCGAGTGCGGTCACCGGCATCGGCGTGCCGAGGGGCACGCCGGCGGGGATCGTCGAGACGCTGAACAAGGCGGTGCAGGCGGCATTCTCGGATGCGGCGATGAAGGCCAAGCTCGCCGACACCGGCGGCGAGCCGTTGCCGGGCACCGCGGCGGAGTTTGCGGCCATCATGGCGGCGGAGACCGAGAAGTGGGGCAAGGTGGTGAAGGCCGCGGGGATCAAGGCGGATTAGCCGCGACCAGCGTTCTTCATCCTGCAAGGCGCTCGGATCGGCTTTCACGGCTCTAGAACCCATCGCAGGTGTTTGTTCCTGTTGAAGAATCCCCTGAAAAATGGGTTTGTTTCGCCAAGCCTCTATCTGCGGTTGCGTCAATGCCTATTTCATCACCTTTTGGTTGTATACGCCCTGACAGGAAGTAAATGGCGCCATCAGTTTGACCCTCCTCCAATCAGGACTTTAATCCGAAAGCTCGGAGCCGCCGTCAACCCCGCGGAAATGGCAAACACAAAAAGCCAAAACGCCCGGCTTTCGCCGGGCGTTCTGATAGTGCGTCCGCCGCACGGCCTTAAGCGTGCGCCTTGCGCTGCGGATCGATGATCTTCTCGAGCTTGCCGAGCACGTGCATGCACGGCAGGAGCTGCTGCAGGCTGCCGTTCGGCTCGCGCTTCTCCTTGATCGCCGCGATGAACTCGCGGTCCTCGAGCTCGATGCCATCCATCGACACGTCCACCTTCGACACGTCGATCTTGTTGTCCTTGCCGTCGCTCAGGTCGTCGTAGAACGCCTTGAACGTGCCGTTGTCGCAGATGTAGCGGAAGAACGAGCCGAGCGGGCCGTCGTTGTTGAACGACAGCGACAGCGTCAGCATCGAGCCCGACGGCGTCTTCGCGACAATGCCCATATCCATCGCGATGCCGAGCTCCTTGTGGATCGGCCCCTGCACCGCGTAGCAGTCGGAGATGTTCTCGCCTGCCTGATACTGGAACAGGTCGATGGTGTGCGCGGCGTGATGCCAGAGCAGATGGTCGGTCCAGCTCCGCGCGTTGCCGGCGGCGTTGATGTTCTTGCGCCGGAAGAAATAGGTCTGCACGTCCATCTGCTGGATCTTCAGCTCGCCGGCCTTGATCTTCTTGTGCACGTATTGATGGCTCGGGTTGAAACGCCGCACATGGCCGCCCATCGCGGTGACGCCGGTTTCCTTGGCGATCTTCACCAGGTTCTCGGCGTCCTCGACGCTGTCGGTCACCGGAATCTCGACCAGCACGTGCTTGCCGGCGCGCATCACCTGCTCGCCCTGGCGGAAGTGCATCTTGGTCGGCGTGGTGAGGATCACCGCGTCGGCGCGCTTGATGCCCTCGGAGAGATCGCCGGTGTAGTGCGGGACGCCGTATTTCTTGGCGACCGCCGCGGTCGAGTCCTGGTTGCCGCCGACCAGCGAGGTCACTTCGACACCGGGAATGCGCTTGAGCGCGTCGAGATGCTTCTGGCCAAAGGCGCCTTGGCCGGCGACACAGATTTTCATGATGTCCCTCTTTGTTGATACGGGCGATGATCTCTCCGCCGTCATGCGCGGGCTTGACCCGCGCATCTCGCTTAGGTGAGCACCTGCCTTCCTAAGCGGGATGGCCGGGACAAGCCCGGCCATGACGGCAACCATGACGGCAAACGGCGTGCCCGCAGCAAAACACTAACTGCGAACGCGGTGAACTTTCTGAAGCGCGGCCGCGCGCTTCAGCTTCGGCGCGGGCTTCTTGCTCTTCGCCGCAGCCTTCTTTGCACCCTTGATGCGGTTTTCGAGAATGATATGGCCGACCGCCGTGTTCGAGGCCGGCACGGTGTAGAAGCGGTAGACCTCGTCGACCTTCTCATCCAGCGCGCCGCGCATGATGAGCCACATCACCATCTCGACGCCCTCGGCGCCGGCCTCGCGCATCAGCTCCAGATGCGAAAGCCTGGTAAGCTTCTTCGGGTTTTTGGTCAGCCCGTCGAGGAAGGCGTGATCGAACTTGGAGTTGATCAGGCCGGCGCGCTGGCCGCTGATCTGGTGCGACATGCCGCCGGTGCCGAACACGACGACGCGCAAATCCTGAGGGTACGACTCCACCGCCTTCTTGATGGCCTTGCCGAGGTTGAAGCAGCGGTTGCCGGTCGGCGGCGGGAACTGCACGACGTTCACGGCCAGCGGGATGATCGGGCACGGCCATTCCTTCGGCGAGCCGAACATCAGGTTGAGCGGCACGGTGAGGCCGTGGTCGACCTCCATCTTGTTGCACAGCGTCAGATCGAACTCGTCGAGGATCACCGACTGCGCGATGTGCGAGGCGAGCTCCGGATGGCCCTTCACCACCGGCACCGGACGCGGGCCCCAGCCTTCGTCGGCGATCGGGAATTCGGCGGCGGTGCCGAGCGCGAAGGTCGGAATCATCTCCACCGAAAACGCCGAGGCGTGGTCGTTGTAGACGACGATGCAGACGTCCGGCCTGGTCTTCGCCATCCACTCCTTGGAGCGTTCGAAGCCTTCGAACACGCGCTGCCAGTACGGCTCACTGGTACGATGGTTGTCGATCGCGGCGCCGATCGCCGGCACGTGCGACGAGGTCACTCCTGCGACGATCCTAGCCACGGCGCTTCTTTCCCTTGCTGGCTTTCGGTTTCGATTTCGGCTTGTCGGCCTTGACGATGCTCGACCCGGCCTTCGCGTACTTGCCGGACCGGCTGCGGTTGCCCTCGACCTGGCGGCCGCCGCGCAGCATCAGATCGGCATAGTCCTGCTGCGTCGAGCCGGTCATGACCGCGGCCAGATGCTGGAACGGATGGCCGTCGGTCGCCCCAAGCTTGGCGGTGAAGTAGATGTTGCCGCCGAGCTCCAGCATCCGGTTGTACTGACGCTTGAGGATCGCCTCTTTCTGCTCGGCGCTGAGCTGCGGGAAGTGATCGTCGAGATACTTGGCCTCGTCCGCCTTGAAGGCCTTGCGGTTCTCGGCCTTCATCAGCGACATGCAGAACATGTTGAGGTGATAGCCCCGGCGCGAACGATCGGCGTCGAACACGTAGGTGCCGGGGATGTCGTCGTAGTCTTTTTCGCTCGTCTGTTTTGCGGGCGCCATGCGCTTCTCCGCTCCGGGCTCGGGTCCGAAGGACCGCAAAAAGGCTGATATATCGATGATATATCCACCGTTTTCAGCCTTTGCAACGGCGGCTCACCCGTCAGTTTGACACACGTGCGCGCAACGCCGGTTGATCGAAATCAAATCACTCCCAAACAGGAAATGTTACAGGCCCGCCTCGCGCCAATTCGGTGCGGGCGCCTCGGGGTGGGTCTTCAGCCCGGCCCGGTGCACACCGGTGATCGCGGCATATTCGTCCTTGTCCGACGCATCGCCGGAAATTCCCACCGCGCCAACGATGTCGCCGTTCTCGTTCAGCACCAGCACCCCGCCCGGCACCGGAATGAACCTGCCGTCCGAGGCCGCCGCGATGGCGCTCTGGAACGCCGGACGGTCCTTCAGCCGGTCGCGGATGGTGCGGCTCGAGATGCCCATGCCGAGCGCGCCGGCGGCCTTGCCGATGGCAATGTCGGCGCGCAGATTGCCCGAGCCGTCCTGCCGCTTGAGCACCACGATATTGCCGCCGACATCGAGCACCGCCACCGTGAGAGGCAGGAGCCCCGCCTCCTCACCCGCCTTGAGCGCGGCATCGGCAATGGTCTCGGCCGCCTGCAGCGGCATGCTGACTTGAAGCCGGTGAACGTAATAGTCGCCCGCCATCTCAGCCCCAGTAGAGCTTCATCGGGTTGTCGACCAAGAGCTTCTTCTGCAGCTCCGCGGTCGGCGCGATCTTCGGGATCATGTCGGTGATGATGCCGTCGTCCGGCGCCTCCTTCGGCATGTTCGGATGCGGCCAGTCGGTGCCCCAGATCACCCGGTCCGGGAAGCGCTCGACGATGGCGCGCGCGAACGGCACCACGTCGTCGTAGGGCGGCCCCGCCACGGTGAAGCGCTCGGGGCACGTCACCTTGGTGATCCAGTTCCTGTTGGCGTCGAGCGCCTTCAGCCAGTTCTGGAAGTTCTTGCCGTCGACGCCCTCCTTCACGTTCGGGCAGGCCATGTGGTCGAACACCAGCGTGGTCGGCAGCGATTTCAGGAACGGGCCCATCTCGTCGAGGTCGGCGTGCTCGAAATAGATCACGATGTGCCAGCCGAGCTTGGCAATGCGGTTGGCGATCCGCACCATCACATCCCGCGGTGTCGAATCCACCAGCCGCTTGATGAAGTTGAAGCGCACGCCCTTGATGCCGTCGCGATCGAGCTGCTTCAGTTGGTCATCGGTGAAGCTCTCATCGACGAACGCCACGCCCTTGGCGCGGCCGTCCGACGTCACCAACGCGTCGACCAGCGCCCGGTTGTCGGTGTCGTGGCAGGTGGCCTGGACGATCACCGCCTTGTCGAAACCGAGGAAGTCGTGCAGCGCGAACAGCTTTTCCTTCGGCGCGTCGCACGGCGTGTACTTGCGCTTGGGCGCGAACGGAAACTTCGCCTCCGGCCCGAACACGTGGTTGTGCGCGTCCACCGCGCCCGCCGGCGGCTTGTACTTCGGCTTCGACGGATTGGGATGAAACGGGATGTAGCCGGGACTCATCGGCACGTTGTTGTTCTCCACTCGCTCTTCGTCATTCCGGGGCGCCGCCATAACGCGTCTTCGACGCGCCATGGCGGCCAACCCGGAATCCAGACACCTTGCTTATGCCTCTGGATTCCGGGCTCGCGCCCACAGCGCGTCTTAAGACGCGCGTAAACGCGCTTAGGCGCGCCCAGGAACGACAGAGGCGAGACATCACACCCGCTCGATCGCGAGCGACACGCCCTGGCCGACGCCGACGCACATCGACGCCAGCGCCCGCTTGCCGCCCTGCTTCACCATCTGATGCGCCGCCGTCATTGCGAGCCGCGCGCCCGACATGCCGAGCGGATGGCCCAATGCTATGGCACCGCCGTTCGGATTGACGTGCTCGGCATCGTCGGCAAGGCCGAGCTGGCGCAGGCAGGCGAGCGCCTGCGACGCGAAGGCCTCGTTCAGCTCGATCACGTCGAAATCGCCGATCTTCAGCCCATAGCGCTCCATCAGCTTGCGCGTCGACGGCACCGGGCCGATGCCCATCACCCGCGGCGGCACGCCGGCCGACGCCATGCCGATGACCCGCGCGACGGGCTTGAGCCCGTGCTTCTTCACCGCCGCTTCCGAGGCGATGATCATGGCCGCCGCGCCATCGTTGACGCCGGAAGCATTGCCCGCCGTCACGGTGCCGGGATCGCGCACGAAGTTCTTGAGCTTGGCGAGGTCCTCCGCCGTGGTGCCCGGCCGCAGATGCTCGTCCTTGCCGACCGTCACCGGGCCGGCCTTGCCGCCCGGCACGATCACCGGCTCGATCTCCTCGTCGAAGAAACCAGACGCCTGGGCCTTGGCGGCGCGCTGCTGCGAGCGCAGCGCAAACGCGTCCTGGTCCTTGCGGCCGACCTGGTAGTCCTCGGCAACGTTCTCCGCCGTCTCCGGCATCGCGTCGACGCCGTACTGCTTCTTCATCAGCGGATTGATGAAGCGCCAGCCGATGGTGGTGTCCTCGACCGTGGCGCTGCGCTGGAACGCCTCGTGCGCCTTGCCCATCACCAGCGGTGCACGCGTCATCGACTCGACGCCGCCGGCGATGGCAAAGTCCGTCTCACCGGCACGAATGCTTGCCGCCGCCAGTCCCACCGCATTCAACCCGGACGAACACAGCCGGTTGACGGTGATGCCCGGCACCGAGTCCGGCAGGCCCGCGAGCAGCAGCGCCATGCGGGCGACGTTGCGGTTGTCCTCACCGGCCTGGTTGGCGCAGCCGTAGTAGACCTCGTCGAGCGCGGCCCAGTCGACATTCGGATGCCGCTTCATCAGCGCCTTGAGCGGCACCGCGGCAAGATCGTCGGTGCGCACCTTGGCAAGCCCCCCGCCATAACGGCCGATCGGCGTCCGCACGGCGTCGCAAAGGAAGGCTTCAGGCATGGTCGAACTCCTTGAAACGGCAGCAAACTTGCCGCCGGCACGGTGGTGCGCGAATTTAGGGGCCATCATCCAGCCGGTCAAACAACCATGCCGTTCGTTTCCGAGAAGCCGATCTTCACCATCACCTCGCCGCTCGGCGGCATCCAGATGCTCGGCGGCACGCCCTATGGCGAACGCCGCATCATCGACATCATGGGCGGCACGGTCGTGGGCGAAAAGCTCAACGGCAAGGTGCTGCCCGGCGGCGCCGACTGGCAGATCGTGCGCAGCGACGGCGTGGTGCATCTGACCGCGCGCTACACCATCGAGACCGACGCCGGCGCGCTCGTCCTGGTCAATGCCGAGGGCTACCGCCACGGCCCGCCCGAGGTGATGGCGGCGCTGGCCCGCGACGAGACCGTCGATCCCTCGCGCTACTATTTCCGCACCGCGATGCGGTTCGAGACCTCGGATCCGGGCGCAGCCTGGCTCAACCGCATTCTCGCCATCGGCTACGGCGCCCGCGCCAACCGCCAGGTGACCATCCAGGTCTACGAGGTGCTTTAGTCCGCTTGACCGGCCCGGCCGGACACGCAAGATTCCCATATTGTTGACCAGGACAACAATCGCCGGGACGCCGATGGCCAAGGGGACGAAGAAGACCAGGAAAGCCAGCGCCGGACAGCCGGGCGGCTTTGCGCCCGACCTGCCGCCCTCGATCGCGGCACGGCGGCAGGGCGCCATCGCCATCGTCACGCTGACGCGCCCGCAGAAGCGCAACGCGCTCAACGACACGATGGTCGAGGGGCTCGCCGCGTTGTTCCAGACCCTGCCGAAAGACATCCGGGCCGTCGTGCTCAACGGCGAAGGCGAGCATTTCTCCGCGGGTCTCGACCTCACCGAATTGACCGAGCGCAACACCGCCGAGGGCGTCGAGCATTCGGCGTCGTGGCACCGCGCGTTCCAGCACATCGAGTTCGGCCGGGTGCCGGTCGTCGCCGTGCTGCACGGCGCGGTGGTCGGCGGCGGGCTCGAGCTTGCCGCAGCGGCCCATGTCCGCGTCGCCGAGAAATCGACCTACTACGCGCTGCCGGAAGGCACCCGCGGCATTTACGTGGGCGGCGGCGCGTCGGTGCGGCTGCCGCGGCTGATCGGCGTCTCCCGCATGCAGGAGATGATGCTGACCGGGCGCACCTATGGTGCCGAGGAAGGACAGGCGATGGGCCTGTCGCATCATCTCGTCGCCGACGGCAAGGGCCTCGCCAAGGGCATCGAGCTCGCCGAGCGCATCGCCGAGAACACGTCGATCACCAACTTCGCTATCATGCATGTGCTGCCGCGCATCGCCGAGAGCGACCCGGCGAGCGGGTATGTGACCGAGTCGCTGATGGCTGCCATCGCGCAGGGCGGCGACGAGGCCAAGGCGCGGCTGAAGGATTTTCTGGAGAAGCGCGGCAAGAAGGTGCTTCGGGGGTGAAGCATGGCTGACGCAATGCGCAATGCGAGTGCGGCGAATGCCCCGCTCCGGCCGGTGCGGCTCGGGCCCTCCGACGTGCTGGTCGAGCGCGAGCCCGGCGGCACGCTCTATCTCCGCTCGCCGCATCCGCTCGAAGCCTATCCGGACAAGCTGACGCTGCGGCTGGAGCATTGGGCCAAGGCTGCGCCGGATCGCGTGTTCCTGGCGCAGCGCGCCGCCGACGGCTCGTGGCGCAAGCTCACCTACGCCGCGACACTGGCACAGGTGCGCGGCATCGCCCAGGCGCTGCTGGAGCGGAATCTGTCGCAGGACAAGCCCATCGTCGTTCTCTCCGGCAACGACACCGAGCATGCGCTGCTGGGGCTCGCGGCGATGATGATCGGCGTGCCTTACGCGCCGATCTCCGTGCCCTACTCGCTGATGTCGTCGGACTTCGGCAAGCTCAAGTCGATCGTCGAGACGCTGACCCCCGGGCTCGTCTACGCAACCGACGGCAGGCCGTTCGCCCGCGCCATCGATGCCGCCGTGCCGACCGGCATCGAGATCATCACCGCTTCGAACCCGCTCGGCAGCCGGCCGACCACGTCGTTTGCCGACCTGCTGATGACCGAGCCGACCGCCGCGGTCGATGCCGCCCATGCCAAGGTCGGCCCCGACACCATCGCCAAGTTCCTGTTCACCTCGGGCTCCACCGGATACCCCAAGGGCGTCATCAACACCCAGCGCATGCTGTGCTCGAACCAGGCGATGGCGCGCGCCGGTCTGCGCTTCGTCGGCGATGAGCCGCCGGTGATCGTCGACTGGCTGCCGTGGAACCACACCTTCGGCAGCAACCACAACTTCAACATGGTGCTCGACAACGGCGGCTCGCTCTACATCGACGAGGGCAAACCGCTGCCCGGCGCGATCGCGGCGACGGTGCGCAATCTGAAGGAGATCGCGCCGACGATCTATTTCAACGTGCCGAAGGGTTTTGAGGCGCTGCTACCGTACTTGCGCGCCGACGCCGACCTGCGCAAGAACTTCTTCAGCCGCCTGAAGGTGCTGTTCTACGCCGGCGCGAGCCTGCAGCAATTCGCCTGGGACGAGTTGCAGGAGATGAGCGTCGCGACCTGTGGCGAGCGCGTGATCTTCCTGTCCAGCACGGGCTCCACCGAAACCTCGCCGCTGGCGGTCGCCTGCAACCGGGACTTTCCGCGGCCCGGCAACATCGGCGTGCCGCCGCCGGGTGTCGAGATGAAGCTCGTGCCAGCGGAAGGCAAGCTGGAGTGCCGGTTTCGCGGCCCGAACATCACGCCGGGCTACTGGCGCAGGCCCGATCTCACCAAAGACGCATTCGACGAAGCGGGTTTCTACAAGATCGGCGATGCCCTGAAGTTCGTCGATCCGGACGAGCCGGGCCTGGGGCTCCTGTTCGACGGCCGGCTCGCCGAGGACTTCAAGCTTGCAAGCGGCACCTGGGTGAGCGCCGGCGCGCTGCGGGCGCAGTTCGTCGACCATTGCGCTCCGCTGGTGCGCGACGCGGTGATCGCGGGTGCGGACCGAGACGACCTCACGGTGCTGGTGTTTCCCGACATCGAGGCCTGCCGCAAGCTCGGCGGGCTCGCCGCGGATGCAGCGCCCGCCGCGGTGCTGGCCGACGCGAAGCTGCGCCACGAATTTTGCCGCCGCCTGAACGCGCTGGCCGGGCACAGCACGGGCAGCTCGACGCGGCTCTGCCGGATGATCCTGATGAGCGAGCCGCCGTCGCTCGACGCCGGCGAGGCGACCGACAAGGGCTCGATCAACCAGCGCGCGGTGCTGACGCGGCGACAGGCGCTGGTCGAGGAGCTTTACGCGCCGCAGCAATCCGCCAGCGTGATCTCGATTGGGGAATAGGATGCGAGCAGAGAAGCACCGCTCGTGTCCCGGGCGCCGCGCTGCACCGCATCCGGGACAAGAGAGCTGAGATGGATCCCAAAGGACACGCCGCCATCGTGACCGGGGCCGCGTCCGGCCTCGGCGCCGAGACCGCCATCGCGCTGGCGAAGGCCGGCGTCAAGGTCGCCTGTCTCGATGTCAATCTGGACGGCGCGAAGGAGATTGCCGGCCAGATCGGCGGCATCGCCGTGCGCTGCGACGTCACCAGCGCCGACGGCGCGGTGGCGGCGCTGAAGGAGGCGCGCGACAAGCACGGCCCCGCACGCATCCTGGTCAACTGCGCCGGCATCGGACCGGCCAAGCGCATCGTCGGTCGCGACGGACCGATGCCGCTGCCCGAGTTCGAGAAGGTGATCGCGATCAACCTGAGCGGCACCTTCAACATGATGCGGCTCTGCGCCGCCGAGATGCAGACGCTCGAGCCGCTCGCCGACAGCGAACGCGGCGTGATCGTCTCGACCGCGTCGGTCGCGGCCTACGAAGGCCAGATCGGCCAGCCGGCCTATGCCGCGTCGAAGGGCGGCGTCGCCGCGCTGACCATTCCGGCGGCGCGAGAGCTGTCGCAGTTCGGCATCCGCGTGATGGCGATTGCGCCCGGCATCTTCGCCACGCCGATGCTCAAGTCGCTGCCGCAGGCGGCGCAGGACAGCCTCGGCGCCTCGGTGCCGTTCCCGAAGCGGCTCGGCGAGCCGCGCGAATTCGCCGACCTGGTGCTGACCATCGTGCGCAGCGCCTATCTCAACGGCGAGGTGATCCGCATCGACGGTGCACTTCGCATGGCGCCGCGCTAGCCTTTTTGTTTGGTCGCATTTTCTACGACGAACCGCTGCACACTTCGCCGGAAAATGCTCTAGAGTGCCGGCCAGGAGAGTCTTTTGGGAACCATGATCTACACGCGGCACGCCCGCATCGAATGGGGCGACTGCGATCCGGCGGGAATTGTTTTCTATCCACGCTACTTTGCGATGTTCGACAGCTGCACCACCGCGCTGTTCTCGCAGGCGCTGGGCATGACCAAGTACCAGTTCACGCGCCACTTCAAGTTCGACGGTTACCCGATGGTCGACACGCGGGCGCGCTTTCTCAAGCCGACCAAGTTCGGCGACGACGTGGTGATCGAGACCAAGGTGGCCGAATTCCGCCGCTCGAGCTTCGACGTGCAGCACCGCATCACGCTCCATGGCGAGCTTTGCGTCGAATGCTTCGACACCCGGGTCTGGGCCGAGCGCAATCCGGACGATCCGGAAAAGATCCGGGCGAAGCCCATTCCGCGGGAGGTCATCGCCAGGTTCGCGGTGCCTTGACGGTGGCTTGTTTGTTCATCGCATTTTCTGCGGCGAACCGCTGCACACCCCGGATCAAGTCCGGGGCAGGCTTTCGCCGGAAAATGCTCTAGCGTGAGCGATGGCTGAGACTCAACCCATCACCCTGATCACCGGCGCGTCGGCGGGCATCGGCGCGGCGCTGGCCGACGAATTCGCCCGGCATGGCCACGCGCTGGTGCTGGTGGCGCGGCGCGAGCCGCAGCTCCAGGCGGTCGCCGACGCGGTCGAGCAACGCGGCCATCCGCGGCCGCGCGTCATGATCGCCGACCTGGCGCAGCCCGGCGCCGCCGACAGGATCGAGGTGCAATTGCGCGCCGCGGGCCATGAGGTGCAATTCCTGGTCAACAATGCGGGCTTCGGCCTGATGGGCCCGGCGACGAAGCTCGACCGCAGCGAGCAGCTTGCGATCGTCGACCTCAACGCGCGCGCGCTGACCGAGCTGTCGCTTTGCTTCGTCGACAGCATGGCGCGGCACAAGGGCGGCATTCTCAACGTCGCCTCGGTCGCAAGCTTCATGCCCGGCCCCGGCATGGCCGTCTATCACGCGAGCAAGGCCTATGTGCTGTCCTTGAGCGAAGCGCTGCATCAGGAGCTCAAACCGCGCGGCGTACGCGTGACCGCACTCTGCCCCGGCCCGGTCGAGACCGAGTTCCAGGCGCGGGCCGGCATGCCGAACGACTATTTCCCGCCGATGCTCGCGCGCAGCGCCGAACGCGTGGCGCGCGAAGGCTATGGCGGGCTGATGGCCAACCGTCGCGTCGTCGTGCCGGGCTCGCACAACCGCATGGCGGCGCTGCTGCCGCGGCTGCTGCCGCGCGGCCTGATGCTGTGGATCATGAGCCGGTACCGGCAGCGCCGGGCGCCCTAAGCTCAGGCCGCGACCGGGTTGTACGTCGCGTCGGGCGCGAAGCGCTTGAGCATCTCGACGCCGTTGCGTGCCCATTGCTCGACCGGCAGCGGCCCGCATACCAGCATCATGTACTCGTAGGGCGCGCGCATGTCGTTCGCCATGATGAACTGATAATGCGTGCGGAACAGGTTGAAGCGGATCTTGCGGTAGAATTCCCGCGCCAGCATGTCACGCAGCCGCACCCGCCAGATCAGCGGATTGCAGCGCGCCGTGCCGGCATCGACGCCGATGCCACTGACCGGATCGAAATCGTAGAAGTTCAGCCAGTCGGCCCGCGCCTGTGCGTCGATCCAGAGGATCGACGGCTCGATGGCGACGCGATGGACGTCGGCGCGCACACGCGACGCATGGCGATGCACGCCGATGCCCGGCATCAGCGAGCCCGGCGTCAGCAGCACCACCCGCGGACCGTAGGCGCCCAACGACGCATCGATCTCCAGCGCGCGCCTGACCACCGCCGGCGCAAGCACCCCGCCGCCGCTGTGGCCGACCACGACGATCTCCTCGGCGGTCCGCCCGCGCGCCGCCTCGACCAGCCGCTGCGCGCAGGCTTCGACAAAATGGTCGAAGCAGGACGGCTCGCCGCGGCAAAACGGCAGGAGATGCGGCCAGTGGCTGTTGATCTGCACGACGAACCATTTGTCGGCGAGCGGGCGCAGCAGCACGAATGCGCCGACCGCCGCGCCAAGACCGATGAGGAGGGCCAGAAACGCAGGCAACGGGACGAGCCGCGCCACCAGGAAGCCCACCAGCCAGCCGCCGAGCGCTGAGGCCGCGAGCCAATGCAACAGCAGCAACTGGAAATGCGTCAACGCCAGACCGTAGCGGAGCGAGGCGCGATAAACCCGGAACAGGGTTCCGGTATAGAGATAGTTGAGAATCCAGCCGAGCGCGTGCGGCACCTGGCGCCACATCGGCTTCGCCATGTTGGCGCGGATCATCCGCTCCTGGCGCAGAAACTCGTAGCGGGTCTCTACCCGCCAGTTCGGCCCCGCCGCCGCGACGTCCCAGTGTGCGAAGTCGTCGGAATCGATCTGCAGGTCGCCGATCTTCGACTCGATCGGCCAGTTCTTGAGAAAGCGGCCGAACGAACGCGAGAACAGCCGGTAGTAGCCTTCCGCGCCCTGCGGATCGTAGCCTTCGACGTAAATGACGTGCCGCCGCCGGATCAGGGTATCGCCGCCGCTTGCGGGCATCATCGGCCCTCAATGCTCACGCTTGAGGAGCTCGCGCAGCCTGTGGCGCCGCACTTTTCCGGTGGCGGTGCGCGGCAGCTCGGCGATGGCCTCGAAGCGGCGCGGCTGCTTGTAACGCGGCAGGACCTCCGCAAGCCGCTCGCGCGCGGCCTTGATCGCGTGGCCGCCGTCCGCGCCGGGCGCGGGCACGACGTAGAGCACGATCTCGGCCAGCCCGATCTCGTTCTCGCCCAGCACCGCGGCGCTCTCGGCAACCGAGCCGACCCCGGCCAGCGCATCCTCGATCTCCGACGGCGAGACCCACAGGCCGGAGACGCGAAGGATGTCGCCGGTTCTGCCGCGGTGGTGATAGAAGCCGTCGGCATCGCGCACATATTCGTCGCCGGTCGAGAACCAGCCGTCCGGCTTGAAGCGCTCCGCCGGCCGCTCCGGCGCACCGTCGAGATTGCCGGACGAGCGATAGCCCTCGCACACCGACGGCATGCGGACCTCCAGCCGACCGGACGTGTCGGGTGCATCGATCACCGCGTCGTCCTCGCCGACAATACGAAGCTCGACGCCGGGCATGGCGTAGCCGGAAGAGCCCGGCCTGCGCCGGTCAAGACCGTTGCCGATCACCATGTAGACCAGCTCCGAGCAGCCGAGCCCGTCGAGGATCGGAAGGCCGGAAGCCTTCTCCCACGCGTTCCAGATCTGCGGCGGCATGCGCTCGCCGGCCGAAACGTAGTGCCGCAACGCGCGGAACGGCGGCGTCTGCGGCAGACCGGCTTCCAGCAGCCGGTGATAGACCGCAGGCACGCTCAGCAGAACGGTCGGCGCAAACCGCGCCACCGTCTCGGCGACGCTTCTCTCGGTGGCCCAGCGTTCCAGCAGGACGTTGCCGGCGCCCATCCGCAGCGCCGCAAACATGTTGCCGATCGCATAGGCGAAGTGAAACCGCGAGGTGGCGAACAGCCGGTCCTGGTTGGTGCAGCTCAAGACCTCTTTGTAATAGTCCGCGCTGATGCCGACGTTGCGGTGATGATGCTCCACCGCCTTGGGCGTTCCGGTGGTGCCCGATGTCATCACCCAGAACGCCGGGTCGGAGGGCTCGCGCCATTCCGGCGTCAGCGGCGCGGCAGGCTTCTTCTTCCAGGCCGCGAGATCGCCGTCGCGGCTGAACAGCCGCGTCTGCGGCGAGGCTGCGGCGATGGCACCTGCCGCCACTTCCGAGAACTCGGCGTCGAGCACCAGCACCGCCGGACGCACGATCGAAACGATCTGGCGCAATTCCTCAGGCGAAGCCCGGCTCGACATCGCCACCGCAATCGCCCCCGCCGCCATCGCCGCCTGATGCAGCGCCACGAGATCGGGCGTGTCGAGCATCAGCATGCCGACGCGGTCGCCGGGCCTGATGCCCGCCTCGCGCAGGCCTGCCGCAAACTGGCTCACGCGCGTGACCAGCGCGCCGTAGCTCAGTGTCTCCCCCGCGCTCAGGAGCGCCGGATGCTCGGGCCCGGAAACTTTGAGACCATGCAGCAGGCAATACTCGACGGCGTTCATTCGCGAGCGCGCTTTAAGGCTGCCGCGCGGGCGCGGCGACCACTTCGATCACCTCGACCGCCGGATGCGCGGTCGGCAGCACGCGGCTGAGCTTCAGGTCCGCCTTGCCGAACAGCGCCTCGTACTCCGGCACGGTGCGCTCGCGCCCGCCGGTGAGCAGCATCACGTGCAGGTCGAGCCAGCGGCCGGGGCCCGGCGTATCGTCGGTCGGCACGGTCTTTTCCAGAACCAGCACACGGGAGTGAGGCTTCATCGCGCGACGCACGTTCCTGAGCATCTTCAGGCAATCGTCGTCGTCATAGTCATGCAGGAGATGGCGGAACAGATAGGCGTCCGCGCCCTCGGGCACGAACTCGAACACGTTGCCGGCGATGAATTCGACGCCCGGCAGCGGACCGCCCTCGCCGCGCTTCGCCGCGTCGATGCCTTCCTGCAGATCGAACAGCGTGCCTTGCACGTTCGGATGCGCGGCGAGAATCGCCGACAGCAGCATGCCGTGGCCGCCGCCGACGTCGGCGATGCGCTTGAACTGCCCGAAATCATACGCGGCGACGATCGCCGGCGTCTCCGGCGAATGCACCTCGACCATCATGCGCTGAAAGCGCGCGCCCTCCTTCGGATTGGCGTGCAGCCAGTCGAACAGCGGCCGGCCTTTCAGCGCCTCGAAGGCGATGCCGCCCGACAATGCGCCGTCGAGCTTGCTCCAGATCTCGCCGTTGTATTCGGTGAGCAGCTCCGCCGACGTGCGCATCGAGTTCGGCGCGCTCGACGTGAGCAGCCTGCCGAGCGGGGTGAGTGCAAATCGCCCTCCCGCCGATTCCGTGACGATGCCGCAGGTCGAGAGCGCACGAAGCAGACGATAGACCCGGTCGGTGATCAGCCCCCGCGGCTCGGCGATCGCCTCGGCGTTGTCGGCGCCCGCCTCCATCGCGTCGGCGAGGCCGAGCCGGGCAAACGAGCCGATGGCGTGCGTGACCCAAAGGCTCGACATCAGCTGCATCATCTTCTTGTGCAGCGACGCCGGATCGGCAGCCGCCTTGGGTGGTCTCACGCTTTCGACTTTCACCATCCCCTCCGGCGGCTTCGATGGGAGCCGGTGTCGAAGCCATAGACCAACTCATGGGGTGAATCCAGGGACGTTTTTTCCCGGAAAATGACCGGCCGCGTTCCTTTACAGCAGCCCGGTTCTGGGGCTCAATCTTCGCAAAAGTTGGTCTTGAAACCAACGACCCCACAGGGAGGAACCAGATCATGTCGTTTTCGGCAATGCTGAAACTCGCGCCGATCGCGGGGCTCGCCGTCGCGCTCGGCGCGCCTCAGGCGCTGGCGCAGGACAAGACCGTCGAGCTCAAGCTGTCGCACTGGGTGCCGCCGACGCATCCGTTGCAGAAGGCGATGGAGGACTGGGGTCAGTCGATCGAGAAGGCGTCGAACGGCACAATCAAGTACAAGATTTTCCCGTCGCAGCAGCTCGGCAAGGCGTTCGACCATTACGACATGGCGCGCGACGGCATCGCCGACTTCACATATGTCAACCCGGGCTATCAGCCGGGACGTTTCCCGATCGTTTCGGCAGGCGAATTGCCGTTCCTGATCGGCGAAGCCAAAGGCGGCATCCGTGCCATCGACGTCTGGTACCGCAAATACGCCCCGACCGAGATGAAGGACACCAAGTATTGCTTCTCCTTCATCCTCGATCCGCTCACCTGGCACTCCAGGAACAAGAAGATCGTGGTGCCAGGCGATATCAAGGGCATGAAGATCCGGCCGTCGCAGGGAACCGTGGCCGCGTGGGTGACGCTGCTCGGCGGCACCAACGTGCAGGCGAGCGCGACCGAACTGCGCGACGTGCTGGAGAAGGGCGTGGCTGACGCGGCGACCTTCCCGTGGGGCTCGGTGCCGCTGCTCGGCGTCGACAAGGTCACCAAGTATCATATGGATGCTCCGCTCCACACCACGATGTTCCAGTGGCTGATGAGCCCGAAGACCTACGCCTCGATGTCGGCGGCGCAAAAGAAAGTGATCGACGACCACTGCACCACCGACTGGGCAGCGCGCTTCGCGAGCCCGTGGGCGGATTACGAGCGCGCCGGCCTGCAGAAGATGAAGGAGATGGCGGGACACGAGGTCTACACCATCACCGCTGCTCAGCTCGATGAGTGGAAGAAATCGGCCGAGCCGCTTCGCGTCAAATGGGCGGACGACGTGAAGAAGGCCGGCGGCAACCCCGACACGATCTGGAAAGAGCTGACCGCAGCGCTCGCGCAATACAAGGCGGGCTTCTGATGAACGGATTCGACCGGCCTCCTATGCCGGTCGCCTCCCGATCGAGATGACGGCGGCGGACACCATCCGCTGCCGTCATCGTGTCGAAATGGACAATGTCCGGCGCATCCCAACACAATGAACCTCAAGCCGGCGCGCCGCAGCCGCAGCGCTTTGCCGACCGATTCATCGACACCATCGAGTGGATCGCGGCGATTTTTGTCGGCGTGGTCGCGGCCGACGTCTTCATCTCGATCCTGCTGCGCTACTTCTTCGGCATCTCGATCCCCGACTCTTACGACTTCGGCCGGCTGCTGCTCGGCATCCTGATCTTCTGGGGGATCGGCGCCACGTCGTATCGCGGCACGCACATCACCGTCGATCTGTTGTGGGCCAATGTCGGGCCGGCCTGGCAACGGGCCATCGACGTGTTTGCGACGCTGGTGCTGCTGTTCGTCGTCATCGTCCACACCTGGACGCTGTACGACAAGGTGGTCGCCACCCGCGCCGACAACATCCTGACCTTCGACCTGCGGCTGCCGGCGTGGCCGTTCTTCGCCCT
This sequence comes from Xanthobacteraceae bacterium, assembly GCA_019746135.1. Lineage (GTDB taxonomy): Bacteria > Pseudomonadota > Alphaproteobacteria > Rhizobiales > Xanthobacteraceae > Z2-YC6860. The sequence continues at coordinate 21,596 of JAIESI010000375.1, forward strand.
CGCCTGGGTCGGCGACGCCGCCGCCGTCATCCTGATCTCGGTGCGCGCTTATCGGTTGCTGTTCCACCCGGAGCGGCTCGCCAAGCCGCAGGCGCAGGTGGTGGAATGAGCGGAGACACCATCGCCATCATCGGCTTCGTCGCGCTGTTCGTGCTGATGCTGCTGCGCGTCCCCGTCGGCATGGCGATGGGGCTCGTCGGCGTCGGCGGCTTTGCCTACATCGTCGGCGGGGCGCCGGCGCTGAAGAATGTCGGCCACACCACCGCGCGGACCGTCACCGACTACAACTTCGCGGTGATTCCGCTGTTCCTGCTGATGGGCTCGTTCGCCACCACCTCGGGGATGAGCCGCGAGCTGTTTCGCGCGGCCAACGCCTTCCTCGGCCATCTGCGCGGCGGGCTCGGCATCGCCACCATTGCAGCGTGCGGCGGCTTTGCCGCGATCTGCGGCTCGTCGGTCGCGACCGCCGCGACCTTCTCGCGCGTCGCCTATCCGGAGATGCGCCGCTTCGGCTATCCGCAGAGCTTCGCCACCGGCGTGATCGCGGCCGGCGGCACGCTCGGCATCATGATCCCGCCGTCGACCGTGTTCGCGGTGTACGGCCTGATCACCGAGCAGGACGTCGGCAAGCTGTTCATCGCCGGCATCCTGCCGGGCGTGCTCGCGGTGACCATGTACATGCTCACCATCACGCTGATCGGCATGGCGCGGCCGGGCTTCCTGCCGGAGGGCAAACGCGCCAGCTGGGCGGAACGCCGCGCCGCGCTCCGCGACGTGTGGGCGACGCTGCTGCTGTTCGCCTTCGTCATCGGCGGACTTTACGGCGGGCTGTTCACCGCAACCGAGGCGGCCGGCGCGGGGGCGGGCGGCGCGTTCCTGATCGGGCTTGCGCGCGGACGGCTGTCGCGCGCCGACATCATGCGCTCGCTGCTCGAGACCACGCGCACCACCGCCGCGGTGTTCACCGTGCTGATCGGCGCGCTGCTGTTCGGCTATTTCCTCACCGTGACGCAGACGCCGCAGAAGGTGACCGAGCTGCTCACCGGTCTCGGCATCGGCAAGTACGGCGTGCTGGCGCTGATCATGCTGATGTACCTCGTGCTCGGATGCCTCATGGACGCGCTCGCCATGATCATCCTCACGGTGCCGATCGTGTTCCCGGTGATCAAGGAGCTGGGCTTCGACCCGATCTGGTTCGGCGTCATCATCGTCATGACCGTGGAACTCGGCCTGATCCATCCGCCGGTCGGCATGAACATCTTCGTCATCAAAAGCGTGATCGAAGACGTGAAGATGTCGACCATGTTCTATGGCGTGATGCCGTTCATCGTCACCGACCTGCTGCGGCTGATCATCCTGATCGCCTTCCCGATCATCGCGTTGTGGCTGCCGTCGCATATGTAGTCTGCCGCTCTGCGGTAGCGCGCCCGTGGCGCAACCCGCTATGATCGCCCCGCATCCGAACAGGAAGGACTGAATTCATGGCCTCCCAGCCGCAACGTGCCGAAGTGAAGGACCGCGCCCCGATCGCCGGAGAGGCCTTCCTGCGCGCGCTCGCCGACCACGGCATCGACTATTTCTTCGCCAATCCGGGCACCGATTTCGCGCCCGTGGTCGAGGCCTATAGCCGCGCCAAACAGTCCAACGCCAAGGTTCCAACGCCCCTGGTCATCCCGCACGAAAATCTCGCGGTCGCCATGGCGCACGGCGCCTACCTGATGACCGGCCGTCCGCAGGCGGTGATGCTGCACGTCAATGTCGGCACCGCCAACGCGATCAACAACATCATCAACCTCAACCGCGACAACGTTCCGCTGATTCTCGCCGCCGGCGGCACGCCGATCACCGAGAAGGGCAAGTTCGGCAGCCGCAACCGCTACATCCACTGGGCGCAGGAGATGTTCGACCAGGCCGGCATGCTGCGCGAGGCGGTGAAGTGGGACTACGAGCTGCGCGTGCCCGAGCAGGTCGGCGACGTGGTGTCGCGTGCCTATGAGGTGACGATGACGAGCCCGCGCGGCCCGGTCTATCTGGTGCTGCCGCGCGAGCCGCTGGCCGCGCCGATGCCCGAGCCGATCGGCCCGGTGAAGCCGCGCAGCATTCCGGCCGCGCCGCATCCCGATCCGCAGCGGATCGCCACGCTCGCCGAATGGATCGCCGCGGCCGAGAAGCCGCTGATCATCGTCACGACGATTGCCGAGGATGCGGTCGCCCCTCTTGGCCGACTCGCTGAAAAGTACGCGATCCCGGTGGTGACACAGCGTCAGCGCGTGGTGTGCCTGCCGACCGGCCATCCGATGCATATGGGCTTCGATCCGCAGGGGCTGATCCAGGAGGCCGACCTCGCCATCGTCATCGAGGCCGACGTGCCCTACATCCCGGGCGAGCAGCCGCCGAAGGCCGACTGCAAGTTCGCGACGATCGGCGAGGATCCGGTGTTCGCCCGCTATCCGATGCGGAGCTTCCCGAGCGACCTCGCCATCACCGCAACCGCGACCAGCGCGCTCGAAGCGCTCGAGCAGGCGCTGGCGAAGCTCAGCGTCAACGAGGCGCGCGTCAACGCCCGCCGCATCCGCGCCGCGGACCACAAGAAGAAGCGGGCCGAGACGCTCGCCAAGGCGTCGGCGACGCCCACCGGCGACAAGATCACGCCGGCCTATCTCAGCCGCGTGATCGGCGAAGTGGTCGGCACTGACGCCGTCATCTTCAACGAATACACGCTGATGCAGGACCATTGCCCGCGCGAGAAGCCCGGCACGTTCTACGGCCTTTCGCCCGCCGGCGGCCTCGGCTGGGGCCTTGGCGCGGCGCTCGGCGCCAAGCTCGCCGCGCCCGAAAAGCTCGTGGTCGCGGTGCTGGGCGACGGCGCCTACATGTTCAACAACCCGGTGGTGGGCCACTGGGTCGCCGAGACCCACAAGCTGCCGATCCTGTCGATCATCTTCAACAACAGCCGCTACGGCGCGGTGCGCGGTGCGACGCTGTCGATGTTCAAGGACGGGGTCGCCGGCCAGGACGACGGCCGCTTCATGGCCGACCTCAATCCGAGCCCGCCGTTCGAGGCGGTGGTGACCGCGCAGGGCGGCCACGGCGAGCGCGTCGAGAAGGCGGCCGACCTCCCGGCGGCGCTCCAACGGGCCCGCGATGTGGTGGTCAAGGAGAAGCGGCAGGCGCTGCTCAACGTGATCTGCCCGTACTGAACCCGCCGGCCTTCGCCAGCCCCACCAACCCCCTCGACAAATCCCGCTGCCGCTTTAAACAAGCGGCAGCATTGGGAGGACCTCAGAGATGATGCGAGTTGACGCCTACACCCATTTCATTCCGACGCGCTTCTTCAAGGAGGTGATGTCCGCGGGCAATCACAAGGACATCGGCAAGCGCATGATGGGCGTGCCGTCGATCTACGACGTCAATGTCCGCCTCAAGGTGGTCGACAAGTTCAAGGACTACGCGCAGATCCTGTCCTACCCGATGCCGCCGTTCGAGCTGATGACCAAGAGCGGCAAGGAGACCGAGGAATACGCCAAGATCGTCAACGACGGCTTCGCCGAGCTGTGCGAGCAGCACCCCGACCACTTCCCGGGCTGGGTCGCGCAGGCGCCGCTGGCCGCCCCCGACTGCGGCGTCCGCGAGGCCGCCCGCGCCATGAAGATGGGCGCGCTCGGCGTGCAGATTTACACCAACGTCGCCGGCAAGCCGATCGACCACCCGGACTTCGATCCGTTCTGGAAGGCGATGAACAAGACCGGCACGCCGATCTGGATGCACCCCTCGCGCACCGCGGCAACGCCCGACTATGCGACCGAGACCAAGTCGAAGTACGAAATCTGGTGGACGCTCGGCTGGTCCTATGAGACGGCGGCGGCGATGTCCCGCCTCGTGTTCTCAAAAATCCTCGACAAGTATCCGAAGCTGAAGATCATCACCCACCACATGGGCGGCATCGTGCCGATGCTCGAGGGCCGCATCGGTCCCGGCTGGGACCAGATCGGCGCGCGGACCTCCGACGAGGACTATCAGAAGCTGAAGAAGTCGCTGAAGAAGCGCCCGCTCAATTACTTCAAGGAGAACTTCTACACCGACACCGCGGTGTTCGGCGGCAAGCCCGCGACCGAATGCGGCCTGGCGTTCTATCCGACCGAGAAGGTCGTGTTCGCCTCCGACTGCCCGTTCGACCCGGAGAAGGGCACCTACTACATCCGCGAGACGCTGAAGATCCTCGACAGCATCGACATGTCGAAGAAGAAGCGCAAAGCCATCATGTACGGCAATCTCGAGGACATCACCGGCCGGACGCTGGTAAAATAAGTTCCGTTGCCCAGGGCGCAGCGAAATGGCCGGGCATTGCCCGGCCATTTTTATTCGCAATCTGCGCTCTCAAACCTTCAATGGCGTCGGATCGTCCGCCGGCGGCTCGATGCCGAACGTGCCCGCCGTAATGCAGGTCATCGAGAAGCTGCCGGTGGTCGCGACCAGCGCCACGAGGCACTCCAGCCCCATGGTCTTTTCCGCGGCGGCGTAGGTCTCCGCGCTCAGAGCCTTGTTGGCGAGGATTTCACGAGGCACCGTGTAGCAGGTCTTCTCGCGCGCATCCGGCAGGTCCGGCGGCTGGCCGGCATTGATCGCGTCGACGACGGCCTGGCTGATGCCGGCGGTGAGCGAGGCGCGCACCTGCGCATGCCACGGATACCTCGCGTTCCAGTGCCGCGCGACCACGAGGTTCACCACCTGTTGCTCGCGCTTCGACAAAGGCCCGGACGCAAGTGTGCCACGCAGGTTCTGCGCCGCTGCAAACAGCTTCGGCAGCCGGATATAGGCGTAGTACGGTCCGCCCAGCGGTCCGCCGGCGGTCTTCGCGGCGTCATAGACCCGCGCCTGGTCGGCGTTCATATCGGCGCGGTCGATCAACTTGATGCGTGCCATGCGGTTTCCTCACCCCTGATTGTTGCACGCCGGCGAGGCTAGCACCGGCAGATAGGCCGCGCGAGGCCACACCGATGTGATGAAATCCATCTTGAAATCACGCTGCGGCACGGATACGTAACAGCCCTCCCCTGAACGTCCGGGCTGCGGCGCGCAAGCGCCGCGGCCTAAAAATTTCCCAACCTTCCTAACCACGTGGTTCGAATGGGATTCAAGCAACCCGATCTGCAAGACCGTCAGCAGGCCGCCGCCGCGGCCCGGAAAGCGATGTTGGAAAAGTTCAAGGCGGCAACGAATGATCACGCCGCCATTGCCGAGCGCACCGCCGCCCGGGCGGTGATCAACGCTGCGCGCGAAGAGCGCGCCGCCGAGCGCGAGGCCGCCCGCCAGGCGCGCGAGGCCGAGCTCGCGGCGCAAGC
>JAIESI010000194.1 GCA_019746135.1 Xanthobacteraceae bacterium
CTGCAGACGCTGGCGCTGTCGCTCGCCGAGCGGCGCGGCATGGAGGATTTCGGCTTCCAGCAGCGGCTGATGCAGACCTTGGAGGCCGCGGGCGAGCTCGACCGCGCGGTCGAGTTCCTGCCGGACGACATGGAGCTTTCCGAGCGCGCCCGCCGTTCGCAGCCGCTGACGCGGCCGGAGCTGGCGGTGCTGCTCGCCTACGCCAAGCTGTCGCTCCATGCGGCGCTGCTCGACTCCAGGGTGCCGGACGATCCTTATCTCGGCCGGGAGCTGGGCCGCTATTTCCCGAAGGTCATCGCCGAGAACTATCCCGACGCGCTGGAACATCACCGGCTGCGGCGCGAGATCATCGCCACGCAGCTCGCCAACTCCATGATCAACCGCGGCGGGCCGTCGCTGGTGGTGCGGATCGCCGACCAGACCGGCGCGGCTCCGGCCGACATCGCCGCGGCGTTCGCGGCGGTGCGCGACAGCTACGACATGCCGGAGCTGAACGAGGAGATCAACGCGCTCGACGGCAAGGTGTCCGGCAAGGTGCAGCTGTCGCTTTATGCTGCGGTGCAGGACCTGCTGCTCGACCGGCTGGTCTGGTTCCTGCGCAACTGCGATTTGTCGAAAGGTCTCGCCGGCGTGGTCGAGCACCACCGCGCGGGCATCGCCGCGCTGACCCGGGTGCTCGACGCGGCGCTGCCGAAGGAGGCCGCTGCGGCGCGGGCCGCGCGCCGAAAGGAGCTGACCGACGCGGGCGTGCCCGAGGAGCTTTCCGGCCGCATCGCCAGCATCTCGGAGATCGCCGCCGCGCCCGATCTCGTGCTGATCGCCGACCGCACCGGCAAGCCGATGCACGTGATCGCGGCGACCTTCTTTGCCGCCGAGGCGTACTTCCGGCTCGATCGCGTCGCCACCGCGGCGCGCGGCATCGTGGTGTCGGATTACTTCGACCGCTTGGCGCTCGATCGCGCGCTCGACTCGATCGGCGACGCCGAGCGGCGGCTGACGGCGGCGATGGTGGAGACCGGCCAGTCCGGCGAAGCCGCGGTCGAGGCGTGGGTCGCGCCGCGCAAGGCGGAGGTCGAGCGGATCCGCGGCTCGATCACCCAGATTGCGAATTCGGGATTGACGCTGTCGAAGCTGGCCGTGGCGGCGAGCCTGCTGGGCGATCTGGCGAAGGGCTGACCCGGAAAATTTTTGAGTAGCACCCAACCGCGAGTCATTGCCGGCTGCCCCACCGCGACCGAAGAGCCGACATCGGGCTGCTTTTCGCGCCGCCTCGCACCGCAATGGGGAAGCGCAATCTCAGTCAACTCAGCGAATAGACGCAGCCACCTCGATGGGCATGCCTCCACCGCGTTTGCGTCTTGTATGAGTCAAACATAGGGTCGACTAGAATTGTACCGTAGGAGAATGGCTTGGTGCCAGGAGCCCGCCACGATGGTGTCAGTTAAAAACGTCGCCCTGATCCAGAACGAGCCATACACCCCGGGCCTGTCGCGGGAGTATGTCGCGCAGAAATTTGGGATAGCGCTGAACGAGATCGCGAAGCTTGGATCCGCCGAAAACCCGCTTGGCCCCTCACCGAAAGCCGCTGCAGCCGTCGAAAAGGCGCGTGCCAAGATAGATCTATACCCTGATTGGACGTCGCAGGCGCTCCGCGCGGCAATCGCCACGAAATATGGCTTCGATCCGGAGTGTGTTGTGTGCGGCGCGGGCGAAACGGAGGTGATCTCGTCCATCATCCGTACCTACGCGCAGGCCGGCGATCCGGTGTTGATGTACGAGCCTTGTTTTCCGATCTATCACATGTTTGCCGAAAACGAAGGGCGCGTTCCCGTCTATGTGCCCATGGGCGCGGACTTCTCGTTCGTCATCGACAAGTACATCGCGAAGCTCAAAGAGGCAGGGCCAAAGATCGCGTTCCTCACCAATCCGCACAGTCCTACCGGACGGTTCATGGAGGAGCGCGACATCCGCGCCATCTGTGAGGCGACTGGAAAAGAGACCCTCATTGTTCTCGATGAAGCCTACATTCACTTCACCCAGACGCAGGGCTCGATGCATCTGCTGCGCGAGTTCAGCAATCTTATCGCTCTGCGCACGTTTTCAAAGGCGTTTGGGCTTGCCGGGCTTCGTCTCGGTTTTGGTATCGCCGCGAACAAGGACCTCATCACACCCCTCTTGAACATAAAGCCAACCTGGAACTTGGGTCACATGCAGGTTGAAGGGGGTATCGCCGCGATTGCCGATGACGAGCACGTCAATAAGACCGTCGATATGATCGTCGAGATGCGTGCCTATGTCACCAAGCAGATGTTCGGACTCAATCGCGTCCGCATGGTGCCGGGATCGCGCAGCAATTTCTTTCTCATCGAGCTGACCGATCCAAGGTTGGATTCGACCGCTGCGTTTGAGGAGCTGCTCAAGCGGGGTGTCATCGTTAAAGACGGATCGGTATCCTTCCGGGGCCTCGGTAAGCGCTACCTGCGTTGCGACGTCAGCCAGAAGGTTCACATGGATCGACTCGTTCGCGCCCTCAAGGAGATCGACGCGAACGGAGCAGGCTAGAGCATTTTCCGGCGAAGTGTGCAGCGGTTCTAGAGGCGGTACAGTACCTTCTGGCTGACTGAAAACTATGACGGATCGCCATCTTCTTATCGGGATCGATGTCGGAGGCACCTTCACCGATGCGATAGTTTTCGACTCTTCGAAGGGCAAATTTCTTGCGGCTTTCAAGATTCCGTCTACGCCAAGCGATCCTGGGAATGCAGTAGTTGCCGCGATCGAGAAGATTGCCCAGTCTATAAAGATCGACGGTGCGATCGTATTCCATGGCACGACGATCGGAACCAACATTCTCATCGAAAGAAAGGGAGCGCGGGCCGCGCTCCTGGCGACTGCAGGCTTTTCCGACGTCATCGAGTTGCGCCGCCAGGCGCGACCAAATCTCTACAGTTTTGACGTGCGCATCTCCGAACCTCTGGTGCCGAGCAGGCTCCGTTTCGGTGTAAGCGAGCGCATGTCGGCCGATGGCACGGTCGTTGAGCCGCTCGATGCCGCGAAGACAATCGATGCGTTGCGGGACGCGGGGGTGGATGCCGTCGCCGTCAGCTTTCTGCACTCATACGCAAACGCGTCGCATGAAGAGGACATTGCCGCCCAAATTGCTGCGGTGCTGCCGGGAGTCTTCGTCACTCGATCAAGCGACGTGTGCCCCGAGTTCCGGGAGTATGAGCGAACCAGCACGACGGTTGTGAATGCCTATATCGGACCGGCGGTAAGAAAGTACGTAACCCGGCTCGATGGTGAGCTGCGCGCGCGGGGTGTCGATCGCTTGATGATCGTCAAGTCCAGTGGCGGGCTCACCTCGCCGGAAAATGCTGCGCGCTACCCGGTTCATCTCATCGAATCCGGACCCGCAGCGCAGTTGATTGCAAGCGCGTCGTTCGCGCGCGCGACAGGACGGCCTAACCTCGTGTCCTTCGATATGGGCGGCACCACCGCCAAGGCGGGTTTGATCCATGGTGGCAGGCCGGAAGTGACGCCGGAATTCTATGCGGATCGACTGGCTGACGGGCTCGATGTCGGGGGCTACGCGATCAGGAGCTCGGTGCTGGATCTCGTGGAAATCGGGGCTGGAGGCGGATCCATTGCATGGATCGACGAGGCCAGAGTTCTCAAGGTGGGACCTCGAAGCGCCGGCGCGGTCCCGGGGCCCGCCTGCTATGGTCGCGGAGGCCTCTTGCCGACCGTTACCGACGCCCATGCGGTGATCGGCACCCTCGCGCCGGAAATCTTCCTCAATGCCGGTATCGCGCTCAAGAAAGATCTTGCGCACGAGGCCATCCGTCAGCACATCGCCGAGCCCTTCGGTTGGGGTATTGCAAGGGCCGCGTATTCCATAATCGATGTCGCGGTCGCGAACATGGCCGAGATGGTGCGGCTTGCAACGACGCGCCGTGGGCTTGATCCACGTCAGTTCGCCATCCTGGCCTCAGGCGGTGCGGGGCCGCTTCATGCTGCGGCAGTCGGCCAGGCGATCGGTGCGAGTGAGATCATCGTGCCGCCGCTTCCTGGAATGTTCAGCGCGTTCGGCGCCACACTCGGCTCAGTGCGCCATGAGCTCACACAGACCATGTTGTGCCCAGTCAAGCAGCTCGGGCGAGCCGATCTCGAGGACGCTTTCAAGAAAATCAAGGCGCGCGCGGAGGCATTGCTCGCCGTTGAACCTCGCGGTGCAGGTGCGCCTCGCTTTGAGCGGGCGCTTGATGTGCGGTTCGTCGGACAGCTGTTCGAGCTGAAGGTCCCTGTCGGCCAGGATGATGAGCCGCTCCCTGAGCCCGCGCAGATCGAGACATCTTTTCGCGCACTGTACCGAGCCGAATACGGCATCGATTTGCCCGACGCCCAGGTTCAAATCGTCAACCTGCGCATGGTCGCTGAAATCGATCTCGGCCATCGTGGAGACGCGGCATTTGCCGTCGAGCGCCGCGAACAGAAGCGGTTACTCCCGTATCGGATCGCAAAAATTCTTGGCAGGGATGGTTCGGACCAGGCGGTTTCGGTGTATCGGGCGTCGGAGGCCGCGGCCGGCGTGCTCGACGGTCCCGCCATCATTGAGCATGCTGGATCAACGGTGTGGGTCCACGCCGGGCAACACGTCGTGGTCGAGGCAACTGGCGAAGTGCGCGTCAGTCTCCCTCACGGAGGGTCATGATGCCGGCGCAGGAGACCATCATCGACCGCGATCCAGTAACGTTTGAAGTTGTTCGAAGCGCTCTTTGCGCGATCTGTGCCGAGATGAAGTCGGTTATCATGCGGACTTCATTCTCGCCTCTCTTGAGCCTTTCCGCCGATCTTTCCTGTGCCTTGCTCGATCGTTACGGCAATGTCGTCGGCCAAGGTAAGGACATTCCGGTCCATCTGGGCGCCGTTCCTTTCACCGTGCGTGCGGCCTTCGAGGCCTTTCCGATCGCAAACTGGAGGCCAGGTGATGGCGTCATCATTAATGATCCGTACCAGGGCGGCACGCATTTGCCGGATATTTCGCTCATCATGCCGATCTTCCACGAGGAGGTCCTCTGTGGTTTCTCGCTGAGCCGCGTCCATTGGCCGGATGTCGGCGGCATCGCGGCCGGCAGCTCCAGCGTAAGTGACGAGATCTTCAAAGAGGGAATTCGCATCCCTCCACTTCGCATCGTCGAGAACGGTGAGCCGCGTCCGGACATTCTGAATTTGATACTCGCGAATGTCCGGGTCCCAGCAGATCGAGAAGGAGATTTTCGGGCGCAGATTGCCGGTGCGAGGCGGTCCGAGCAGCGTGTGCAGGAGTTGGCTTCGCGTTACGGCATCGGCGTCCTTGCCGAGGTGATGGCCGACTCGCAGAAGTACTCGGAGAGAATTCTTCGTCATCGTCTGAGTCGGCTGCCCGATGCGGTGGTCGAGCATGAGGAAACGCTTGATGGGGATGGCATAGACCACGCAGCCAGGCCGACGATTCGGGTGCGCGTTGAAAAGATTGCCGATCGCTTTCGGGTGGACTTTGCCGGGTCTTCGCCATGCGTGCGCGGCCCGGTCAATGCGCCGTTCGCGGTCACCGCATCGGCCGTCTACTACACGCTCCTTGCGTTCGCCGGGGGCGATATCCCGCCAAACGGCGGCATCTACGGCGTCGCTGAAATTGCAGTGCCTCAAGGCAGCATCGTCAGCGCTGCTTATCCCGCTGCCGTTGTCGCCGCAAACACCGAGACTTCCAACCGCATCGTGGACATTCTGCTCGCCGCCCTTGCCAAGGCCTATCCGGGCGATGTGCCGGCGGGCAGCTATGGCTCCGCCTGTGTTTACACCTTTGGCGGTGTGCACCCGGCCACCGGTCGGCGATTTGTGCATTACGAGACGATTGGCGGAGGAGCGGGTGCCTCATCCCGGAGCGCGGGCGCGAGCGGGATCCGTGTTCATATGGGCAATACGATGAATTTGCCGATCGAGGCCACAGAGGCTTCGATGCCCGTTCGTTTTGTCGCCTATCAGCTCATCGCCGGCAGCGGGGGCAGGGGACGGCAGCAAGGGGGCCTTGGAGTCCGCAAGTGCATCGAGTTTCTCGCGAACGGAGTTGAGGCATCGGTCCTTGGCGAGCGCACGCTCACGGCCGCACATGGCGTGGCAGGTGGGGAGCCCGGCTCTCTGGCTCTGTTCGTCCTTTCGATGCGTTCCGGAAAACGTATCAGCCTCGATGCAAAGAGCGGACCTCACAAGCTTTCGGCCGGAGACCGTTTGGAAATAGTCACCGCAGGTGGCGGCGGTTGGGGCCGTCGCATGGAGCAACAACAGGAGCATTAGACGATGAGTAGAAGACGTATCGCCTTATTGGTGCCGTCGTCCAACACCGTCATGGAAAATGACCTCCATTGGGCGTTGCCAAAGAATCGATACACGATCCACACAGACCGCATGTATCTGGTTCAGACCACCCGCGAGGCCGAAACCGCGATGATCGAGCAATACGCACGGCCAGCCGCGAAAGACGTGGGCACCGTAAAGCCTGATCTCCTCGTGTTCGGGTGCACGTCGGCCGGATCCCTGTTCGGGCTCGATTTTGACGAAAGCTTCTGTCGCTCGCTCGGCGAGCTTGCAGGTTGCCCGGCGCTCGGGACTGCTAACGCCGCCTCCCAGGCGCTCACGAATGCCAAGGCCAAGCGTATTGCTCTGATAACGCCCTACAACGAGGATCTTACGAGCTCTGTCGGCAAGGCGCTTTCGGGCGGCGGACGTGAGATCGTGGCGGCTTACGGTATGGGCATTACGGACAATGTCGAATTGGCCACGCCCACGCCGGATCAAATCGTCAAGTTCGCGCGCGAGAAGCTCAGCGGCGCGACGTTCGATACGCTCTTTGTATCCTGCACGAACTTCCGTTCGTATGAAGCAAAGGCCGAGCTTGAAAAGACGTTCGGCACACGCGTGCTCACCAGCAACAGCTCGGTTGTTGAATGCATCCAGGCGCACTTCGCAGACGGACGCGAGTAGCTTATCCGACGGCCGTCGAAGCGCTTCCAAACCCGCGGATTGCGATGTCTGCTTGCAAGGCAGGCGGCCGCCGCGCTGGCGGCGGCCGCGAGATTCAGCGGGTGAGGCCGACGGTGACCGCGAAGCCTACGCTGATCGCCGCCGATGACAGGGCGGCGGCCACGGGGTCGAGCCCGAATGCCGCGGCGAGAGTCACCGCCGCCGCACCCAGGTTCAACAGTCGTTCGAGCTTCGTCTTCATCTTTTGGGTCTTAGAGGTTGGACCCGGCCGGGTTCGTTGTGGTTTGCTGTGCACATTGTGAATGTGCTTCCTTCCGGCACGCAGCGCGTTCCCGAACCGTTGCGGAAAGTTATCGAAAATTACGGAAATGGACCCCTTCGGCGTGCTGTTCGGAAGGCTCGTCCGCGAGAAGCGCGGCATCGAGGGTCGGTCGCAGGACGGTCTTTCCGAGAAAGCCGGACTGACCAAGGCGCGCATCTCTGACATCGAAACAGGCAAGATCGCAAACCCACAGGCAAGGACCGTCGATTCGCTGTGCGTGGCGCTCAACATCACGCGTGAGGAGCGCGCGGCCTGCCATACCGCTCCGGCGTCCGGTCTCCCTGCACGCCTGCTGGAGAAACTCGCACGACACTTCGGAGCCGACATGCCCGAAGCCACGGAGGAGGAGTTCGAAGCCTTCCTGATGGCGAAGGCCGAAGAATTCCGGGAAATGCAGGAGCGGCTAGAGAAACTGGCCCAGACGGAAGGCCGGATTTCCGAACTCGTCAGGGCGGCCAATGCTGCACTCGGGGAAGGCGATTTCGAACCAGCGGATGACCTGCTGAGAGAGGCCGAGGCGGTCCAGCTTCAGTCGAGCACCATCGTGGCGTTGAAGAAGCAGGCTGAGCTGCGGATCGAGCGAGGCAAGGCCGCTCTCGTGAACGGCGAGGTCGCCGCGGCGGCGGGACATTTCGAGAGGTCGTCGCGATACTTCTCTGGCGTTGCCGTCGAGCTGGAGGGGAAAACCGGCACGAATGCGCTATGCTGCTGCGCTACTACGGATACCGCTACAAAAGCGCCGAAGCGCTTTACGAGGCGCGAAGCGCTTTGCAGCAGAACCTCGGCATCTGGAAGCAGGACGCGCGCACAGAGAAGTGGTGCAAGACGAAGAACGCGCTCGGCGGCGTGAGCTGGCGACTGTCCCAGTTCGATGTCGCAGAAAATGCCATATCGCATTTGGCCGATGCGAAGGCCCACTACGAGGACGTACGCGCCTGCTGCTCGGACGACTTCCTGCCCAAGATGTTCGCCACAGCCGGACTTGATCTGGCGAACTTGTACTCCAACCGCAGGCTGGCGACATCGGATGCAGGCTATGAGACGAATCTTCAAAACACCTTGAGCCTGCAACTCTCAGCTTTGCGCTTCTTTTCCGAGGCTGACGACCCGCGAGCGTGGGGCATCGTACAACACAATCTTGGATGCACTTACATCGAGCTTTCGAACAGCCGCTCTGACGAGGTCAAATCGGCCGCCGATATCGTGAATGCGATCCGCCACGTCGAACTGTCGTTCAAAGTCAGGAACCCTCAAGACAGCCTCCAATACTGGCTCGCCTCCTGCCGTACGCTGGGAGGAGCTCTCCTGAACATGTCGACCTATTCGATCGTCGAGGATGCCGCCCAGTACGTCCGCCGGGCCGAGGACGTCCTGCGAGGTGCCGCCGCCCGAATCTTGCCGAGCGAGCACCCCCATCAGTGGGCCGAAATCCAAAAACAGCTGAAGCGATGTGGCTAACGGGAGCCAGCGTAAGGCTCTGAAGGGCATTCCAAGGATCAACACGCTCACTCCGCTGCAGTAGAGTGCCGTCATCCTGCGCTGAGGGCAGAGGAACGAGCTTGCAGGGTTCAAATAAAAGTGCGCTCAGATCAATAGGCCAGACTGCTTACGGGAGCGCGATTTGGAGCGTACCCTTGGCGCTTTCTTGGCCTTGATGTCGGCGAGGCCGAGCGGTACCCCCCGCGGCCTTGGTATGACACCACCGATGTTGAATCGGCGTGCCGGCAGAGGCCTCCGCTCAGTGCCTGAAATGCCTTGTCCCGGTAAACACCATCGCGACGTTGTGGTCGTCGGCGGCCTTGATCACCTCGTCATCGCGCACCGAGCCGCCCGGCTGGATCACCGCGGTGGCGCCGGCCTCGATCGCGACAAGAAGGCCGTCGGCAAACGGGAAGAACGCGTCGGAGGCGACGACCGAGCCCTTGGTCAGCGGTGCCGACAGCTTCAACTCCTTCGCCGCGTCCTCGGCCTTGCGGGCCGCGATCCGCGCCGCATCGACGCGGCTCATCTGGCCCGCGCCGATGCCGACCGTGGCGCGATCCCTGGCATAGACGATGGTGTTGGACTTCACGTGCTTGGCGACGCGGAATGCAAACCGCAGGTCGTCCATTTCGGCCGCGGTCGGCGCGCGTTTTGTCACGGACCTGACCTGCATCTCGTCGACGGTGGCGTTGTCGCGGGACTGTACCAGCAGGCCGCCGGCCACCGATTTCACGGTTAGGCCCAGCGCGCGCGGATCGGGCGGGCCGCCGGCCAGGAGCAAGCGCAAATTCTTCTTTGACGCGACAATCTTGATTGCGTCGTCGGTCGCGTCCGGCGCGATGATGACCTCGGTGAAGATTTCCGTGATCGCTTTCGCCGCTTCGGCGTCGAGCGTGCGGTTGACCGCGACGATGCCGCCGAACGCCGAGGTCGAGTCGCAGGCCAGTGCCTTTCGATAGGCATCGACCAGATTGCCGCCCTCGGCCACCCCGCAAGGGTTGGCGTGCTTGATGATCGCGACCGCCGCGGTGCGCTTGGGATCGAACTCGGCGACGCATTCGTAGGCCGCGTCGGTGTCGTTGATGTTGTTGTAGGAGAGCTGCTTGCCCTGCACCTGCCGGGCGGTGGCGACGCCGGGCCGCTGCTCGCCCGAGCGGTAGAACGCCGCGCTCTGGTGCGGGTTCTCGCCGTAGCGCAGCGCCTCGGCGAGCTTGCCGCCGAACGCGCGGAACGCGGGCGCCTGATCGCCGAGCGTCTGCGCGAACCAGTTGGAGATCGCCGCGTCGTAGCTTGCGGTGCGGGCATAGGCCTTGGCGGCAAGCTTTTTCCGCAGCAGCAAGCTCGTGGCGCCGCCGTGCTGCGACAGCGCGGCCAGCACCGCGGTGTAGTCGTCGGGCTCCACCACCACGGCGACGTCGGCGTGATTCTTGGCCGCGGCGCGGATCATCGCCGGGCCGCCGATGTCGATGTTCTCGACGCAGTCGTCGTAGCCCGCGCCCTTGGCGACCGTCGCCTCGAACGGATAGAGGTTGACCACCAGCAGGTCGATCGGCCGGATCGCATGCGCGGCCAATGCGGCCGCATGCTCCTTGTTGTCGCGAATCGCGAGCAACCCGCCATGCACCTTCGGGTGCAGCGTCTTGACCCGGCCGTCCATCATCTCGGGAAAGCCGGTCAGCTCGGAGACGTCCATGACCTTGAGGCCCGCGTCCTTGAGCGCTTTCGCGGTGCCGCCGGTGGAAACGAGCTCGATGCCGTGGCTCGCAAGCCCGCGGGCAAAGTCCAGCAGCCCGGACTTGTCGGAAACGGACAGCAGGGCACGGGAAATGCGGCGCAGGTCGGTCATGGACACCAAGCTATTCGTCAATCAGGGCGCGGCAAGGGGCAATTCGGGCTCTTCGCCACGGCGCCGGGCGCTGCTGGGGTTGCCGGCGGTGGCGAGCGCCAGGCTCCAGTGAATGCGCAGGATTTTGCGGGCGCGGCCGTAGATCACCATCTGCACCGCGCGGCGCGGGCCGTCGGAGCCGGAGAGATATACGCTTTCCTCGATCTCGACGCGATCCTCGAAGGCGTTGAAGGTCCAGACCTCGCGGTTCGGCAGCATCAGCATGGCGCCGTGACCGTCGGTCAGCTTGTTGGCCTTGACCGCCGGGTGGAGGTGAAATCGCACCGCGAATTCGTCGGCGACGTCCTGCGGGATCATGTCGCCCTCGGTGGAGGCAAACAGCTCCTCGCCATCGAGCCGGTGGCCGTCGCCCGCAAGCTTCAGGGCGCGCTGGTGCGTCACCTTGAAGCGGTCGGCGTAACCGTTGTGCGACGCGCGCAGGATGATGCCGTCGCCGCGGTCCTCGCGCGACACCTGGATGTCGCTCGGACCGCTGACGATGGGATTGCCAAGGAGCCGCTTGAACGAGCCGCTTTCGAGAAAGCGGGCCGACGACGTGTCGTTGAACACCACCGTCGAATGCGCCGCGGTGGCGCGCGCCACCTGCCGCCAGTTTTCCTTGTTGGTGCCCGGCAGGCCGCAGTTGACGACGATGCGCTGCAGGCCGTGCGACATCTCGAAGGCGAGGCAGCCGGCATGGGCCTCCTGGCTCACGTTGATCGGCGGCGGGGCGCCCGCGTCGAGCAGCAGCAGCATCTCGCCGGCTTCGGCGCGCTGATAGCCGGAATGCGGGGCGTTCGACAGCGGTGCGCCGCGGGCGTCGTCGTAGGCGAGAATGGTCGCCATGACGTCCGGCAGCGTCGGGCCCATGCCGTTGAAATGCGCGAAGTTGCCGTCGCCGTGCCGGAAGAAGCGCATCATCGGCATCATCCGGTCGATGGCGTTGTTGAGCTGCGGCGGCGGCGCGATGTTGCGCGCGGCAAACGCATGCCGCAGCGGCACGAGATCGAGCAGCAGCTCGATCAGCGCGCCCGGGTTGCGGCTGATATGCCCGCCGTCCGGCAGGATCTGGTGGTCGATCTCGGCGACGAGCTGCTTGACCGCGCTGCGCAGGTGCCGCCCCTGACCCGACATGCACAGCGCCGCATAGGTGAGTGCGACCAGCGACAGCATCCGCGGCGTGCCCTCGCGCGACTCGATCGCGGTGTGGCGCAGATAGCGGACCTGCCGCACCAGGCTGCGCAGGAAGCGGCGGTAGAACGCGTCGTCGGCGTCGTGCAGGATCAACGGTGCCTGGCTGAGCCATGAGGTGACGCGGCGTGCCAGGATCTCCGGCTGCCAGGCCACCGGGTCCCATGAGCCCTGCACCGAGATCCATTCGTCGACCAGAGCGCGGGCGTTGGCGCGGGTGATGCCGGATTCCGCGGCGCGCAGGTGGCGCAGCCAGCCGAAGCCGAGCAGGCTTGCCGCCCATTCGTCGGACGGCGGCGCGATTTCGAACGGCGAGCGGCCGTCGCTGATCACGACCTTGCCGGCGAAGGCAAAGCGCCCGGCGTAGATCTCGCTTGCGCGGGTGCCGTCGGCGGTGCGCAGGTCCTGCGGCGCGATCAGGAGCCGCTCGGCCTTGCGCGGGATGAAGCTCAGGCGAATGAACGGATGGCCGCGCAGGCGTCCGGCGGCCACGCGCAGGGTGCGGCGTCCCAGGAGCAGCAACAGCTTGGCCCGCTCCCCAATCGACAGGCCGGCCATCAGAACGCTCGCCTCTTTTCAAAAGATGGCGGGCGCATCGCCCCGCCCCTTCCCCGCTGCATCATATAGCGAAGGCGGTCGCGTCGGCCAACCGTCACAAACACGGCTAAGTGCTCTCAATTCTTGTGATTCGGGCGGCGTAAAAGCCGTCGAGGCCGGCCATGCGCGCGTCTTCGTCGGGCCAATGGCAGGGCAGGGTGCGAAGTGCGCCCTCGGCGGTGAGGAATTCCGCCTGGCCGCCGACCTCCTCGGCGCGAATCGGATGGCGGCGGAGGCCCGGGTTCCGGGCCAAAAGGGCTGCCACCTGATCCTCGCCCTCCTCGCGCTCCAGCGAACAGGTGCAATACACCAGCGTGCCGCCGGGCTGCACCAGGGTCGCGGCGTGATCGAGCAACCGGGTCTGGAGCGCGGCGAGCTTGCCGAGATCGGCCTCCGATTTCAGCCAGGGGATGTCGGGATGCCGCCGGATGGTTCCGGTTGACGAGCAGGGCGCGTCGACCAGCACCGCGTCGAACAGCCCGCCGTTCCATTGCGTGGCGTCGGCCTCGGCCACCGTGGCGTCGAGCCTGAGCCGCGCCAGGTTTTGCCGCAGCCGGGCGAGGCGCCCGCCCGAGCGGTCGACCGCGGTGACCTGCGCCCCGGCTTGCGACAGTTGCGCGGTCTTGCCGCCGGGCGCCGCGCAGAGATCGGCGATGGATTTGCCGCGCACGTCGCCCAGAAGCTTCGCCGGCAGCGCCGCCGCGGCGTCCTGCACCCACCAGTCGCCGGTTTCAAAGCCTGCAAGCTGCGAGATCGGACCCGACGCAATGGTGCGGACCGTGCCGGTCGGCAGCGCCCTGCCGTTGAGTGTGACCGCCCAGCTCTGCGGATCGTTCTTTACCGTGAGATCGAGTGAGGGCTCGCGCGTGTGCGCCACCGCAATGGCCCGCGCGGTCTCCTCGCCGTAATGTGCAATCCACCGCTGCAGCAGCCAGTCCGGCGTGTCGAGCGGAACCGGATCCAGCGCGCCGAGCCGCGTCTTCCCATCGCGTGCCAGGCGCCGCAGCACGGCGTTGATCAGGCCGGAATAGCGCGCCGCATGGCGGTCGGTTTGAGCGAGCCGCACCGCGAGATCGACCGCGGCGTGATCGGGAACATCGAGAAACAGGATCTGCACCGCGCCGGTGAGCAGGATCGCCTCGATCTGCGGCGCCTCGCGCGGCATGCCGCGCTCGAGCTGCTCAGCCAAAAGGTGCCGCAAGGTGCCGAGCCGCCGCAGCACGGTCGCAACGATGGTCCGCGCCAGCGCCCGGTCGCGTTCGGGCAGGGCGCCGAGCCCGCTTGCTTCGAGCAACTCATCAAGAGGGCGCCTTTTTCGCAGCACGCCGCCGATGATGTCGGCAGCGATGCGGCGGGCCGGAAGGCCCGGAGCCGCAGCAGGTGTCGCGCGAGATTTGTGGACCGCGTTCATGACCTGTCATGCCCCGCTTTCGCGGGGCATGACAACGGTTAAGTGCGGAGCTTTCGCGGAGATCAGCCCCAAGGGCCGCCGGGAGAACCGCCAGGAGAGCCGCTGCGACGGCTCGCCGGACCGCGATGCCAAGGACCCTGAGGAGAACCTTGCGCCGCGCGGGTCGGCGCAGCGGGTTGCTGCCAGCCGCCGCCACCGATCTCACGCGCCAGCTCTTCCAGTGCGGCGATGCGGTTCTCGGTCGACGGATGGGTCGCGAACAGATTGTCCATGCCGCGGCCGCTCAGCGGATTGACGATGAACATGTGAGCGGTGGCGGGGCTGCGCTCCGCGTCTTCGTTCGGGATGACGTGCGCGGCGGCTTCCAGCTTGGCCAGCGCCGAGGCGAGCCACTCCGGCCGCCCGGCGATGCGCGCGCCGAGATTGTCGGCGGCGTATTCGCGCGTCCGGCTGATCGCCATCTGCACCAGCATGGCGGCGATCGGGGCGAGGATCACCATCGCCAGCGTGCCGATGATGCCGGTGCCGCCGCTGTTGCTGTCGCGGTGGCCGCCGCCGAAGAACATGCCGAACTGCGCCAGCATCGAGATTGCGCCCGCGATCGTTGCGGTGATCGTCATGATCAGCGTGTCGTGGTTCTTGATGTGCGCGAGCTCGTGGGCGATGACGCCGGCCAGCTCCTCGCGGCTCATGCGCTCCATCAGGCCCGTGGTCACCGCCACCGCCGCGTTCTGCGGGTTGCGGCCGGTGGCGAACGCGTTCGGCTGCGGGTTGTCCATGATGAACACGCGCGGCATCGGCAGGCCGGCGCGCTCGGCGAGTCCCGCCACCATGTTCACCAGGTCCGGCGCGGTGGTGTGGTCGACCTCGTGGGCGCCGTACATCGACAGCACCATCCGGTCCGAGTTCCAGTAGCTGAACAGGTTCATCGCTGCCGCGATGACAAGTGCGATCAAAGCGCCGGTCTGGCCGCCGATCAGAAAGCCGACGCCCATGAACAGGGCCGTCAGCCCTGCCAGCAGAATGGCCGTCCGCAGATAGTTCATGTCGCTCCTCCAGCGGGCCCCGTGTTCAGAGCCCCTTCGGCGGATTCAGGTGGTGCCGCCGGCCCCGCCTTCAAGATGGCAGGGTGGTCTGCGCGGAAGCGCCGCGCCGTCTTGACCTCATTTAACCCCATTGTGGGGGCAGGGTTCGAAAGCCCATGTTTGGTGACCGAGGGCAACGACATGGCTGCTGACGACCAACCCGGCCCTGCCAAACCTGCCGAAAAGAAGCCGCTGACGCCCGCTGCCGAACGAGCTTTGGCCGAAGCGGCGCAGCGCCGGGCCGAACGCGACCGCCAGGCCGTTCCGGCCGCCAGGGAATATGGCGGGCCGAGCGGCCCCGAGCCGACCCGGTACGGCGATTGGGAAAAGAAGGGCCTGACGTCGGATTTTTGAAGATCGCGCCGGCTACAACCCGCGGGAATTAACAGACGAAAATGCGCGCTATGCGCGACATTTGCGCGCGACGGTCGACTCGGCTACCCCTAGGACAATGATCTTGCGACCAAGATTATTGTCCGAAAACCGGCGCGGCTCCGGCGTTCTGCTGGCGGCTGCGATCTTTGCCGCCGGACTTTTGACCGGCGCCATGCTCGCGCCGGTCGCGGTCAGCCGCGGCAGCGCCCAGCCGGCCGAACCGGTCGCGACGAAAGCAGCCGATGCTTCTTCCGTGCGTCTCGGCCACCGCGCCGACGTGCTGCGCGTGGTCGACGGCGACACCTTCGATGCGCGCGTACATCTGTGGCCGGGTCTCGACATCACCACCCGCGTCCGCCTGCGCGGCATCGATGCGCCGGAGATGAAGGCGCGCTGCGGCGACGAACGCGCAGGCCGAAGCCGCGCGCCACGCGCTTGCGGCGATCCTCGATCAGGGCGAGCTCGGCATCGCCCGCGTCACGCTCGACAAGTACGGCGGCCGCGTCGTCGCCGATGCATTTACGCACGCGACGCCGGATGTCTCGGCGGCGCTGCTTGGTTCCGGCGCCGTGCGCCGCTATTCCGGCGGCCGGCGCGACGGCTGGTGCCCGTAAACTTCAGACGTGGTGTCCTGCTCAGCGGGTGACGATCACCGGCGTGCCGATGCCGACACGGCCGTAGAGGTCGGTGATGTCCTGGTTGTACATCCGGATGCAGCCATACGACACGAAGCCGCCGATCGAGCTCGGATCATTGGTGCCGTGGATCGCGTAGTCGCCGCCCGACAGCGTCAGCGCGGCGGCGCCCATCGGATTGCTCGGCGAGCCGCCCTCGTGCACGCGGGCGAGATTCGGCCGCGCCTTGGCGATATCGGGCGGCGGCGCCCAGGCCGGCTTGACGTGCTTGCCGGAGATGAACGAGCGACCCGCCCACTGGCGTCCGGCGCGGCCGACACCGACGGGGTACGACAGCGCGCGGCCTTCGCCGAGCACGAGGTAGAGCCGCCGCTCGTTGGTGCGCACGATGATGGTGCCGGGCGAGGCCTCGGCCTGGAACGCGACGACCTCGCCGCGCGCGACCGCGGGTGTGACGGTGGTGGCAATGGCGAGAACGCAGAGAACGGCTGCCGCGACGAACGCGGCCAAGCCCCGGTACACAACACTCATATTGCAACGTCCTGACTAACGCTGCCGCATCTCTTAACCTTTCATTAACCATGATTTCCCGCGTGCCACAAGAGAACGCGCGCGTGCGCCCGTCGCCAAGCTGCCCTGTTTTGGCACACAACGAGCCGCTGCCGATGTCGATGCGTGACTTGAGCTACCGGCTTCTCGGCCGGAGCGCCGACAGCGCTTTCGCCGCGTGAGTGCCGGCGTTGTCGTTGATGTAAGCCGCCACCGTCTGATCGATGAAGGCGTGTTGCCTGGCATTGGCTTGCGTGCCCCATAGCGCGACGCCGGCGACGATGATTTGCGCTGCTGCATCGTTTCCGTACCGGCCACGCAACTCGCCGAGAATGTCTTTGGGACCGCCCATGAATGCGAGCGCCGTCTTGGCGACGTCGACGGCCACCGGCTCGGAACGATTTGCGGTCTGCGCGATGAAACCGAGAACCATCCGTGCGAAGCGGCCGTCGCCGCTCGCAAACGACGCGCCCCAGAGAATATCGAGGTGCGTCGGCGTGCGGATCTGAAGGTCCTCCACCCGTTGCGGCAAACTGGCGAATTCAGCCGTCAGCTTCTCGTCGCGTCCGGCCTGTCCAAGCCTGGGCCGAAGCTTTGCGGCTGCGGCCTGTTCGCCGGACAATCGCAGGGCCGCCGCAATGGTGGCGGCGCGTTGCGGGCCGAGCCGTGCAGGAAGCAATTGCTCGATCCGCTGAGGATGCGCGCGGAAAATGACGGCAAAAAACCCAGCCAACGGAGGATAGGTTCCCCAGTCCGAAGTCGGTTCAACGGTGGCCCGTTCAATAAACCCGACAAGCCGCTCCGGCCTCGGGTCCTTGTAGAAGAACATCATCAGTTCTTCTTCGGGGCCTGGCTTTTGGACCGGCTGCGCGACTGCAGTGCCGGCGGCAAGCAACGGCACGGCGGCCGCAACCAGCACCGAACAGCAGAACTGGCGACGTCCGATCACCGGCAAGACTAGGCGCCAGCCTTGGCGCCTTCCTTCTTGTTCTGCCGGTTCTTCACCAGGTCGTCGACCACGGCCGGATCGGCGAGCGTCGAGGTGTCGCCGAGATTGCCGTATTCGTCCTCGGCGATCTTGCGCAGGATCCTTCGCATGATCTTGCCGGAGCGCGTCTTCGGCAGGCCCGGCGCAAATTGGATCAGGTCGGGCGAGGCGATCGGCCCGATCTCCTTGCGCACCCACTGCACCAATTCCTTGCGCAGATCCTCGGTCGGCTGCACGCCGCTCATCAGCGTGACGTAGGCGTAGATGCCCTGGCCCTTGATGTCGTGCGGATAGCCGACCACCGCGGCCTCCGACACATGCACGTGCGCCACCAGCGCGCTCTCCACCTCGGCGGTGCCCATGCGGTGGCCTGCGACGTTGATCACGTCGTCGACCCGGCCGGTGATCCAGTAATAGCCGTCGGCATCTCTACGGCAGCCGTCGCCGGTGAAGTACTTGCCCGGATAGGCCCTGAAGTAGGTGTCGACGAAGCGCTGGTGATCGCCGAACACCGTGCGCATCTGGCCGGGCCACGAGTCGCTGATGCAGAGATTGCCGCTCGCCGCGCCTTCGAGCACCTTGCCGTCGGCATCGACCAGCTGCGGCTGGCAGCCGAAGAACGGCCGCGTCGCCGAGCCGGGCTTGAGCCGCGTCGCGCCGGGAAGCGGCGTGATGAGAATGCCGCCGGTCTCGGTCTGCCACCAGGTGTCGACCACCGGGCAGCGGCCGTCGCCGACCACATGATAATACCACTCCCACGCCTCCGGATTGATCGGCTCGCCGACCGAGCCGAGCAGCTTCAGCGACTTCCGCGAGGTCTTCTTCACCGGCGCGTCGCCGGCCTGCATCAGCGCGCGGATCGCGGTCGGCGCGGTGTAGAAGGTGTTGACCTTGTGCTTGTCGATCACCTCCCAGAACCGCGAGTTGGTCGGATAGTTCGGCACGCCTTCGAACATCAGCGTCACCGCGCCGTTCGAGAGCGGCCCGTAGACGATGTAGCTGTGGCCGGTGACCCAGCCGACGTCGGCGGTGCACCAGTAGATGTCGCCGTCGTGATAGTCGAACACGTACTGGTGCGTCATCGAGGTGAAGACGAGATAGCCGCCGGTGGTGTGCAGCACGCCCTTCGGCTTGCCGGTCGAGCCGGAGGTGTAGAGAATGAACAGCGGATCTTCCGCGTGCATCGGCTCGCACGGGCACTCGCTGGTCACGACCTTGGCGGCCTCGTGGTACCAGACGTCGCGCACCGGGTCCCAGTCGACCGCGCCGCCGGTCCGCTTGACCACGATCACATGGTCGACCGAAAATCCCTCGGCTGCGACCCTTTTGATCGCCGCGTCGGTGTTGGCCTTGAGCGGAATCTTGCGCCCGCCGCGCACGCCCTCGTCGGCGGTGATGACCACGTTCGACCGGCAGTCCTCGATCCGGTTGGCAAGCGAGTCCGGCGAGAACCCGCCGAACACCACCGAGTGGATCGCGCCGATCCGCGCGCAGGCGAGCATCGCGTAGGCCGCCTCCGGGATCATCGGCATGTAGATGGTGACGCGGTCGCCCTTCTTGACGTTGCGGTTGCGCAGGATGTTGGCCATCCGGCACACCTCGTCGTGCAGCTCCTTGTAGGTGATCTTCTTGTCGTCCTTCGGGTCGTCGCCCTCCCAGATGATCGCGGTCTGGTTGCCGCGGGTCTTCAGGTGCCGATCGATGCAGTTGTAGGCGACGTTCAGCGTGCCGTCCTCGAACCATTTGATCGAGACGTTGTCGGGCGCGTAGGACGTGTTCTTCACCTTGGTGAAGGGCCTGATCCAGTCGATGCGCTTGCCGTGCTCGGCCCAGAAGCCGTTCGGGTCCTTCACCGAGCGCTCGTACATCTCCTTGTACTTCGCGTCGTTGATCAGGCCGCGCTGCTTCCACTCGGCCGGAATTTCGTAGACTTTGTCGTCGGACATCTCTTCCTCCACGCACCAACGCGCAACGCCACGCTCGAGCTGCTGTTGTTGCGGCCATTATGCGACGGCCCGCCGCGGAGCGACAAGGCTCGGCGGGTTGCACTTTGGTCGCGGGATCGGGCTAAATGATCGCCGGGGAAGAAACGCCATGATCAAACGCACGCTTTTGACGGCGCTGATATTCGCGGCCTTTGTCACCGGCGCGCTGGCGCAGAGCTACCCCAACCGGCCGATCCGGCTGATCGTCGGCTATCCGCCGGGCGGCGCGGTCGACCTGATCGCCCGCCTTTACGGCCAGGGCCTGTCGATCCGTCTCGGCCAGCCGGTGGTGGTCGAGAACAAGCCCGGCTCCGGCTCAAATCTCGCCGCCGACCTCGCGGCCAAGTCCGCGCCCGACGGCTACACGCTGTTTCACGGCCCCGACAACGTGTTCATGAGCAACCCGCACATCTACCGCAGCATGCCGTTCGACGTGTTCAAGGACCTGGTCCCGGTCGCGAGCGTGTCGTCGAACCAGCTCGTCATGGCGGTGCATCCCTCGGTGCCGGCGAACGACTTCCGCGCCTTCGTCGAGCTTGCGAAGAACACCAGGCCGCCGCTGTTCTACGCTTCGATCGGCAACGGCAGCCAGCATCACCTCGCCATGGAGATGCTGAAGCAGCACGTCGGCATCGACCTCACCCACGTGCCGTATCGCGGCGGCGGACCTGCCGCGATCGCGCTGGTCGCGGGCGAAGTGTCGGCGATGTTCGGCGGCGGCTCGCTGGTGCCGACCGTGCACTCCGGCAAGGTGCGTGGGCTTGCCTCCACCGGCACCGTGCGCAACCCGGCGACGCCGGAGCTGCCGACCATCGCCGAGCTCTATCCCGGCTACGAGGCGCTGATCTGGCACGGCCTGTTCGTGCCGGCCGGCGTGCCGCAGCCGATCATCGAGCGCCTGCGCGGCGCGATCGCCGAAATCCTGGTCGAGCCCGAGTTCAAGAAGCGGCTCGCCGATTCCGGCTCCGGCGAGCCCTACATCACCACGCCCGACGCGTTCGCAGCCCGCATCAAGGGCGACTACGAGAAGTACGGCAAGCTGATCCGCTCGATCGGCGTCAAGATCGACTGAGTTGATTGCAACTCGCGTGGCATCGGTGGTCTCATCCCTCCCCGCAAGGGGAGGGTCCGCGCGACAGCGCGGGGGTGGGGAGAAGTCTCCGCATCTCGCTGGCTTCTCCCCACCCGGCTCGCTGCGCTCGCCACCCTCCCCTCGCGGGGAGGGATGACACCGCCCGCGTTGCTGAAACGATCGCGCTCTACGCCCCGAACCAGCCGATGATCGCGCCGATGATCACCATCGCGCCGAGCCAGCCGACCGCATCGATGACGATGAGCATCGTCTTGCGCCCGGCGAACGCATAGTTGACCGTGAGGGTGGTTAGCACGAAGCCGAACCAGCACGCCGCGCCGGTGATCGCGCCCGCGCGCAGCGTGAACATGTTCATGTGCAGCAGGATGCCGTAGATCGCCCAGGCCATGATCAGCTCGCCGATGAAGGCAAGAACGAACGGCGCCGCGTTGGCGAGCGCGGATTTTGCCGCCTGCTCGGCCTTGCACTGCTCCAGCGTCTTGCCCAGGGCCTTGAGCCACGGCCGGCTCAGCGCGGTGTAATAGAGCCCGCCGAACAGCCAGGCCGCCACCGCGGCGGTGACGATCGCGAGAATATTGCCTGTGTGGCCCATGGTCCGCTCCCCCGATGCTCCTCCCGGCCCTGGCGGTCAGTATACAATCGCGGCACCAAATTGGCTTCGCATTGACTTAAAGCTTCAGGAGTGATCGTGCCCGCCATCAATCCCGACCGCCTGCTGGGCGACCTCTATGCGCTGCGCAGGATCGGCGCCTACAAGACCGGCGTGCACCGGCCCACGCTGTCGCCCGACGACCTGGTCTCGCGGCAATGGCTCGTCGAGCGGATGAAAGAAGCCGGTCTCGACGCTGAGATCGACGGCATCGCCAACGTGCTCGGCAAAAGCCGCGCGGGCGGGCGAAAAATCCTCGCCGGCTCGCACATCGAAAGCCAGAACCACGCCGGCTGGCTCGACGGCGCGCTCGGCGTGATCTATGCGCTGGAGGCCGCGCGGGCGCTGCGCGACGATCCGTCAACCCGCGACCTCGGCGTCGACGTCATCGCCTTCTGCGACGAGGAGGGCCACTTCGGCAGCTATCTCGGCAGCCGCTCGTTCATCGGCGACGTCACCGAGGCCGAGATCGACCGGGCGCGCGACCGCACCCACGGCCGGATGATGCGCGACGCGCTGCAGCAGGCGGGCTACGCCGGCCGCCCGCGGCTCACCGTCGAGCCCGGCCGCTACGCGGGCTACTTCGAGGCGCACATCGAGCAGGGCCGCACGCTCGAAACCGCGCAGCTCAAGATCGGCGTGGTCACCGCGATCGTCGGCCTCTGGGACTACCGGCTCAAGGTGACCGGCCACCAGAACCATGCCGGCACCACGACGATGGCCGAGCGCAGGGACGCCGGCATGACGCTCATTCGCCTGATCGCCGCGATCGACCAGAAATTCAAGCAGCTCACCGGGCCGCGCTCGGTCTGGACCTGCGGCCGGATCGAGTTCGATCCCGGCGCGCCGAGCGTCATTCCCGGCGAGGCGCGGGCGCTGCTGCAGTTCCGCGATCCCGATCGCGCGATCCTTGACCGGCTGGAGGCCGCGCTGCACGCCGAGGTCGTGGCGTTCAACGCGGCCGGACCCTGCAGCATCGCCGTCGAGACCATCCGCCAGAGCAAGCCCGCGGTGATGGACGAGAAATTCCAGCAGGCGATCGAGGCGTCGGCCGCCATTCACGCCCCGGGCAAAGCCACCCGCATGCCGTCCGGCGCCGGCCACGACGCCCAGCACGTCGCCCGCGCGATGCCGGCGGCGATGCTGTTCGTGCCGAGCATCGACGGCATCAGCCATCACTGGGCGGAGAACACCTCCGACGAGGACATCGTGCTCGGCGCGCGGGTGTTCACCGACGCGATTGCGAGCGTGCTGAAAGGCTGATGCGCGGGTGGTGCCATCCCTCCCCGCGAGGGCTGTCGTATTCACACATCTTCCAGAATCTTCTCAACGAGTTACGCGCAACAGTGCACAGAACTGGGTTCTTTGCCGGGGCCGCGCGCAGGAAATTTGGACTTCGAACACCGACCAAGTCCTTGATGATGAGTCGGTTTCTGGCCTCGAAGAGAAGTGTGAATCCAACAGCCCCGCGAGGGGAGGGTGGCGAGCGCAGCGAGCCGGGTGGGGAAAAGCCAGCGAGATGCGGAGGCCTCTCCCCACCCGGCCGCTCGCTTACGCTCGCGTCCACCCTCCCCTCGCGGGGAGGGAAGGCGCCGCCGATGCCGCGAATATCCGCCAAGTCTACCCCTTCACCCCGCCCATCTTGCACACCTGCTTCCACTCGTCCGCCGTCACCGGCTGCACCGACAGCCGCGAATACTTGATCAGCGCCATCTCCTTCAGCTTCGGCTCGTGCTTGATCATCTCCAGCGACACCGGCTGCGGCACCGGCTCAACCGCCTTGAAGTCCACCACCACCCACGGCTCGCCCTTCGCGGTCGGGTCGGGATGCGCCTCGCGGATCACCTCGACGATGCCGACGACGTCCTTGCCCACGTTGGAGTGATAGAAGAACGCGCGGTCGCCCTTCTTCATCTTCTGCAGGTTCTGCTTGGCGGTGTGGTTGCGCACGCCGGTCCACTCCGTGCCCTTGGCGCCGGCCTTCACCTGCTGGTCCCACGACCAGGAATCGGGCTCGCTCTTCACCAGCCAGTACGCCATGTTCGACCTCCCGTTTATTCTTCCGCCCGGAGCGGCCGCGCCAGCAGCGACTCGATCGCCTGGTCCACGCTCATCTGCCCGGCGAGCACCGCCGCGATCGCCGCGGCGATCGGCATGTCGACCGCCTTCTCCCGCGCCATCTCCAGCAGCACCGGCGCGGTGAACGCGCCTTCGGCGAGCCCGGTCTTGCCGTGGATGTCCTTCGCCGCAAGCCCCTTGCCGAGGTTCATGCCGAAGCTGAAGTTGCGCGACTGCGGGCTCGAGCACGTCAAAATCAGATCGCCCAGGCCCGACAGCCCCATCATCGTCTCGGTCCGGGCGCCGTAGGCGCGGCCGAACCGCACCAGCTCGGCGAAGCCGCGCGTGGTCAGCGCCGCCGAAGCGCTGGCGCCGAGCCCGCGCCCGGTGACGATGCCCGACGCGATCGCCAGCACGTTCTTCGCCGCTCCGCCGATCTCGACCCCGCGCACGTCGGACGACTGGTACGGCCGGAACGTCCGCGACGCCAACGCCTGCGCCAGCGCCGCGGCCAGCCGCTCGTCCTGCGCCGCGAGCGTCACCGCCGTGGGAAGCCCCCGCGCCACGTCGGATGCAAAGCTCGGCCCCGAGAGAATCGCCGGCACGGCCTTCGGCGCCTCCTCGGCGATGATCTCGGTCATGAACTTGCGCGTGCCGTGCTCGATGCCCTTGGCGCAGGTGATGATCGGCGTCCCGGGCTCGGCCGCGGTCGAAAGCGTCTTGCACACCGAGCGCATCGCCTGTGCCGGCACCACCAGGAGGATCGCCTGCGCACGCGCGGCCTCAGTCAGATCGCGCGTCACGCCGATCCGATCCTCGATCTTCACCCCCGGCAGGAACCGGCTCTCGCGCTTGCTTTTGAGCTGCTCCGCATTGCCGGCATCATGCTCCCACAGCATGACGCTGCGCCCCGCCCGCGCCGCGCAATTGGCGAGCGCGGTGCCCCAGGCGCCGCCGCCGAGCACCGCGATGCGCTCGAACGTCATGCCGCCACCCGCTCTCGCGACACACGCGGTGCCATCCCTCCCCGCGAGGGGAGGGTGGCCGCGAAGCGGCCGGGTGGGGAGAAGGTGCCACACGCGAGGTCGCTGTGCGTTGCGCCTTCTCCCCACCCCCGCGCTTTCGCGCGGACCCTCCCCATAGCCCGTCGAAGACGGGCGTGAACGCCCTTGAGGCGGGGAGGGAGCGCACCGCCCGAGTTGCGCCAAACGCGCTCACTCCATCTCATCGGCTAAGCACCCTGCTGCGACACCCGCAGCGGCTTGGTCTGCGGCCCCGCCACCTCGTCCAGCGGCCAGCGCGCCCGCGGCGCAAAATCCAGCGGATCGCTCAGGCCCAGCGCCAGCCGCTCCGCCCCCGCCCAGGCGATCATCGCGCCGTTGTCGGTGCAGAGCTCGCCCGGCGGCACCACGAGCTTGATGCCGGCCTCGAACGCCACCCGCTGCAGCGCCTTGCGGATCGCCTCGTTGGCCGCCACCCCGCCGGCCGCGACCAGCGCCGTCGGCGCGCCGAACCGGCCGCGGAACATCTTCATCCCCGCGCGCAGCCGGTCGAGCATGAGCTCCACCACCGCCTGCTGGAACGACGCGCACAGGTCCGCCACGTCCTGGTCGGTGAGCGGCGCGATCCGCTCGGCCTCGAGCCGCAGCGCGGTCTTGAGCCCGGACAGGGAAAAGTCCGGCTCCGGCCGGCCCTGCATCGGCCGCGGCAGGGCAAAGCGGGTCGCGTTCCCCCGCGCCGCCTCCTTCTCCACCTGCGGGCCGCCCGGATAGCCGAGCCCCAGAAGCTTCGCGGTCTTGTCGAACGCCTCGCCGATCGCGTCGTCCTGCGTCGTGCCGATGAGCGTATAGTTCCCGACGCCCTGCACCGCGACGATCTGGGTGTGGCCGCCCGAGGCCAGGAACAGGCAATACGGGAACTGCGCCCCCGAGGTCAGCCGCGCGGTGAGCGCATGCGCCTCCAGGTGATTGATCGCCAGCAGCGGCTTGTCGGTGACCATGGCGATCGCCTTGGCCGTGGTGAGGCCGACGATCACCCCGCCGATCAGCCCGGGTCCTGCCGCCGCCGCCACCCCATCGATGGCGTCGATCTTCAGGTTGGCGTCCGCCAGCGCCCGCTCGATGATGCGGTCGAGCGCGTCCACGTGGGCGCGCGCGGCGATTTCGGGAACCACGCCGCCGAACGCCGCGTGCTCGGCTGTTTGCGACAGCACCACGTTGGACAGGATCTTGCCCGGCAAGGTCCCGTCCGCGCCCTCGCCGCGCTCGACCACCGCCGCCGCGGTCTCGTCGCATGTGGTCTCGATTCCGAGTACAAGCATGGCCAAATCGCTAGCATTGTGAGGTTCCGTGGCGCAACCCTCCGGCCCAACCCTGGGCCCAACCCTGAAGCTCGGCACGCGCGGCAGCCCGCTGGCGCTGACCCAGGCGCGCATGGTGCGCCAGGCCTTGGCCGAAGCGCACGGCCTGCCGCCCGAAGCGATCGAGATCGTCACCATCCGCACCAGCGGCGACCGCATCCAGGACCGGCTGCTGGCCGACGCGGGCGGCAAGGGCCTGTTCACCAAGGAGATCGAGGAGGCGCTCATCGCCCGCGACATCGATCTCGCGGTGCATTCCTCCAAGGACATGCCGACCGTGCTGCCGGACGGCCTGGTGCTCACAGCCTTCATGCAGCGCGAGGACCCGCGCGACGTCTTCATCAGCCGCACGGCGAAATCCATCGCCGACCTGCCGCACGGCGCCACCGTCGGCACCGCCTCGCTGCGCCGCCAGGCGATGGTGAAACGGGCGCGCCCCGATCTCGCCGTCGTGCCGCTGCGCGGCAACGTCGAGACGCGGCTGAGAAGGCTCGACGAGGGCGTGGCCGATGCGACGCTGCTCGCGCTCGCCGGCCTCAAGCGCCTCGGCCTGACCGACGCCGCGACCGCGGTGCTCAGCACCGACGATTTTCTGCCTGCGGTCGGGCAGGGCGCCATCACCATCGAGACCCGCACCGATGATGCAAAGACCCGCGACCTGCTCGCCGCCATCAACCACCCCGATACCGCTTCGGCCCTCGCCTGCGAGCGCGCCTTCCTCGCCGTGCTCGACGGCTCGTGCCGCACGCCGATCGCCGGCCACGCCACCGTGCTGCACCGAAAAATCCGCTTCCGTGGTATGATCGTGAAGCCCGACGGCAGCGCCTCGTTCGAAACCGCGCGCCAGGGCGACGTGCGCGACGCCGAACGTTTGGGCGCCGACGCCGGCGCCGAGCTGAAGCGCCACGCCGGCCCGGATTTCTTTGCTAGCCTGTAGAGCACGCCCCATGAGATCGGCTCGCAACCGGTGCGACTCGAACCATAGCGCGTCAAAGACGCGCGTCACCGCGCTGGTGGCGCTCCCTCCCCATGAGAGGGGCAGGGCAATCGCATATGGTGCGACGCAGGCGGTGAACTCCCTCCCCCTGAAAGGGGGAGGGTTGGGGTGGGGGTCACTTTGTGCAACGCGCCTCACCGCGAGCGCGTTCATGCAGTCTCGCCACGTGCCCGAACTCCATCGACACCAGCTGTCGGGAATCTTCCGGGTCTGTACCTGTGGCAGACCCCCACCCCGACCCTCCCCCTTTCAGGGGGAGGGAGCGCACCACCCGGGGCGCTGCATATGCGATTGCCCTGCTGAAAGGGGGAGGGTTGGGGTCATAGGCGCTAGGTTAGGCATGCGGTCAATCTATCGCATTGTTTTGTGCGCCGGCGTGGCGGCTCACAGAGG
>JAIESI010000143.1 GCA_019746135.1 Xanthobacteraceae bacterium
AGGAACATCGTCGAGTTGGTGAGCGGCGAATAGAACGACTCGACCCGCGTCAGGCGGTTGCGCGCGGCAATCGCGTTCGTTTCCTGCTGCGAGATCCGGCCGACGACCTCGATCAGCACCTCGTTCTTGACGAAGCGCGGATCGCTCGGCTGCGGCAGCGTGACGCCGCCACGCTGCGCAACGGTCGTGCCGCCTGACGGCGGACGCAGCGGGCCCATGCCGGACGGCCCTGCGCCAACCGGCCCTGGCGTCGCAACCGCGATGCCGACCACAGGCGGGCCGACGATCGGGCCGATGCCTGGACCGATTCCTGGACCGATTCCTGGACCGCCCCACGGCGGGCGCTTGCCCGGCGGACGGCGGCCGGGCGGACGGCCGTCGCCGCCGGGATCGCGGATCACGACGACGTCGCCACCTTTGCCCTTGCCGGGATAGCGGGTGCCGAGCTTCGGATAGCCCAGCTTCGGATTGCCCAGCTTCGGATTGTCCTGGATCGAATTCTGGAAGCGCTGAAAGCGCGGCTCGCTGGTGCGGAAGCCTTGGCCGCCCATCATCGAGCCGCCGCCCATATTGCCCATGCTGCCGCCCCGCGGGCCCATGGACATGCTGCTGGGACGGAATTGCGCGTGCGAGGCGGTCGTGGCCGCTGCAACAGTGACCGCGGCCAGGGCGGTTGAGATCGACAAAACGCCGATCAGCCTGAAACGATTGTTGGAAGAGCGCATGGCTGTGCCTCCGCGCAAAGACTTCAACTCCCGCTCCGCCCCTTAATGTTGCGATGCCTTTATGGCCTCGCCGTGTCGGCCACCCCGGGCTTCAGGCCGGGACGGTCTTGAACTTCGTGGCTTACTGCGCCGACGGCACGGTGATTCTGACCACCGGGTTGGCCGCGATCTTCTTGACCACCGCGCCAAGCTCGTCCTTGGACATCGGCTTGTCGGACACGCGAAGCCGGAAGAAGTCGGTACCAGGCTGCGGGCCTTCGACGATGACCGCCTTATTATCGTTCAAGAACGCATTGATGGCAGCAGCCGTCGCGTCGGGCTTGAAGCCGACGCCGACATAAGCGCCGTCGGCAGCTGCCGGCGCCTCTTCCGTATGCGAGGCCACCGTGAAACCACCGACCTCACCCTGCTTCACGAACACACCGGCGAGGATGCCAGCCTGCAGCACGATCGCCAGCGCCGCGGCGGTTGCGCCGTAAGCGAGCGTCCGCGGCGAGAAGCCAGCGACGAAATTGGTGAGCCACGCGGTGATGTTGAACGAAGTCTTGGGTGTGCGAACGGGCTCGGCGTCGATCTTGGCGAACAGCGCCTCCATCGCGCGCGCCGACGGCGCACCGAGGTTCTCGTTGAGGCGGATCGCCTCGCCCAGCTCTTCGCGCACCAGCTCGTAGCGGGCCGCGAGTTCGTTGTCGTTGGCGAGCGCCTGCTCGACGCGGGCGGCGTCGCGGCGGCTCAAAGTGCCTGCGGCATGCCACGGCAAAAGGAGCTCTACGTCCTCCGGAAGCTCGTTGGTGTCCTTTTTGACCGCGTTCATGGCCAACCTCTTTCAATCCCTTGAGCTTTCAGCAGCTCTGCCAGCTTCTTACGCGCGTAGAACATTCGCGTTTTGACGGTTGCTTCCGGAATTCCAACGATCTCGGCCACTTCCTCGACTGACTTCTCGTGGTAGTAGACCAGATCGATGATCTCCCGGTGCTCGGCCGAAAGTCCCCCAAGGCACTTCCGGATCACATCCGCCTTCTGCTTCTTCTCCAAGGTGACGTCAGGGGTGTCCGAGGTGTCCTCGATCGCCTCTGCCGTCTCCTCGTCCAGTTCGTGCTCGGGCTTCCTTCGCAGGACGGACAAGGCCTTGAAGCGCGCGATGGCAAGGAGCCAGGTCGAGACTTGCGACCTTCCCTCGAAGCGCCCGGCCTGACGCCAGACATCGAGGAACACCTCGCTGATCAGGTCTTCCGCAGTGGCCTCTTCACGCACCAACCGCAGGACGAACCTGAACACTCGCACATGATGCCGGGCAAACAGGACCTGCATCGCGAGCCGGTCGCCGTTTGCGATCCGTCCAATCAGGACTTCGTCCGAAGTGGCTGGGTTCGCAGACAAGTCTCGGCTCTCGTGGAGTTTGTCGTGGCAAACAGAGGTAAGGTTCAAAGGCATTACAATTTCTCCTTAAACCCCTTGATCCGCAAGCAAAAACAGTCGCCAACCCCCACTCTGCAATGATTAACTGGGGGCCATGACCGACACGCCGCTGAGCCTTGAAGCCCTCAACGCCATGCCCGCCTCCTCCTTTGTCGCGGCACTCGGCAAAGCGTTCGAACACGCCGACTGGGTGGCGGAGGTAGCCGCGGGTGGCCGCCCCTACCCCACGGTCACAGCCCTGCACGAGGCCATGATGCAGGCGGTCCGGACCGCCCCGCCGGAGCAGCTCTTGGCCTTCATCGGCGGCCACCCGGAATTGGGCAGCCGGGTCAAGCGCGCCGACCTCACGGACCATTCGAAAGCCGAACAGGGCAGCCTCGGGCTCGACGCGCTCAGCGCCGAGGAGTTCGACCGGTTCAGCCGGCTCAACGCGGCGTACCGGGAGAAGTTCGGCTTTCCCTTCATCATCTGCGTGCGCCGCCATACCCGGGACTCGATCCTGCGGCAGTTCGAGCGGCGGCTTGCCAACGACGCCGCGACCGAGCAGGCGGCAGCGCTCACCGAGATCGGCCTGATCACCCGGCTGCGCGTGGTCCCGATGGTCGAAGGCCCGGGCAAGCCGAACACCGTCGGCAGGCTTTCGACCCACGTGCTCGACACGGTGAGCGGCCGTCCTGCTCCCGGTGTGACGATCACGCTGCACGAGATCGGCGCGAGCGCGCGCGGGCTTCTGAAGAAGACCACCACCAATGCCGATGGCCGCACCGACGCGCCGCTGATCGGCGGCGAGCCGCTTCGCATCGGCACCTATGAATTGTCATTCCATATCGGTGATTACTTCGCGAAGACAGCCGGCAAGTTTCCGGCCGATCCGCCGTTTCTCGACGTGGTGCCGATCCGCTTTGCCATCGCCGAGCCCGAGGGGCACTACCACGTGCCGTTGCTCGCGACGCCGTGGAGCTATACGACTTACCGCGGAAGCTGAAACGCCATTTCAACAGTGTGAGGAAACGGATCGTGATTGATCTCTACACCTGGACCACGCCGAACGGCCGCAAGATTTCCATCGCGCTGGAAGAGATGGGTCTGCCTTACACCGTGCACGCGGTGGACATCGGCAAGGACGAGCAGTTCAAGCCGGAATTTCTCAAGATCAGCCCGAACAACCGCATCCCGGCGATCGTCGACCGCGACAACGGCCTGTCGCTGATGGAGTCCGGCGCGATCCTGCAATACCTCGGCGACAAGTCCGGCAAGCTCCTGCCGAAGTCCGGCGAGAAGCGCTGGAAGGTCATCGAATGGCTGAACTGGCAGATGGGCGGACCGGGCCCGATGCTTGGCCAGGTGCATCACTTTACCAAGTACAATCCCGGCAAGGCGCCCTATGCCGAGGAGCGTTACCTGAAGGAAGGCCACCGGCTCTACGGCGTGCTCAACAAGCGGCTCGAGGGCCGCGAATACGTCGCCGACGATTACTCGATCGCCGACATCGCGATCTGGCCGTGGATCAGCCGCTACGAGTGGCAGACCGTCGACATGAAGCAGTATCCGAACGTGCTGCGCTGGTACACGACGATCGCCAAGAAGCCCGCGACGCAGAAGGGCTACAAGGTGCCGAAGGACGTCGGCGAGGTGCCGATCCCGCAGTGACGCTGCCGGAGCTTGGTCGCGCTGCACCAGCGGAGCCGTTCGCCCACTGCTGCAGCGCAAGCGTTCCATCCCTGATCATCAAATTCGGGTGAACATTGGATTCAGCCCGGCCGAAGCGCGGTTTCGCGCATTAACGGGCTGAACCGGCATCGGCTTCAAAGCCTGCCAAGGTTCGGGGGCGCGCGCCTGGAGGAACGCCATGGCCGCCACCGAGACCTTTGCCTATTCCCATCATCCCCTCAGCGAGAACGAGCATCGCAAGCAGCTTCGTCGCGCCGTCGTCGCTTCCACGGTCGGCACCGCGATCGAATGGTACGATTTCTTTCTCTACAGCACCGTCACCGGGCTCGTTTTCGCCAAGCTGTTCTTCCCGCAATCGGACCCGCTCACCGGCACGCTGGAGGCCTTTGCGATCTATGCCGTGGGCTTTGTGGCACGGCCGATCGGTGCTGCGATCTTCGGACACTATGGCGATCGCATCGGCCGCAAGTCGACGCTGATTGCGACGCTGCTGCTCATGGGATTGGCCACCTTCGCGGTCGCGCTGGTGCCGACCTATGAACAGATCGGCATCTGGGGCGCGGTTCTGCTGACCGTGCTGCGCTTCCTTCAGGGCGTGGGCGTCGGCGGCGAATGGGGCGGCTCGGTGCTGCTGTCGATGGAGTGGTCGCGCTCCGACGACACCCGCGGCTTCATTGCCTCATGGCCGCAGTTCGGCGTGCCGTGCGGCCTGTTCCTCGCCAATCTCGCCGTGCTGGCGCTGAGCCAGATGTCGGGCGATCAATTCCTGTCCTGGGGCTGGCGCATCCCCTTCGCGCTCAGCCTGATCCTGGTTGTGGTCGGCATCTACATCCGGCTCGGCATTCTCGAGACACCGACATTTTCCAGGCTCGTCGCCGAGCGAAAGGTGGAGCGGACGCCCATCCTGGAGGTGATCCGGACCCAACCGCGAGAGATTCTTCTCAGCGCCTTCGCGCGGATGTCGGAGCAGGCACCGTTCTATATCTTCACGGCCTTCATCTTCTTCTACGGAACCGGAACGCTGAACGTGTCACGCGACTTCCTGCTGGTCGCGGTCCTTGCGGCGTCGGTCCTGTCGTTCATCTGGATCCCGCTGTTCGGTCACATCTCGGACCGCATCGGCCGCAAGAACATGTACATGCTGGGCGCACTGACCACCGGCATCTTCGGCTTCGTCTACTTCGGCTTGCTGGGTACAGGCTCGCTGGTGCTGATTTTCATCGCGATCGTGCTGTCGCTCATACCGCACGACATGCAGTACGGCCCGCAGGCCGCCCTGATCGCAGAATCGTTCCCGGGCCGGCTCCGCTACAGCGGCGCGTCGCTCGGCTACCAGCTCGCCTCGGTGATCGCCGGCGGTCCCGCGCCGCTGATCGCCACCTGGCTGTTCAGCCGCACCCATTCTGCATACGCGATCGCCGGCTACATCGCGGTCTGCGCCGTCATCACCCTCGCCGCCACCGCGATGATGCACGACTACACCGGTAAGGACATCGAAAGCGATTACGCGCACGGCGCGCGCCGGGCCGCCTGAGGGCGGCCGGATCGGACACCGCAGCACAGGGCTGCGGCATCGCCACTTGATCCCACGCGCATCCTGGGTCAGGGATGGCGCGGGATTTTCATGCTGGGCCCCAACAAAATCCACTACGGCTGGATCGTCGTCGGCATCACATGCCTCGTGGTGCTGACCGGCGCGGGCGTGCGCTCGTCGCCCGGCATCCTGATGGTGCCGCTCGAGAACGAGTTCGGCTGGTCGCGCGCCACCATCGGGCTTGCGGTCTCAATCAACCTCATTCTCTACGGCTGCATCGGACCGTTCGCGGCGGCGATCATGGAGCGCGTCGGGGTACGCCGCGCGGTGGTCTACGCGCTGGTGCTGGTCGCAGCCGGCGTCGCCGCGACCTCGATGATGCAATACGCTTGGCAGCTGATCCTGATGTGGGGCTTCGTCGTCGGCGCGGGCACGGGCTTTCTCGCGACTGTGCTCTCGGCGACGGTTGCCGCGCGCTGGTTCACCGCGCGGCGCGGCCTCGTGGTCGGCATCCTGAGCGGCGGCGGCGCGACCGGCCAGCTCCTGTTCCTGCCGGCGATGGCGACCATCGCGTCGCACTTCGGCTGGCGCACCACCGTGCTTGCGATCGCCGCCGTCGCCTGCGCGGTCATTCCGCTGGTGCTCCTGTTCATGCGCGACCGCCCGTCGGACGTAGGCCTGATGCCGTATGGCGAGACCGGCACGCCCGCGGCTGAGCCCAAGCCCGCACAAGGCAATCCGATCGCGCTCGCCTTCGGTGCACTGCGCGACGCCTCGCGCATCCGCGACATCTGGATTCTCGCTGCGACCTATTTCGTCTGCGGCGCGTCGACCAACGGTCTGATCGGCACGCATCTCATTCCGGCTTGCATCGACCACGGTTTTTCCGAGATCACCGGCGCGGCGCTGCTTGCGACCATGGGTGTGTTCAACTTCATCGGCACCACCAGCGCCGGCTGGCTCGCCGACCGCTTCGACAACCGGCGGCTGCTTTGCAGCTATTACGGCCTGCGCGGCCTGTCGCTGTTCTACCTGCCGTTCTCGTTCGTCGACTTCTACACCATGACGCTGTTTGCGGTGTTCTACGGGCTCGACTGGTTCGCCACCGTCTCGCCGACCGTGCGGCTGATCACCGAGAAGGTCGGCCGCGAGAAGGCCGGCATGGTCTATGGCTGGGTGTTCACCGCCCACCAGCTCGGCGGCGCATCGGCGGCGCTCTTCGGCGGCGTACTGCGGGTGAATTTCGGCGGCTACATGGAGGCGTTCATGCTGTCGGGCCTGTTGTGCCTGATCGCGGCGGTCGCCGTGCTGTTCATCGGCACCGGGCGCAAATCCGCAACGCCTGCGGTCGCCGCTGCATAACTGCCCACTCCCCTTCCCTGTCCGAAACGCTAGGATTGCCGCTCAAACAGGAGCCGCCATGCCCGCCTTCATCTGCAACACCTGCGGCACGCAATACGAGCCGAGCGACAAGCCGCCGTCGGCCTGTCCGATCTGCGACGACGAGCGGCAATACGTGCCGCCGCCGGGCCAGACCTGGACCACGCTCGACACACTGCAGAAGCGCTTCACCAACGGCTGGCGCGAGCTCGAGCCCAACCTGATCTCGATCACGACGTTCCCGCAGTTCGGCATCGGCCAGCGTGCGCAGTTGCTCCGCACGCCGCACGGCAACATCCTGTGGGACTGCATCTCGCTCATTGACCCCGCCACGGTCGAATTGATCAACGGGCTCGGCGGCATCAAGGGCATCGCCATCTCGCACCCGCATTACTATTCCTGCATGGCGGAGTGGAGCAAGGCGTTCGGCGGCGTGCCGGTGCATCTTCATACGGCCGACCGCAAGTGGGCCATGCGCGGCGATCCGGCGATCGCGTTCTGGCAGGGCGAAACCAAGGAGCTGCTCCCCGGCGTCACGCTGATCTGCTCCGGCGGGCACTATCCCGGCGGCACGGTGCTGCACTGGGCGCAGGGCGCGGGCGGCAAGGGCGCGCTTCTGTCCGGCGACATCGTCCAGGTGGTGCAGGACAACAAGTCGGTGAGCTTCATGTGGAGCTTCCCGAACTTCATTCCGCTGTCAGGACCACGCGTCGAGGGCGTGGTGAAATCGCTCAAGCCCTACAAGTTCGACCGCATCCACGGCGCGTTCACCGACCGCACCATCTGGTCGGACGGCAAGGGCGTGCTGGAGCGCTCCGCCGAGCGCTATCTGAAGATCATCCGCGGTGACGGCAGCTACGAATTGCAATAGTCGCTAGCGCCTGTGCAGGCAGGCTTCCGCCCGCACCAAGCGGCGGCTCTCGACCGGCAGCGCCCGCTCGGCCCGCATGTTGGCCGTCGCGGTCCGGCACGAGAGCCAGAAGAAAGCGGAGTCCGGATCGACCACCAGCCGTTGCGGCTTGAGATTCGGCGCGACCAGCACCGACAGATACGGCGTGGTCGAGAACCACGACAGCCGGTTCAGCTCTGTGCCGATCCGCTGCGACGAGACGAGACCTGCGTCCCCGAGCGCAGGATCCGATGCCGCGCCGGTCGCGAGCTTTCGCACCACGGCCGTGTACTGCGTCCAGCCGCTGACGAATTTTCCGGTCTCGACCACGTGGATCAGCGTCACCACCGCGAACGCGCCGGCCGCGAGGCGAATGGTCGCGCTGCCAGCCATGACCGGGATCAGCCGCGGCAGGTGCGGCACGGGAAGGTCGAGCCGTTTCTCGGCCGCAAGCATCTGCAGCGCGGCCAGCATGCCAAAGCCCGGCGTCGCAACGATCAGCACGGTTCTGAGATAGTAACGGTTGTCGGCATGGAGCGCCTGATCGAACCAGAGCCAGTAGGCGGCAAGCCCCGCGACCACGACCGAGGCGGCATAGACGTGAACCTTCTCCACCGGCACGTTGTCGCCGCTGAACCCATGGAACAGCAAAAACGCAACCGCGTAGCCCGCGAGCGCGGCCATCAGCAGCAGCACCAGCTTGCCGCCGAGAATGGCGATGTCGAACACGTGCAGCGCCGCATACCGCAGGATCCTCGCCATATGGTCGTCGGGCGGAAATGACTCCCTGACCGTGCTCCAGACCGCCATCGCCAGAAAAAAGACTCCGACGGTGCGCAGGAACGCCGGATCGCGCGTTCCCCGCAGCGCAACCGTCATCAGGATGGCGATCCCAAACAGCACCGCGCCGGCATGCGTCAGCAACAAGGCCAGCAGCGTCGCGAACACCAGCATGATGCCGCCGACGCTGGCGCGCGCGTGGTGGCAGAGCGCGAGCGCCGGCCAGAACAGCGCGTGCGAGACCCAGACCTCGGTCGGAAAGCCGAACACCAGCGGGCTCAAGATCGCGGTCGACGCGCAGGCGTAGACGAAAACGACGCGGCCTTCCGAGCGATCCGCGGCGTAGGTCGCGATCAGCCCGAGCAAAGGCGCGATGAAAAACAGCAAGCCATAAAGGACGACGCCGCCGCGGGCATCGCCGAACCATCCGACATAGGCCTCGGACGGCAGATACGCGTAGAGATAGACGAACAGCCGGCCCGGGATGTTGTGCCAATGGAACGCCCAGGCGTCCTGCACCGCGACCGCATAGGCAAACAGCGAGCCATCGCCGTACATCTGCAGATCGTAGTGCAGGCCGACCACGACGAAGGCTGCGGACCACAAGACGCCGACCGACACCGCGAGGTTGCGCAGCGCATGGCTGTCCGAGCGCGCGCCAAGGCCCGCGCCCGCGCGTCCCTGCGCGTTGCGTGTGCCGGATGTGTCAGGCATCGGCGGCTCGGATGCGAAGAAATGAATGCATTTCCTCGCAGCCCATGGCCGCGGCCTTGCTCCCCTTCCCCATGCCCCTTCCCCCGAAGGAGCCCAATGATAGGTGGGCGCCGCGACGGTGCGGGACGGGCCCTAATGTCGCACCGGGCAGGGTGCGTCAGCGATTTCAGATCGCCCAGCGCAATATCGGACTCTTACCGCAGTGCATTCAGGGCGGCTGCCACCGACACATCGAGAAACTGCTGAACGTAGTTGCCCTGGTGATGCGCCGCGACGATCTTGTGGGCGGGCGCCAGCGCGGCAAGGAATTTGTAAGTGTGCCAGTGCGCCATCGCCGGCAAGAGCGGCAGGTTCGGGATCGACGGCTCCGGCCACATCGAGGTGTAGAAATACGGCTCGTCGCAGAACTCGTCGCCCGGACAATAGCCGATGCCCATGCTGCGGCCGCGGCCGAGATCGACCAGCGTGTCCATGTCGAAATGGTGCGGCCAGCAGCGCACCACCGGCGCTTTCAGCTTTTTCGCGGCAAGCCGCTTTTGCACCGAAGCGAGCGCCGCGTCGGCGTTCGAGTACCAGACCGAAAGCACCTTGAAGGCGTCGCCGTACTCGTCGAGCGTATAGCGCGCGCCGAGCCCGAGCGCATGATCGGGTATCGCGTAGGGCGACGGATCGTCGAGCTTGCCCGAGGCGAGGTTGCGGGCGGCGACGTGGCCGCCGAGCCAGGTCCGCACCTCGGCGTCGGCACGGCCGTCGAGCGGCAGTTGGTGCGGATGCTGGTCGAGGAAGGCGAGCGTCAGATCGGCGATGCGGAGCCCGAGCCGCGAGCCGTCCGGCAGCGGATGCGTGGTGAGCCCCCCGAACGCATCGTCCCAGCCGAGGTTGGTGTGGCGGTCCTGCGGCTGCGCCGGGATATAGGCGCGGGCGGCCCGCGCCAGCCATTGCGCGGCGTAATGCGCCTGCAGCCGCGCGGCATGCAGCAGCATGAAATTGGTGCGGGGAACATCCTGCCAGGAGATGCTTGTCATGCCTTCTAGCTACCCGGCTTGAACCGCTTCGCCAAGCCGTCGGCGTTCTTTGCAAGCAGGCCAAGGTCCGCGCCCACCGCGACGAAGGTGTAGCCCCACTCGATGAACTTCTTCGCCTCGTCCTCGATCGGCGTGAGGATGCCCGCGGCCTTGCCCGCCCTCCTGATCTTTTGCGCCGCGTCCTTGATCGCGTCCTGCACCTCGGCGTGGCCCCAGTTGCCGATGTGGCCGAACGAGGCGGAGAGATCGTTCGGGCCGATGAACACGCCGTCGATGCCCTCGACCGAAGCGATGGCCTCGATCTCTTTCAGCGCCTCGCGGGTCTCGACCTGCACCAGCACGCAGATCTCGTCGGAGGCGTTCTTCAGATAGTCCTTCACCCGGCCGTAGCGGCTCGCCCGGCCCGAGCCGGTGATGCCGCGCACGCCCTTCGGCGGATAGCGCGTGAACTCGACCGCGCGCTTGGCCTCCTCCGGGGTCTGCACGAACGGCAGCAGCAGCGTCTGCGCGCCAATGTCGAGATAGCGCTTGATCAGCACCATGTCGTTCCAGGCCGGCCGCACGATACAGGACGCGGTGCCGGCCTGCGCGGATTGAAGCAGCGCGAGGACGTCGGGCACGTCGTTCGGCGAATGCTCGGTGTCGAGCAAGAGCCAGTCATAGCCCGAATGCGACACGAGCTCGGTCGCGACCGGGCTGCACAGGCTGCACCACAGCCCGATCTGCAATTGGCCCTTGGCGATGGCGTGCTTGAAGGCGTTGCGCGGCATGTCCATGGAAATTCGATCCTATCGACTTGTGTCCCGGGCGCAGCGCAGCACGATCGAAGCGAGTGGTGCGCTGCAGACCCGGGACCCCGGTTTCTTTACTGAAGCAGGCTGGGTCCCGGATCTGGGATGCACCGCTTCGCGCTGCATCGCGTCCGGGACACGCGTGGAGAGAGTCCCTTATACAAACTGCACCGAGATGCCGCCGAGCGCACCGAAGTCGCCGTGCAGCGTGTCGCCTTTCTTCGCGAACACCACGCGGGTGAACGAGCCCGCGAGCACGACGTGGCCGGGCTCCATCGGCGTGCCGAGGGTGCCGAGCTTGTTGGCGAGCCAGGCCACGCCCATCGCCGGATGGCCGAGCACGCCGGCCGCGACGCCGGTCTCCTCGATCTCGGAGTTGACGTACATGATGCCGCCGACCCAGCGCAGGTCCACGTCCATCGGCCGCACCGGGCGGCCGCCCATGACGATGCCCGCGGCCGCGCCGTTGTCCGACACGGTGTCGAAAATCTTGCGCGGGTCCTGCACGCGTGCGTCGACGATCTCGAGTGCCGGCACCACATAGTCGGTTGCCGCGAGCACATCGGTGAGGCCCACGCCCGGTCCCATCAGCTTCTTGCCCAGCACGAAGGCCAGCTCGACCTCGACGCGCGGGCGGCAATAGTTCGCATGCTGCACCTTGGCGCCGTCGGCGATGATCATGTCGTCGTGCAGGTAG
This sequence comes from Xanthobacteraceae bacterium, assembly GCA_019746135.1. Lineage (GTDB taxonomy): Bacteria > Pseudomonadota > Alphaproteobacteria > Rhizobiales > Xanthobacteraceae > Z2-YC6860. The sequence goes on from JAIESI010000143.1 coordinate 11,626, forward strand.
CCGAAGTCCGGCTCGTCGATGTTGGAGGAGCGCTGCATGGCCTTGGAGGTCAGGCCGACCTTGTGGCCGATCAGCTTGCGCCCCGCCGCGACCTGCCGCTTATGGACGATGGTCGAGATGCTGTAGGCGTCCTCGATGGTGATGCCCGGATAGGTGGTCGAAAGCTGGACCGCCTGCTTCTTGGTCTTGTGCGCCTCCATCAGAATGTCGGCGGCCTTGTTGCGATCGGCTTCCGATAACATCGGTACTCCCTCCTTTATTTTGCGGCGCGATCCTGTAACGCCCGCGGCACGAAAATCAATCGGCGTCGGGCTTTGCCCCCGGTGACGCGCCGGACCCGACTTTGCTACGCTTTACTCCATAATCATAAACCACAGGGAGGACGACATGACACGCTGGGCGACAGTCACATCTGCATTGCTTGTTTCCGCGTTTGCCGTGGGTGCCAGCGCACAGGGACAGGACGGCTGGGTCTCGCTGTTCGACGGCAAGAGCCTCGACAACTTCACCCAGACCGGCGAGGCCAACTGGCGCATCGAGGACGGCGCGATCGTCGCCGACCAGGGCAAGGGCGGACACCTGGTCAGCAAGGAGAAGTACAAGGACCACGCGATCCGCATCGAGTTCTGGTCCGACGAAAAGGCCAACAGCGGCATCTTCGCGCGCTGCGAAGCGGGCAAGATCGGCGCGAAGACCTGCTACGAGTTCAACATCTTCGACACGCGCCCGGACCCGAGCTACGGCACCGGATCGATCGTCTACATCGCCGAGGTGAATCCGATGCCGAAGGCCGCCGGCAAGTGGAATACGATGGAGGTGACGCTGAAGGGCCGCCAGCTCACGCTGGTGTTCAACGGTCAGAAGACCGTGGATGTCCGCAACGGCCTCTGGGATGAAGGCCACTTCACGCTGCAATACGGCACGGGCGTGATGAAATTCCGCAAGGTCGAGGTCAAGAAGCTCTGATTTGAGCAACGTAAAAGCGGGCGGGTCCCGGCGGCCCGCCCGCTGCTTCATGACGGGCGCGGAGGCCGCCCGCCATCGCAATTGAAACAAAGCCTCCCCGTCACAGCGGAATTTTGCCCTCCTGGCAGTCGGCGATCGACTGCAGCCATTCGTCGTGCTCGTGGTCGAACCCGCGCTGCCGCGACATGGCGTAACAATCGTCCCAGGTCGGGCGCTTGAGCGGCTGGATCGCTTTCTTCTTGGCGGCGGCGGCCGGCGCGGTGTGGCGCTTCGTGGCTGGGTTGTCCTCGCCGGCTGAAAACGCAGGTACGGTCATACTGATCGCAGCCAGCAAAACGCCGGCTGCGCCGAAGGCAGAGCGCATAGATTCCCCCTACTTCCCAACAGGTTGGATGAGCATCGCCTTGTGCGTCAGATTGTCACAGTTCCGTCGTGTCAGTCAATCCCTGACAAGCCCAGACCAGCGCTGTGACAACCTTCTGTTGAAAACACCGCGCGCCGCTGCAGGCCCGTCAGGCTGTCACGCCCGTTCCCAACGGCGGTTGATCCAGGCCAGCGCGCGGGCGAGCGGCGGGCGCAGGAACGGGACATCCTGCGCCAGGATCGCAAGCCCCAACGGCACCATCCAGAAGCCGAGGACCGGCAGGAAGCCGACGAGGCCCGCCGCGATCAGCAAAACGCCCAGCGGGATGCGGTATGCGGCACCACCGGGGCTTCGCACCTTGCGCACGACGCGCGCCAGGCGCTCCGGCAGATGGCGCTCGAAGCGGTCGAGCTCTTCGTCGAGGACGGGCGCCTTTTGCATCCAGATAAAAGGTCGCCGCGGACCTTTTCGTTCCCGCCGGCGCACCGCCAGGCGGGACACGCGACTGCGGAAAAAAACGATGTTAGATGAAGTCCAAAATCCGGAGACGGCATGACCTTCGACACCATCATCCGCGGCGGCACGGTTGCGACCGCATCAGACACCTTTCAATGCGATGTCGGGATCGCCGGCGGGCGGATCGCGGCGCTCGGCGAGAACCTCGGCGAGGCCCGGGACATGGTGAATGCCACGGGCCGGCTCGTGCTGCCCGGCGGCATCGACAGCCATGTGCATTTCGCCCAGCCGTCGGGGCCCGGCATCGTCATGGCCGACGATTTCGCCTCGGGCACCCGCGCGGCGGCGTTCGGCGGCAACACCATGGTGCTGCCGTTCGCCATGCAGCAGAAGGGCGAAAGCCTGCGCGAGGTGGTGAAGCAGTACCACGCCAAGGCCGACGGCCAGTGTTACGTTGACGTGTCGTTTCACCTGATCATCGCCGAGGCCACCGACCGCGTGCTCGGCCAGGAGCTCCCCGCCCTGGTCAACGACGGCTACACCTCGTTCAAGGTGTTCATGACCTACGAGGGGCTCGCGCTCTCCGACATGGAGATGCTCCAGGTGATGAGCGTGGCGCGCGAGACCGGCGCGCTGGTGATGATCCACGCCGAGAACTACGACGCGATCCGCTTCCTCACCGACCGCCTGGAGCGCGCCGGCAAGACCGCGCCGCACTATCACGCAGCGTCGCGGCCGATTCCGGTCGAGCGCGAGGCGACGCACCGCGCGATCTCGCTGTCGGAGCTGGTCGACGTGCCGATCATGATCGTGCACGTATCGAACCGCGAGGCGATGGAGGAGATCCGGCGCGCGCAGCAGCGCGGCCTGAAGATCTACGGCGAGACCTGCCCGCAATACCTGGTGCTGACCGAAAAGGACCTCGAAGGCCTCAACATGGAGGGCACCAAGTATGTGTGCTCGCCCCCGCCGCGCGACGCGGCCAGCCAGCGGGCCTGCTGGGAGGGCTTGCAGCAACACGTGTTCTCGCTGTTCTCGTCGGACCATTGCCCGTTCCGCTACGACGACCCGCAGGGCAAGCTCGCGCCGAAGGGCCGGACCTCGTTCCGCTGGGTGCCGAACGGCATTCCCGGCGTCGAGACGCGGCTGCCGATCCTTTATTCCGAAGGCGTCGGCAAGGGCCGCATCACGCTCAACGAGTTCGTGGCGCTGACCGCGACCAATCATGCGAAGACCTACGGTCTCTATCCGAAGAAGGGCACCATCGCGGTCGGCAGCGACGCCGACATCGCGATCTGGGACCCCAATCGCGAATTGACCATCGCGCAGTCGCTGATGCACGGCGGCACCGACTACACGCCCTACGAGGGCATCAAGGTGAAGGGCTGGCCGGTCTCGACCATGGTGCGCGGAAAATTCGTGGTGCGCGACGGGACACTGGTCGGCGCGCCGGGCGACGGCAGCTACGTGGCGCGGGAGAAATCGCCGCTGGCGAAGACGTCGGGCAAGAGCGCGTGGGAATGACGGGGAGCGTAACCGGGGCGCTTTTGGGCCATGAACAGCAAAGTCCGCAGCACCAATCCGTTCTACAACGGCCGCAAGCTCAAGCTCGGCTCGTTCAGCATCAACCTCGAGCACGGCGGCGCGGCGAGCACGATCGACGGCACGCACAAGGCCGATTGGCCGAGCATCAAGGCGCTCGGCAAGCTGCATGACGACATGGAGTTCGAGGCGATCGTGCCGGTGGCGCGCTGGCGCGGCTTCGGCGGGGCGACGAACTTCGCAGGCCCCGGCTTCGAGACCTACACCTTTGCGGCCGGCGTCGGCGCGCAGACGAATTATCCCGCGGTGATCGCCACCTCGCACGTGCCGCTGGTGCATCCGATCATGGCCGCCAAGCAGATGATCACCATCGATCACATCAGCGGCGGCCGCGCCGCGCTGAACATCGTCACCGGCTGGAACCGGCCGGAGATCGAGATGTTCGGTATTCCACTGCGCGAGCACGACGAGCGTTACGAAATGGCGGTGGAATGGCTCGAGATCGTCAAGCGGCTGTGGACCGAAGGCGCGGATTTCGATTTCGCGGGGCGCTTCTACAAAATCGTCAAGGGCTACGCCGAGCCCAAGCCGATCCAGAAGCCCTACCCGCCGATCATGAATGCCGGCGGCTCGGAGCGCGGCCGACATTTCGTGGCGAAGTACTGCGACCTCGCCTTCCTCGCACCAAAGGTCCGCGAATACGCCCCGCTCAAGAAGATGGCGGACGAGTACCGCAATCTCGCCCGCGACGAATACGACAACGAGATCGAGGTCTGGACCAACGCCTATGTGGTGCAGGGCGAGACCGAAGCGGAGGCGCGCGACTATCTCGCCGAATACGTCGACCGCAAGGGCGACTGGGACGCGGTGACGACCTTGATCGACACCATGGGCATCAACGCGCAGACCTTCACGCCCGAGCAGCTCAAGGCGATGAAGCGGCATTTCATCGCCGGCTGGGGCGGCTTCCCGCTGGTCGGCACCAAGGAGCAGATCGTCGACATGCTGGGCAAGCTCAGCGGCTGCGGCTTCGACGGCGTGGTGCTGACGTTCCCGCGCTTCCACGACGACATGGTCGCGTTTCGCGACGAGGTCTATCCGCTGCTGCTGCAGTCGGGGTTGCGCGCTTCGTAGGATGGGCAAAGCCGCGAAGCGGCGGCCCACCTCTTCCCGTCGAGCAAGAAGAGGTGGGCCCGGCGCTGACGCGCCTTGGCCCATCCTACGATGCTGCCCGAGATGCACGGGTGTGCGTCCGTAACCGATTCACGTTTCAAACAGCCCGGCGGACAAGCGTCAGCGCTCCGGGAAATCGCTCGGCACCCGGCCGCCGTCCGTCCTGTCCGCCTCGAAAGCTCGAGGAGGGTGAAGCGCCGCAAAGCGCTGGTGCGGAAACCGCCGCACCCGGTGGCCACCTTGCGGTCAGGCCGGTCCCTTCATCGGAAGGGACCGCCGGCCCATGACGCGGGCCGGCGCGCCTTGCGGCGCTTCACCGCGGTGATTTTCGCGGGGCCTAGCCCCACACGCCTCGGGCCGCGATTGCGAACCGGCGAGGATCGCTCACCGGCCGTCCAGCTGGCTCCCAGCTTCCGGGTCGTAGTGCCCGAAAGGCGGGGTCCGAGGCGCCCCGAGTGTCCGGTTGATAAGGCCGGATCCGCAGGCACCGCTCCCCGCTCCACCAAACGACATCACCGGTTGATGCCCTCGAACGAGCGGGGATGAAGTCCTATATAAGTAGGAATTTGATCTAGTCAACCCATCGCGCCGGGCCATCCGCTACGGCACCGCGGCACCGATATAGGCCTCGATCACGCGCGGATCGGCCAGCACGTCCTGCGTTGCCCCGACCGCAAGCGGCTTGCCGTAATGCAGGACGAACACACGGTCGGCGAGGTCGCGCACGAGCTGCATGTCGTGCTCGATCCAGACGATGGTCGGCGCAAATTCATGGCGCATGCGCAGCAGGAACCGGGCGAGGTCCTCCTTTTCCTGACGGTTGAGCCCGGCCGAAGGCTCGTCGAGCAGCACCAGCTCGGGCTCGGCGGCAAAGGCCCGCGCGAGCCCGATGATCTTCTGCACCCCGTAGGGCAGATCGCCGACCGCGAGCTTGCGGTAAGGCTCGAGCTCGAAAAACTCGATGACGGTCTCGATCTTCTCGCGTTGTGCAAGCTCCCAGCGCCGGCACCGCGGCAGGAACAGGCCCGCGCCGATCAGACCGTAGCCGAGCGCGGCCTGCCGGCCGAGCAGCAGGTTCTCCAGCGTGGTGAGCTGCGGGAACAACTCGTTGTGCTGGAAGGTGCGGGCAATACCGCACTGCGCCGCGGTGTGCGCCGGCGCGCGGGTGATGTCCGTGCCCTTGAACGAAATCCGGCCGGCGCTCGCGCGATAGGCGCCAGTGATGCAATTGAGCAGACTGGTCTTGCCCGCGCCGTTCGGACCGACGATGGCCAGAAGCTCTCCCGCATCGACAGCGAGCGACACGTCGTCGAGCGCCCTGATGCCGCCGAAGGTGAGGGAAACATGGGCGACGTCGAGAACCGCCGTCATCCCCACCATCTCCGGCTGCGGCGGTACTGCTTGACGTCGCGGTAGCTCGTCCGGGCGCCGTCGCCGGAGCCGAGATAGAACTCCTGCACGTCGCCGTGGCCGCGCAGCTTCTCTGCCGTTCCCTCGTAGACGACCCGGCCGCCCTCGAGAATGTAGCCATAGTCGGCAATGGCGAGCGCCGAGCGCGCGTCCTGCTCGATCAGCAGGATCGACAGCTTGAACGTCTCGCGCAGTTCCTGCAGCCGCGCCATCAGCTCCTTGACGAGCCGCGGGGCAAGCCCGAGCGAAAGCTCGTCGACGATCAGCAGCTTCGGATTGCACAGCAGCGCCTGCGATATGGCCAGCATCTGCCGCTCGCCGCCGCTCAGATAGCCCGAGATCTGCTTCCGCCGCTCGGCCAGAACCGGAAATATCCCGAACAACCGCTCGATGGTGCCGGCCGCCGATGAGCCGCCCACACGCGGCGCGATGCGAAGGTTCTCTTCGACGGTCAGCGTCTCGAATATCTTCCGCCGCTCGGGCACCAGCACGACGCCGCGCCGTGCCACGTCGTAGGGCGCAAGCCCGCGGATCGACTGTCCGGCAAAACGGATCGCACCTTTCCTGATGTCGGCATCGTCGACCGGAAGGAAGCCGGAGATCGCCCGGACGGTCGTGCTCTTGCCCGCGCCGTTGGTGCCGAGCAGCGCGACGATGCTGTGCTCCGGCACCTTCAGCGACACGCCCTGCACCGCGACGATGACGCGGCTGTAGGCCACTTCCAGGTTTTCGACCTCGAGCATGGTCAGGATTCCCACGCGCGATAGCGGAACGGCCAGAGCTGGAAATAGAAGCGCACGCGGGCCCAGATGCCGGCGAGTCCGCGCGGCTCCAGGATCAGGAACAGCAGCATGATGATACCGAACGCGCCGACCTGGAGGTCGAAGGTCTTGCCGCCGAGCCCCTGCAGGAACGGCAGCTTGTCGGCGACGATGCTGATGACGTGCGGCAGAACGACGACGAACACCGCGCCGAGGCAAGCACCAAGCACCGAGCCGAGTCCGCCGATGATGACCATGGCGAGATACTGGATCAGCATGTCGAATTCGAAGGCTTCGACCGACACGAACGCGGTGTGGTAGGCCCACAGCGCGCCGGCCACGCAGGTCAGCGACGTGCTGGCGCTGAAGGCGAGGAGCTTGTAGAGCGCCACGTTGATGCCGAGTGACTCGGCGGCGATATCACGGTGGCGGATGGCCATCCAGGCGCGCCCGTAGGCCGAGCGCAGCCAGTTGAGATTGAGCAGGAGGACGCCGAGCGCGAACGGCAGCAGAAAGAAGTACCATGCGCGCTCCGATCCGATGCCGAACCCGAACAGGGACGGCGGCGGGATGGTGAAGCCCGCGCCATAGCTGATCGCCGACTGGTACTGCCCCACACCCACGAGAATGACGAAATGGGCGGCGAGCGTGCTGACGGCGAGATAAAGCCCCTTCAGACGCAGCGCGGGCAGTCCGACCAGCACGCCGAGAACGGCACCCACAACCGCCGCGGCCGGCAGCGTCACGGCGATCGGAGCCTCGGCATGGGTGATCAGCGCCGCCACCGTGAAGGCCCCCGCGGCGACGAAGCCGGCATGGCCGAGCGAGATCTGACCGGTGGTGCCCATCAGGAGGTTGAGCGCCAGCGCGCCGATCACGGCGATGAACACCTGGTTGGCGACGCCGGTCCAGAAGTTCGTCAAGGCCAGCGGCAGCAGCAGCGCGGCGAGCAGCGCCGCGGCCGCCCAGAAGCGCACGAACCATGAGTCGAGGAACTGGATGTCGCTGCCAAAACCCGTTCGCAGCGTCGATGGAAGCCCGCGCCAGGTCATATGCGCTCGAGCTGTTCGCGCGAGCCGAAGATGCCCCATGGCCTGATCCACAGCGCCACGAGCAGAACCAGGAACGGCGCGGCCATCGCGACCTGGGGGGCGATGAAAAGCGCGGCCAGCACCTCGGCCGCGGCGACGATGACGGCACCGATGACCACACCTCGCAGGCTGTCCATCCCGCCGATCAGCGCCGGGGCAAAGCCGGCAAGGCCGACGTACCAGATGTCCGGGCCAAGCCGGACCTTGATCGAAAAGAACATGCCCGCGACCGCCGCCATCATGGCGGCAGCGGCCCATGACAGGGCGTTGATGCGATGGATGTTGATGCCGCGCTGCGCCGCCAGCACCGCATTCTCCGCCACGCCGCGCATTTCAATGCCCACGGTGGACAGCCGGAGCAGAACCGGAAAGCCGATCATCGCGATGATCGAGGCAGCGACGATCATGAGATCGATGGCGCTGATGGTGACGCCCGGAAGCAGCGGGATCGGCCCGCCAAGCTGGCCGACGAACTGCGCCGGATATCGCGTTTGCGCCGTCCAGATCAGCGTCACGAGGGTCCGCAGCACGAGTCCCAGCGCGATCGTCGCCAGCACGCCGACCGCGACGGGATAGCTTGCGAGCGGACGCATCACCCCGAAGTAGACGAGCGCGCCAAGCAGCGCGGCGCCGGCTGCCGCCGCAACGATGGCGAGCGTCAGGTTGCCGCCCGACGCCGCCAGGGTCTGAAAGAAGACATAGGCGCCGAAGACCATCAGGTCGCCATGCGCCAGGTTGAGCACCCGCGTGGCGCGATAGATCAGCACGTAGCCCATGCCCAGCAAGGCATAGAAGCTCGCCTGGATCAGGATCACCACCAGCAGGTTCACGGGCGCTCAACCTCTCGAACCGGACGTTCGCTCAGTTCGTCATCTTCGCGACGACCGGCACGCCGTCCTTGTATTTGGCCCATTCGGAGATGCGTTTCACCGACTGCGATTTGTCGTCCCACACGTAGGCCACGAAGCTCGCCGGCCGGCGGTGGTCCTCTTTGGTCCAGTTGATCGGGTCGGGATAGATGCCGCCGGTCTGGACGTTGAGGCCGATCAGCGCATCCGCGAGCTTCTCCCGCGTGCAGCCCGCACCGCATTTCTTCAGCGCCGCTTCCAGCACCATGCCGCTGGCCCAGCCGAGCGACAACTTGTCGACCGGCATGTTGACGTCATACTTCTTCGCCGCCGCGGCAATCTGCTCGAAAATCGGCAGCTTCTCGACCGAGAAGGCATATTCCGGGCTCATCACCAGCTTCGGGTCCTTGAGCTGGCGCAGCGTGTCCTCGGCGTCCGAGCTGTGGTTGTGGACGTACCAGCCGTTCCAGCCCTGGCGGCGCAGCGCCCCGAGCATCTGCACGGTGGTCGAGACCGGCGCGTAGCTCGTCGCGTAGTTCGCCTCCTTGGAGATGATGCGGGCCGCGGCGCCGCTGACATCGGCGGCGGCGGGCGGGATCGCCTGCTTGTCGGCGACGTCGACACCGAGAGTGCCTGCGATCTTTTCCATGGTGTCGACACCCTGGCGGCTGATCGGAATGTCCATGGCGACCAGCGCGAGCTTCACCTTGTCCTTGTTCTTCTCGCCGAGCGCCCTGACCAGCGGCACCTGCCATGCGGCCGCGGTGTTCGGGTCGGAGGTGCTGCCGCCGCAGAAGACGTAAGGGTTCATCTGCGGCGTGTTGGCGTTCGCCGGGCAGACGCCCATGCCGAGGATCAGCACCGGCGTCCTGGTCCGCGCTGCGGCCTGGAACATCGGCGCATAGGTGGACGACAGGCTCATCTGCCCGACGGCAAGCACCTGCTCGTCATCCATCAGCCGCTTGGCGTTGGAGGCTGCCTCGCTGGGGGCGGCCTTGTCGTCGAGCACGATCAGCTCGACCTTGCTGCCGTTGACGCCGCCGCGGTCGTTGAGCGATCGCACATACATGCGGAAGGCCTCGATGTTTGGCGCATAGTTCGGCGAGGCCGGGCCGGTCGCGGCACCGGAGACGCCGATCTTGATGGCGGATTGAGCCAGCGCGCCGGGGCCGCCGGCCGTCACGGCGAGACACGCCAGCGCGGTCGCATAGAGCAGTTTCGTTCGTTCCGACATTCCCATCCTCCCTGGTGTTGTTCAGTGCAACTGGCGCGCAATGCGCCGTTCCTCATCGTCGGCGTACATTTCGTCGATCAGGTGCGAGAACTGCTGTTGCAGCAGCGTGCGCTTGATCTTGCGCGTCGCGGTGACCGCCTCGCCCTCGACCTCCGGGTCGAGCTCGCGGTCGAGAATGCGGAACGATTTCACCTGCTCGACGCGGCCAAGCGAGACGTTGGCCCGCTCGACCTCCCGCGCCAGCAGCCGGTAAACCTCGGCGTTGGTGGCGAGCGACCGATAGGTCGAATAAGCGACGCCGTTGGCGCGGGCCCATTCCGAAACCGTGCCTATATCGATTTCAACGAGCGCGGTAAGGTATTTCCGCCCCTCGCCGACGACGCTCGCCTCGCTGACATACGGGCTCGACTTCAGCGTGGTCTCGATGCGGCTCGGGCTCACGTTCTTGCCGCCCGCGGTGATGACGATGTCCTTCTTGCGATCGACGATCTTCAGCGCGCCATCGTCGCCGACCGTGCCGACGTCGCCGGTGCGGATGCCGTCGGCACGGCGCATCTCGGCGGACGCGGCCTCGTCCTGCCAATAGCCCGAGAAGCTTCCGGGCGAGACGCAGATGATCTCGTCGTCCGCGCCGAGCGCAATCTCATTGCCCGGATAAGGCCGGCCGACGGTGCCGGGCTGCGGAAACGGCTCGAACTGCGCGCTCACCACGCCGCTTTCGGTCTGGCCGTAAAGATTCTTCAGGTTGACACCCCAGATCTGCCAGAGCGCCTGCACCTCGTCGGGCAGCGGCGCGCCCGACGACAAGGCGAGCCGCACCCGATGCAGCCCGAGCTTCTTCAGCATCCGGTTGAAGACGACGAGCCGTGCCAGGCCGTAGAGCGCACCGAGCGCCACCGGCCGCTCGCCGTGCCAGCAGCGGCGGCGGTAGGCCTGGCCCACTTTCATCGCCGCACGATACGCCGCGCGCTTGGCGGCGCTGGAATTCTCGACACCGACGATCACGCGCGAGGCAAGCTTCGACCAGTAGCGCGGCACCGACGCGTGGTGCTCCGGCGCGACCTCGTAGAGCGATTCGAGAAACCGCTCCGCCTCGTCGGGAAAATGCGGAATGAGGCCCTTCACCAGCATGCCTTGCGGCGTGTTGGCCCGCTCATAGAGATGGTTGAGCGGCAGGTGCACGACGCTCCGCACACCGCTCGCCCGCGCAAACTCCGGGAAGGCGTGGAACTGAGTGCCGAGGGTGATCAACGCGCGATGGGTGTAGAGCGCGCCCTTCGGGTGGGCGCTGGTGCCGGAGGTGTAGACGATCGTCGCCGCATCGTCCGGCCGCACCGCCTCGCCGCGCCGGACGAGGTCGTCCGCGCCGACCTTGTCGCCCGACGCCATCAGTTCGTGCAGCGACAGCAGCGCCGGATGGGCGGTGTTGAACATGTTGCTGTCGTCGATCACCACAAGCCTGCGCAGGCCGGGCAACCGTTCGAGCATCGGCAAAACCTTGTCGACGTGCTCCTGATCCTCGGCGATCAGGACCGACGCGCCGGCATGGCGCAGCACATATTCCGCCTCGTCGCGGGAGCTCGTCGGATAAAGCCCGTAGCTGATGGCGCCGACGCACTGCGTCGCGAAATCGGCGATGAGCCACTCCGGTGACGGGTCGCCGACGATGGCGACGCGGTCGCCGCGCGCGACGCCGAGCGCCATGAGACCGCGGCCGATGCGGGCGACCTGTCCGGACAGCTCCCGCCACGTCGTCTCGCGGTAGAGGCCGCGGCGCTTGACGCGGAGCGCGACCTGCGCGCCGCGCTCGCCGGTCACATGGGCGAGCAGCGCCGGAATGGTCAGGCGCGATTCATCCGGCAGCTCGAGCCGCGGCCCGACCAGCCTGCGCGAATTCGCAGCATTCGCATCTTCGACCTGAACCACCTTGCCACCGGACCGCGGGACGAACCCGCTGAAGACGTTTCCTGGAAGGCGCCCCTTGAGCGAGGCGTCTTAAGGGTTTCTTGGGGATTGCTTTCTTTCGATCATTCGATAGAAAATACGATCCGATGTCAACGCCCGCCCCGACCCCTTCACCGGCCCGCTGGGAGCCGACGCCGCGCTGGGAGCGCCGCTATCGCGAGGTGCTCGACGTGGCTGCGACGATATTTGCCGAGAAGACCTATGCCGGGGCCAGCACGCGCGACATCGCCGAACGGCTCGGCGTACGGCAGGCGAGCCTCTACTACTATTTCCCGTCCAAGGAGGCGGCGCTCGCCGCGATCTGCGAGCACGGCGTCAAGGACTTCATCTCCAACCTGCAGTCGATCATCGCCGAGCCGGTCAACGCGGCCGACAAGCTGCGCGCCGCGATCGCGAACCACCTCGCGCCGCTGCGCCGGCACCCCGACGCCGACTACGTGTGCGTGTTCATCCGCCACCGCCGGGAGCTGCCGAACGGTCCGCGGCAGGCGATTGCGGCGCTGGCCCATACCTATCAGGACCTGATCGAACGGCTGTTCGCCGACGGCATCGCGACGCGCCAGTTCCGCGCCGATCTCGACCCGAAGCTTGCGACGCTCGCGTTCCTCGGGCTCTGCAACTCGGTGATCACCAGCCGCGGCGTGCCGCGCTCGTCGACGATCGACGCGATGATCGAAGAGTATGCCCGGATCGTGACCGGCGGCGTCGTCGCAGGCGAGCGCGCCGCCAAGCCCAAGCGGCGCAGCCGATGACGGCCGCCCGGCCCCAGACCGGAAGCCAGGCCAGCCTGCCGCACGCGCCGGCGCTGCCGGTCGCGCGCGACGTGCACACCTACACCCAGTTCGGCGCGAGCTTCGAGCCGTGGGAGTACACCGACTGGATCGACGAGAGCATGTCCTGGAAGGACGCGCTCTACATCGGCGACTGGTCACCGCTGGCGAAAATGCGGGTCAAGGGCCGCGACGCGCTGAAATTCTTTGCCGCGATCGCCGTGAACAGCTTCGGCAGGTTCGACGTCGGACAGGCCAAGCACATCGTCCTTTGCAACCGCGCCGGCAAGATCATGGGCGAAGGCGTGCTGATGCGGCTCGCCGAGGACGATGTCCTGTTCACCAGCGGTCCGGGAGTCGCCTGGGCCGACTACCAGTTCCGCAAGGGCGACTACGACGCCGAGGCCTCGCAGATCGGCCCGCGTCAGTTCATTCTTCAGTTGCAGGGACCGCACTCGCTGTTCGTCATGGAAAAGGCGACCGGCGAAAGCCTGCGCGACATCGCCTTCATGCGGTTCCGCGACACGCAGATCGGCGGCATCCGCTTCAAGGTGCTGCGCCAGGGCATGGCTGGCGAGGTCGGCTATGAGCTGCACGGCCCGATCGAGCACGCGCAGGAGGTGTTCCAGGCGCTGATGGCGCACGGCCGCGAGCACGGCATCCGCCGGCTCGGCGGCCGCACCAAGATGGTCAATCACGTCGAGGCCTGCTTTCCGACGCCGTCAGTCGACTACGTACCGGCGCTGTTCGGCGACGAGGAGAAGGAATTCGCCGCGGCCTATTTCAGCGCCAATGCGCAGGCGAATTACCGCAACACCGACGGCAGCTATGAATATTCCGACATCAGCGCGCTCTATCGCACGCCGGTCGAGCTTGGCTGGAAGAAAAACGTCAAGCTCGACCACGATTTCATCGGCCGCGCCGCGCTGGAGCCCGAGGTCGCCGATCCCAAACGCACGATGGTGACGCTGGTCTGGAACGCGGACGACGTGGCCGACGTCTACGGCTCGCTGTTTCGCGAGGACACGCCCTATCGCTACATGGAAATGCCGCGAAACCTGCTGGGCTGCGTCTTTGCCGATGCGGTGCGGAAGGACGGCAGGCTCGTCGGCGTCTCGACCTCGCGCTGCTACAGCTACTATTTCCGGCAGATGCTTTCGCTCTGCGTCCTCGACGTGCCGCTTTGCGCGCCGGGCACCGAGGTCAACGTGATCTGGGGCCGTCCCGGCGCTCCGCAAAAGACCATCCGCGCGACGGTCGCCCCTGCCCCCTACAAGAAGGACAACCGGCGCGCAGACGTGAGCCGTCTCGCGCCGTCATCCATCTAGCCAACCGCGAGTGAGTATCGATGAGCGTTCGCACCGAAAGCCGCCCGCCGTTTCGCGCCGACCACGTCGGCAGCCTGCTGCGACCGGCCGCGCTCCGCAACGCCTTCCGCCGCCATCAGGCGCGGGAGATCGATGAGACGGAATTTTCCCGGGTGCAGGACCAGTGCATCCGCGACGCCGTCCGCATGCAGGAGGAGACCGGCTTCGCGGTGGTGACCGACGGCGAATTTCGCCGGGCCTCCTATTGGGCGCGTTTCATCGAGCGGATCGAGGGCTTCGGACTGCGCGCCTCGGTGCTGCCGTTCAAGGACGACCAGGGCCGCCAGAACGAATTCATCGCGCCGCACGTGACGGGCAAGATCCGGCGGACGAAGCCGCTCGCGGTCGACGAATTCGAATTTCTGACAACGACGGCGAAGGCGACGCCGAAGGTCACCCTGCCCTCGCCTTCGACCATGCATTTCTACGGCACCACCGACTACCGGCCGCCGTCGGTGTACGGGGACTTCCAGGCGTTCTTCGCCGACCTGAGCCGCGCGTTCGCGGAGGAGGTCGCAGCGCTGGCCGCGGCCGGATGCCGCTACGTGCAACTCGACGAGGTGGCGATCGTGCTGCTCGCCGACCCGCTGATCCGCGACCATGTGAAGGAGCAAGGGGCCGATCCGGACAAGCTGGTCGACCTCTACATCGAGGCGACCAACCAGGCGCTGGCCGGCCGGCCCGCCGACGTGGCGGTGGGTTTCCACATCTGCCGCGGCAACTACAAGGGCCGCTATCTCGGCGAAGGCGGCTACGATGCCCTCGCCGAGCGCATCTTCGGCGGGATCGACGCGACGCATTTCCTTCTGGAATACGACACGCCGCGCGCCGGCGGCTTTGCGCCGCTGCGCGCCGTGCCGAAGGACAAGGGCGTCGTGCTCGGCCTGATCAGCAGCAAGGTCCCGGAGCTCGAGGACCTCGACACCTTGAAGCGCCGCGTCGAGGAGGCCGCGCGCCACATCGACGTCGGCCGTCTCGCGGTCGGCCCGCAATGCGGCTTTGCCAGCGCCGCCGTGGGCAATCCGCTGACCGAGGCGGAGGAGCGCGCCAAGCTCCGCCGCACGGTCGAGCTGGCGCAGGCGATCTGGAAATAGGCGCGGACTCGCCGCTGCACATCCCGGATCAAGTCCGGGACAGGCTTTCGCCGGACAATGCTCTAACACAAACTTAACCATCCGCGCGATGGGTTGCGGTTCAGCCATCTACAATTGCCATCCCGGCTGATGAATCCGGTTAACCGGACGTCCTTAAGATTGCGGGCATGGCTGCCAATCAACGCAAACATCAACGGCATGCGGTTGAGGCCCGCGCCTACATCGAATCTCCCATGCCGTGTTCGGTCGCCGATGTATCGGCGACCGGAGCCAAGCTGATCATGAAAGATCCGGCCTGGCTGCCGGACGAGTTTCTGCTCCGCCTCCGGCCCGATCACAGGAAGTGGTGCCGCGTCATCTGGCGCAAGTCCGGACAGGTCGGAATTGAATTTATTTCGGCTCCGAAGCCCTAGCCCGGATATCTCACACTGTCTTTGCACGGTCGGGCTGCGGTGCGCGCCGGTTTTCTGGCATTTTCGGGAA
>JAIESI010000161.1 GCA_019746135.1 Xanthobacteraceae bacterium
CAGCCTGAAACGATACCCTCATGTTATCGGAGATCGCGCCACGCCGAATTCCAACCACTTTTCGGACAGCACCGGAGGGTTACGCCGCTCCCGCTGTTGTTGAGAATGCAAACTACGCGAGCGGCAGTTGAGCTTGGGTTCACTTTCCCAATGATTTTGGGGAAGAAAATTCACAGACCGGCAAGCTAGCGGCCCGTCCCAGGAATCAGGTTGCCGTACAAGTCAGGCAAACCTGTACGGCGAAGGCCGGGCGTAACCTAGCCCTCTTCGTCTAAGTAAATGGCGAACCTGGGAAATTTTGGTGGGCGCACAAGGATTCGAACCTTGGACCCGCTGATTAAGAGTCAGCTGCTCTACCAACTGAGCTATGCGCCCGGGTCACCGCTTGCGGGGGGACCCGCAAGAGGGCGTCGTGTAACAAAGTGAAGCCGGGCTGTCCAGCAAAGCCGCCAAAAAGCCCGAACAATCAAACCTCGAAACGGAAAGGCCGCCGGGGTGCGCCCGGCGGCCTCCTGACAGTCGCGGATCGTCGGGGGGCTGAAGCAATCCGCGCTGTGCTACCGATTGCCGGGTCAGCCGCGGCGCGGGCCCTGGCGATGGAAGTGGCCGTGCCGGCCGCCCATGCGGATCAGCGCGCTGAAGCGCTGCTTCTGGGCGTCATCGAGGCTCTTGTAGAGCGGCTCCGACGCATCGGCGAGCTTCTTCAGGTTGGCCGCGCGCTGGGTCATCGCATCGGCGCCTTCGCGCATGCGGGCGATCGCGTCGGGCGCGGGCTGCGCGGCATTGTCGCTGCCGCGGCGCGCCTCATGGCGCTGGGACATCGCATTGGCGCGCTCGGCGCGCTGCTTGGCGATATCGCGCAGCGCGGCCTCGACCGCCGGCCAGTTCTTCTCCTGCTCGGCGGTGAGCTTCAGGCCGGCTTTCAGCGCGGCAATGCGCGCGTCGGTGAAGGCCGCGACATCTTCGGCGCTCGGCCGCATGCGCATGCCCTCGCGCGGCGGCGCGGATTGCGCGAGCGCGGTGCCCGCGCCTGCAAGCATGAGAGCGATCGTTCCGGCAGCAATTGTTTTCTTCATCATGGCCACCTCCTTGATGGCGCGTGCAGTCGATACCGCCGATGATGAAGCATCTCGTCCACTTCGCAAGTTAAGCTTTGGTCATGACTTCGCGGTAATGCGCGTGATGGGTTCCTCAAGCTGAACGCGCGTTTATCGACGTGGCGCGATTGTGGCTTCTCTCCGCGGTCGTTCCGGGGCGCTTGCCACAAGCGCGTTCACGCGCGTCTTCGACGCGCCATGGCAGGCGAACCCGGAATCCATAACCGCTGCTGCGGAGCATGGATTCCGGGTTCACGCGCTTGCGCGCGTGCCCCGGAATGACTCGCGGGAAGTGGACGTCGTCTAACCGACGTCGGTCGAATGCACGCGCGTCTCGCTCACCGCGACGCCGCCGCGCTGGCGGCGCACCATCAGCTTGTTGAGCGCGCCGAGATAGGCCTTGGCCGACGCAACCAGCGTGTCGGGGTCGGCGCCGCGCGCGGTGACCGAGCGGCCTTTCTCGGCGAGCCGCACGGAAACCTCGGCCTGCGCGTCGGTGCCTTCGGTCACGGCATGCACCTGATAGAGCTCGAGCACGGCCTCGTGCGGCACCAGCGCCTTGATGCAGTTGAAGATCGCATCGACCGGGCCGTTGCCTTCGCACTCCTCGATCACGCCGCGACCATCGATGTCGAGCTTCATGGTGGCGCGCTGTGGGCCGCGCGTGCCGGCGATGACCGAGAGCGAGACGAGCTTCACGCGGTCCTGCGCGTGCGCGATCTCCTCGTCGACCAGGGCCTCGATGTCCTCGTCGTAGATCTGCTTCTTCCTGTCGGCCAGCGCCTTGAAGCGCACGAACGCGTCGTCGAGCTGGTTGCCGCCGAGCTTGTAGCCGAGCTCCTCCAGCTTGTGCTGGAAGGCGTGGCGGCCGGAATGCTTGCCCATCACTAGCGAGGTCTGCTTCACGCCGACGCTTTCCGGCGTCATGATCTCATAGGTCTGGGTGTGCTTGAGCATGCCGTCCTGGTGGATGCCGCTCTCATGCGCGAACGCGTTCCGCCCGACGATCGCCTTGTTGTACTGCACCGGGAACGAGGTCGCTGCCGACACGAGCTTTGAGGCGCGGGTCAGCATCGTCGTGTCGATCCTGGTCCAGTACGGGAACGCGTCGTTGCGGGTCGCGATCGCCATCACCACCTCCTCGAGCGCGGCGTTGCCCGCGCGCTCGCCGATGCCGTTGATGGTGCACTCGATCTGCCGCGCGCCGCCATTGACGCCGGAGAGCGAGTTCGCGACGGCCATGCCGAGATCGTTGTGGCAGTGCACCGAGAAGCGCGCCTGGTCGGCGTTCGGCACCGCCTCGCGCAGCCGCTTCATCAGGTCGAGATATTCAGTCGGCGTGGTGTAGCCCACCGTGTCCGGGATGTTGATGGTGGTGGCGCCGGCCTTGATCGCCCCCTCGACGCAGCGGCAGAGGAAATCGAACTCGGTGCGGGTGGCGTCCTCGGCCGACCATTCGACGTCGTCGGTGTGGCTGCGCGCCCGCGTCACCTGCGCAATCACCATCTCGTAGACCTCGTGCGGCTCCTTCTGGAGCTTGTATTTCATGTGCACCGGCGAGGTGGAGAGGAAGGTGTGGATACGGTTGCGCCGCGCCGGCTTGATCGCTTCGGCGCAACGGTCGATGTCCTTCGGTGCGGCGCGCGAGAGCCCGCAGATCACCGCGTTCTTGGCGCGCGTCGCGATCTCCTGCACGGCGGCGAAGTCGCCCTCCGAGGCGATCGGGAAGCCCGCCTCGATGATGTCGACGCCCATGTCGTCGAGCAGTTCGGCAACCTCGAGCTTCTCCTCATGGGTCATGGTGGCGCCCGGGCACTGCTCGCCGTCGCGCAAGGTGGTGTCGAAGATGACGACGCGGTCCGTCTCGGACTTCGCTGGCGTGGTCATGAAACGGGTCCTTTCGGTTGCGCCCTTTCTGCGGGCGCTCTGGGGTTCCTGGTGACTTGGCAACCCCCTGAGTGCCCAGGCGCAAGCGCCCAGCCGGCCCTCAGGGGCGGCTAAGAAGCAGGATCCCGCGCAGAATGAGGGCGGCAGCCGGGGCGGCCGAACCGGCCCCCGGAGCGATCGCGCGAATGAAACGGCGCGTCTGCATTGCCAAAAACGTCCCTCTTTGGGCTCCTTAAGGTCGCGGAAACGGGTTAACCCCGCGTTAGCCTCAGAAAGCCCGATGGGGCCTTATTTAGCGGATGGGGCGGCCCGGCCGCAAGTGCGGCGCTTGCCTGACCCGGCACCCCTCAAAGCGCGGTGGCCGCACCTCGCACCTTGGCGCGATCGACGAACACCGGCGGCTTGTCGAGGCGGACGACCACGACAATGCGATCGATCTCGCCGCGCAGGAACGCACGCAAAAACCTCGGATAGTCGCGGAACGAGATGCAGCCGTTCGACTGGCCGTTCGGCCCGAGCAGGTAGGAGTGCGCGAGAATGCCGGCGCGGCCCAACATCGCCTTCTCGTCGACCGGGTTGAGGCGGATCGCCTGCACGCCGTGGAACAGCGATTCCCGGAGCGTCAGATTGTAGGTGTTCGGCGGCGTCACGCCGCGCATCTTGACGTGCCGGTAGCGCGGGTCGTCCATCATTTCGCCGAAGCCGGAATGGGCCTCCAGCCGCTCGCCGTTCGGCAGGTACACGGTCTTGGCGGTGATGTCGTAGATCGCCGTGCGGGGCCTCAGGGCGTTGTCTTCGTCGGGCCTGAGCTTGAAGCCATCGACCGGCCCAAGCGACGCGAGTTTTGGCCTCGGCCGGGGCAACGGCTGCGGCGCGAGCGCGGCCGCGTCCGGGCCCCGTGTGATGATTTCCAGCGCAACGCGCCGCGGCACGTACGGCGCAATGGACGCTGTGACGATGCGGTCGTCGGCGGCCTCGGACGGCTCGGGCACGATCAGCGCCAGGGCACCGAGCGGATCGCGCACCGGCATGCTGAAGCGAAACGTCGTCTGGCGGATCGACAAGCCGTCGAAGCCCGCCGATCGTCTCGCCGGTTCCCCACGCGGTGACGGCGCCCAGGCCTGCCGGTCAGGCGGCGTCGCGCGGGCGACCGGATGGAACCCGGCTCGGGCTTCGGACGAGGCGGCAATCAGCCATCCGAGCCCCATCATTGCGGCGGTGCTCACGACGCCTCCGGACACGACGACGGCGAGGCCAATCGCCGAAACCGCGAGGGTGCGCTGCCAGACAGGGGATCGGGAGGTGCGCGGCCTCGATTTCGGAGCGCGGGAGGACGGAGAGGCCGCAAGCGTCATTGAACGCGCTACTCAATACGGGACACCTCCTGCGACAATGGGGAGAATATGGTTAAGCACGCGTAAACCGGCCGTGCCTGCTCCTGGAAACGCGGCTCGGCGCGGGCGTTCGGAAAATTCCCGGCCCGGCCTGAAACCTCGAACGCGAAGCCGCGTTGGACCGACACTTGCGCCGCGGTGGGTCCGGGGACACGACAGCAAGGCTGGCCTAATCCCGCCGCCAGCAGCCACCCGGCGGCAAGGGAGGAGATCCATGCGATACAAAGCGAAAAGCACGGCCGCACTGCAGACGCTGCTCGGCAGCCTGCCCGACAAGATGCGGGTCGAGGTCGACCCGGACATCGCCGTGTCCGCGAAAACCGTCGGCGAGCTGCGGAAGGTGACGGCGTGGCCCGAGAACCTGGCCATCACAACGCCGCCGGAGCCTTATGCCGGCAGCGTGATCAAGGTCAGCAAGTGCAACGTGGCGACCCGCGTCTCGCCGAAAACGTGACATTGCGCCACGCGGCACCCGTCCGCGACGCCCGCGCCCTGCCCGCGATCCGTTCGCGGTGGCATCCGCTTCGACCTGCGCCGGCTGTTGCGATAGTCCGGCGACGGACACCGACATGGAGATGGCGCGTGCAAGAGACATGGAGCTGGCGCTTGCCGGGGTTCAAGGACGCGACGGAGCATGGGGCAACGGGCGCTGCAGGAGCGGACGCCGCCCGCGCAGCCGCGCACCTGCCGGGCCTCAGCATCGAGATCACACACCGGCACGCCTCCGAGGGCGACGCCGAGCACGTGTCTATCAACCTCAAGGCGGTGCCGTCTTTCGACGCGTTCGCCCATGCGTTCGAGGCCGCCAATCCCTTCGCGCGCCGGCGGACTCCGGGTCCGAGAGAAAGGACAACGCGCCGGGCTGAGCAGTTCAAGCAGCCGCAGCTCGGGTCGTGCTTCGAGCGGCAACGTACAGTGGCGGCATGAATGGATGTCGGCGCGAGCCGCCGGTCGCACGCCATCGTGACGATTCCACGTCAGCGCGAAACGTCGTTGCGCAGCCGCTCTCGCGGCTGTGAACGACGATGAGGCATGCCGTGGAGCCGATCGCCGTGCCTCTGCCATTTGCGTAAAGACTGAGCCGTTGCCATCCGCGAAGCTCCCAGGACGACGAAATTGAAGACGACGGATCCCGAACGGTCCTGCAGAGCGGCCTTGCAATTGAACCAAGCGTATTTACTATAGATCATACCTATTATTATTTTGTACTGGTGACCGGGGCGGCGTCTGTGCGAACCAGCACCACAATATCGGCAAGGAGAATAGGTCGGTGACCTACAAAGACCTGCGCGGGTTCATTGCCGAGGTCGAGAAAGTCAATCTTCTCCGGCATATTCACGGCGCCCATCCCAATCTGGAAATCGGCGGCATCACCGAGGTCGCGGCTCAGCTGCCGGAATGTCCCGCGCTGCTGTTTGATCGAATCGTCGGATATCCGGCCGGATTTCGCATTTTCACAAATCCGATCAATACGCCGCAACGCGCGGCCTTGGCGCTCGGCATCGACCCCAAGCTGCGCCCGGTGGAGGCGCTCCAGGCGTGGATGAAGAAGCGGCTCAATCTCAAGATACATCGACCTGTTACGGTGAAGGATGCTCCGTTTCTCGAGAACAGCGACGAAGGAGAAGCGGTCGATCTTGGGAAGTTTCCCGTGCCGGTCTGGCATCGCAGCGATGGCGGTCCCTACATCGGTTCAGGCAGCATCATAGTCATGCGCGATCCCGACACCGGTTGGATCAACGCATCGATCTATCGCGTGCAGGTGCACGGCAAGAACAAGGTCACCGTGCAATTTGATCATCCGGGCCGCCATGGCGCCATCATCGCCAAGAAATATTGGGATCAGGGCAAGCCGTGCCCGATCGTGGTCGTGAACGGCGAGGACCCGGCCTTGTTCATCGCCGGGTTTGAGTCGCTTCCCTCGGGCTACTCGGAGTTCGATTTCGCCGGTGCAATCAGAGAGGAGCCGGTGGAGCTTTGCCTTGGGCCCAAGACCGGCTTGCCGATTCCGGCTCACGCAGAGATCATCCTGGAAGGCGTGTTCCAGCCGGCGACCGGCGAAACGCTCATGGAAGGGCCATTCGGCGAGTTCACCGGCTACTATGCGTCAGAACGGCGACCTTTGCCGATCATGGAGGTCGATGCCATCCACTACCGCAACGATCCGGTCCTTCTCGGCTCGCCGCCGCTCAAGCCGCCGCGTCATCACTGCGGCTTGCCGTTTCGCGGTGCGGGAATCTGGTCGAACCTTGAAAACTCCGGCATCACCGACGTGGTCGGCGTGTGGCAGCATGTCTCGTCGTTGATGACGGTTGTTTCGCTGAAGCAGCGATACGACGGCCACGCCAAGCGGGCGGGGCTGGTTGCCGCCGGCAATGCATATATGGGCCGCATCGTCGTGGTCGTCGACGAGGATATCGATCCCTCGAACATCAACGATGTGATGTGGGCCATCGCGACGCGCAGCGAGCCTTCGGAAACGGTCGACATCATCCGCAACGGCTGGAGTTCGACGCTCGATCCGCGGATCCCGCCCTGGGAGAAGGAGAAGGGGATCACTTCGCATTCGAAGATGATCATCAACGCGTGCAGGCCGTTTTCCTGGATCAGCCAGTTCCCGCGGACGACGGCCATGTCGCCGGAGGAGGCTCGGGAGATCGAAGACAAATGGCTGGGCGCGATCACCGGGCGCAATGACGTTCCCTAGGAAGCTGCCCGGAATCCCCAAGCCTGCTCGGGGCCGGGCGCGGCTCCGGAACGTCGTCCTTGCGCATCTTCGCGATGGCCGCGTGCAAGACCGGCCGTCGTGGGCCGTCAAGGATTGAGCTTGTTGGTGAGCCAGTCCGACACGAAAAGGAGCGCCGGAAGGTGATTGTCGAACTGACAGTGCGCGGCGCCGCCGTCCTCGCCGCTGAAAATCTTCAACGTTTTGTCAGTCGAACCGACCGCCGCGAACATCGCCTCCGCATCAGCCGCCGAAATCTGCTGGTCCTCCTTGCCGTGTAAGATCAGGAATGGGCGTTTGATGCGCCCGGCCACCGGAGCCAGCCGGAAATCCCGAATCGCGTTCATGGCGGCTTCCATCGTATCGCTGCCGGTGATGTACATGAGCTGGAACGTCGGTGCGGCCACCGCGCCTCCGACGGTGATCCGACGATGCCAAACGGCATGGTAGTCGAAATTGGCTCCCCAGGCGACGGCGGCCGCCAGTCTCGGTTCGAAAGCGGCGGCGCGGCCAACATAGTATCCGCCGAGGCTGCTGCCGATCACGCAGATGCGGCCCTTGTCAACGTCATCTCGCGTTTCGAGGTAATCGATGGCGGCGCCCACCGGGACTTCATAGTCATGACGCGTGTAGATTTTTCCGAGACGCAAGGCCTCTCCGACACCGGGCGTGTCGATCGCCAGCAGATTGAAGCCACGCTCGGCAAATTCGCTGCGAATCCTGAGGAAAGTAATTTCCTTGGTCGTGTCCAGTCCGCAGATAAAAATGACTGTTGGAGCGCCAGCACCACCGCGCCGCCTACCCGGCACGAAATAGGCGGGCAGAGCCTTCCCTTCGTACGGAACGAGCACCCGTTCGATCGAAAGGTCCGAAAGCTTTCTCGCGGTTTCGAAAGTGCGCAGAGCGCTTTGGTATGTTTGCAAGCGAGCCGGATCAGCCGGCGGGATGAACTGCTCCGAGGTCTTGTGGTAGAGGCTCGCCAGAAAGAAATTCTCGCTGGCGCTTCGCTTGGTCCCAGTGGCAAGGCTCTCCGCGGCACGCTGTTCGAGCCGCCCGGCCAGCCAGGCCCACGCCTCCTGCCATTCCCGATCGTCACCTTTGCTTTGGCGCAATCGGTCTAGAATGAGGCTCAAGTCGCCGAATTCGCCGCCGGCCGCCAGCGCGGCCCAGGCGTTGTACGACCAACGGTAGTTGCCAGGAAACAGCTCGAACACGGTTGACCTGCTGCGGATGGATTTTGCGGGGCCTGCGGCAGCCGATTGGGGTTGATGAGGGGCTACTCGGCCTTCCGGAAGCCCTTGAAGCGCTTGACACCCTCGAACAACGCCCATTCGGCGATGCTGTCCGGCGTCGGGGGCAGAGTTCTCGGCTTCCAAGTCGCATCGAGGAAGTCGGTATCCGAAAAGTATTCCACTTGCCCGCCGCAGGGATTGGCGAAGTACCAGAAATAGGCGGACGACACCTTGTGACGGCCAGGGCCGACGGCCGTGTCCCAACCATGTTCGGCAAAATGGACACCGCCGCCGAAGACCTCATGAACGTCCCGAACCTCGAACGCGACGTGTTCGAACTGGGTGCGCTGATGCCTGGTCGTCAGCAGCGCAATGTTGTGGTGATCGCTTTCCTCGGCGCATCTGCAGAACAAACCTCGATCCCCGTAGCGGTCGGAGACGGAAAAGTTCAGGCAATCAAGATAGAACTGCTCACCTTCGCGCAGCGCCTCGGGTCCGGAAATTTCGAACACCACATGCCCGATCCTGGTGGGCTCGGCTCGAGCATAGTGGATGGCCGGTTCGCTGATGCGCTGGCGAGCGCCGACAAAATTTGTTCGGGTCGAAGCCGGATCCATGTTGTGCGTCGATGCAACGGGTCCGTGTCTCCATACCCTGAAGCCGACGCCGTAACCGTAAGGATCGACAGCGTGCACGGTCCCATCGGAGGACAGCGTCGTCTTCCGGGATTTGGACAACTGCTCGCCGACCAGACCCAGGTCGTGCTCGGATGCGACCCCCCAGACGACCTCTCGCAAGGGAGGGCCCGGCGCCGGCGGCGGAAACGGAAATGCCTGCGTGGTTACATTGCGGAGTATGACCTGAGGACCTTGCCGGGTCTCAAACACGATTTCATCGTTGTCACGCTTCAGCGTCCGCAGGCCCCAATCGTCGAAAAACCGATGGCATAGATCCATGTCTTCGACACCGTAAACGACGGCATCTATGCCAATGAACCGGGCGTTTGCGCCGCGTCGCGCGTTGCTGTTCATGCTCGCCATCCTCTATGACGACGGGGTGCATGCGCCCACAATACCACCCATCGCGCACACCGGGTGAGAGCGGCCGAGACCTCTGTCCCGCGGGGCTCGCGCGGGGGCGCACTGAAACGCCGACAATTCGGGACGCTCATGCGGTTTTGCGATCCTGGCCCCGCAATCGGACGCTCAATCCGCCGCTACTCGACGCGAATATTGGCTTCGCCGGCGATTTTCTTGAGGTCGTCGGTTTCCTGCCGAATGAAGTTGCGAAGCCTCGCACTTCCCATCGGCGAAACCTCTGCGCCGACCTTTTCCAGCTTCGATTTGACCTCAGGGTCGTTGAGCACGTCGATGAGGTCGGCTTCGACCTTCGTCACGATAGCCTCAGGCGTGCCGAGCGGCGCAAACAGGGCCGTCCAGATGGAAGACTGGAAGTCCTTGAGGACGCCGGTTTCGTTCACCGTCGGAACTTGCGGAACGATGCTGGCGCGCTTCGCGGACGTGATCGCCAGTATCTTGACCTTGCCGGTATCGACCACCGGCATGAGCGACGAGAGAGCAATGGCGGAAACCGCAACGTCGCCGGATACCACTGCCGTGGCCGCCGGCGCACCGCCGCGATAAGGAACGTGAAGCAGCTTGATGCCGGCGGCCGCTGCGAGCTGTTCGGTTGCCATGTGACTGGAGCTGGCATTCCCGGCGGACGAGTATGACAGCTGGCCAGGCTTGGCCTTGGCGGCAGCCACCAGCTCGGCCAGCGAGTTGATTTGGGCGTTCACATTGGCGCTCCAGACAAACGGGGTCATCGTCGCCATCGAGATCGGGACCAACTCCTTCTGCGCATCGTATTTCGGCTGGCTGTAGACCGCCGCATTGACCGTGATCTCGCCGTTGGTCGCCATCAGCAGCGTGTAACCGTCGGGCGTGGAGCGCATGGCGGCCTCCACGCCGATCACCCCGCCGGCACCCGGGCGGTTTTCGATGACGACCTGCTGCCCCCATTTGACGGAAAGCTGCTGCCCTACAATGCGCGCGGCGGTATCGGTCACGCCCCCAGGAGGGAATGGCACGATCAGGCGAACGTTCCGGTCGGGAAACGCGGGCGAGTCTGTCATGCCACCGGCGAGAAGGAAGCCGGACAGCGCAAATACGAGTGCCGCCTTTTTCATCGGCTCAGCTCCGTGAACGGTCCGCCTTACACCCGATGCGCGGACTATAACAGATATCCACCGTACGATAGCTATATCATATACCAATATTCTACTGGTGTAAATTCGTCGCGGCGAGGAAAGCCGGGTGGACACCCGCCAGACTTCGGGCTGCGGAGATGGACGCCGCGACCGGAAAGATATAGGATATATCTATTGGCGAGCTACAGTCGCCTGCATCCAGAATTTCTTGGGGTTCGCATGACCATGAACACGGCAACGCGCGCCGCAGCGCCCGCGACCGCTGCGTCAAACCAGCAATCCGCCGCCGAGGCGGTCATCGATGCGCTCGTCGAAGAGGGCATCAAGGCCGTCTTCGGCATGACCGGCGACACCGTGCTCCCGCTGCTCGATGCGCTCTATGGGCGCAGCGCCAAAATTCGCTACGTGACCACGAAGTTCGAGATGAGCACCGCCGCGATGGCGGACGGCTATTCGCGCGCCACCGGCGAGCTCGGCTGCGCGCTGTTTCACGTCGGGCCGAGCGTATCCAACGCCGTGCTCGGGGCGTGGTCGGCGCAGAAGGATAACGTCCCCTTGTTGGTCCTTTCGGCCAACCTCGATCGCTTCCGGCTGGGTCGCGACATCTGGCATGAGTTCGACGTCAACGGTGTGTTCTCGCGCATCACCAAGCGCAGCGAGCAGATGATCGAGGCCAAGGATGCGCGCCGTCTGATGCGCACCGCGATGCAGGTGGCGAAGTCGGGACTGCCGGGCGTCGTCCACGTCGATTTCCCAAAGGACCTCCTGGCACTGCCGGCGGATGTGGAGACATTCGATCTCTCGCTGCGCGGTGGAGCGCATTCCGACTATGTTTCCAATGCCACGCGGCCGCAGCCGGAGGCGGTAGACCGCGCGCTGGCGCTGCTGCAGTCAGCACGGCGACCGATCATGATCGCGGGGCGTGGTGTGATCTGGTCCCGGGCGGCGAAGTCGGTGGTCCGCCTTGCGGAGGCGCTGTCTGTTCCCGTGATCACCACCGAAATGGGCCGTGGCTCGATCCCCGAGCATCATCCGCTGTCAGGCGGCCTGGTCGGCCACTTCGGCCTGTCGACTGCGAATTCGCTGCTGACGGATGCCGACGTGGTGATGGGTCTGGGTTGTCAGTTCCGCAACGTAAACACTCTCAATTGGCAGCTTATCAATCCGAATGCCAAGATCATTCAGGTGGAGCCAGATCCGCTCGAGATCGGCCGCCAGTACGCCGTAACGGTCGGCATCCACGCCGACTCCGGTCTGTTTCTGGAGGATCTCCTGGATCGTATTGCCGCCAGGGGAATCAAGCGGTCCGATCCGGACATCGCCGAAGACATCGCCCGGCGCAAGAAGGACGAGAAGGCGCGCTACTACGCCGCCGATCTCGGTACGACACCGATCAAGCCCCAGGTCATCACCAAAGTGCTGGAGGAGATTGCGCCGCGGGACGCGATCTATGTGGTGGGCTCGGGTCACCACACCCATTTTGCCAACTACATCCAGATCAGCGAGCCGGACCAGTATCACTGGTGCGTGGGCTCAGGCACCATGGCGTGGGCGTTTCCTGCAGCCCTCGGCATCAAGCTCGCGCGACCGGATCGCAAGGTCATCGTCCCGATCGGCGACGGCGACTTCGGCATGAACGCCCAGGAGATCGAGACCTCGGTGCGGGAAAAGCTGCCCGTCACCGTCATCATCTACAACGACGTCAGCTTCGGCGCGTTGCGTATCTTCCAGAAGATGCAGCACGCCGGCCGCTACATCGGTTCAAATGTCGGGGAGACCGATTGGGTGAAGCTCGCCGAGGCCTACGGGGCCAAGGGCATCCGGGTGGACCGTCCGGGAGATCTCAAGGACGCTCTGAAAAACGCCATTGCGTCGGACGTGACCACGGTCGTGGACGTCAGGATCGATCCCTGGGAACTCGCCCACCGGACGCCGGAGTTCAAGGAATTCCATCGCTTCTGAACGGGGCGCAGAAGCCGTCTCGCAGGGAAGACCTGCCGACGGCTCGCGCCGCCGGCGGCGATGCGCAAGGGACCAGGCGACATGTCAACTCTCCAAGGCATCAAAGTTGTCGAAGCGACGACCATGATCACCGGGCCGCTGGCCGGCATGCTGCTGGCCGACCTCGGGGCGGACGTCGTGAAGCTCGAGAATCCGAACGGTGGCGATCCGTTCCGCACCTTCCGGGGGAAGGACCACTCGCCGCATTTCCTCTCCTACAATCGAAACAAGAAGAGCCTGGCCCTCGACATCCGCAGCGAGCAGGGCAAGGATGTGCTGCTCAACCTCATTCGGCGGGCGGATGTATTCATCGAAAATTTCCGGCCCGGCGTCATGGATCGGCTCGGCGTCGGTCGCGCCGTTCTCATGAAGGAAAATCCGCGACTGGTTTATTGTGCAATCACCGGCTTCGGATCGACCGGACCCTACAAGGATCGGCCGGCCTATGACGCGGTGGCTCAGGCGCTCGCCGGTACGTCGTCGCTTTTCTTCCACGGCGATCCCGTGATCACCGGGCCTTCTCTCTCCGACAACCTGACCGGCATGTACGCTTGCTACGGTATCCTGGCCGCGCTGGTCGAGCGTGGACGGACCGGCCGCGGGCGCGCGGTTGACGTCAGCATGATCGAGGCGACGATGGCCTTCATGCCCGACCCGTTTCTGGCGCACACCATGCTGGGACTGCCGGCCGAGCCGCTCATGCGGGCGCGGGCGTCGCAATCCTATGCACTGCGCTGCTCCGACGGCAAGCTCGTCTCGATTCACATGTCGTCACAGGAGAAATTCTGGCTCGCTATGCTGGAAACGTTCGCGGTCCAGAAGCTTGCGGACGATCCCCGTTTCAGCAGCCGCGCCGGTCGCGTCGACAACTATCTCGAACTGGCTCAGGAGCTGCAAAAGGCTGCCGCTACGGCTCCGCGCGACCATTGGCTGAAGCGGCTCGAGGCCAACGATGTCCCGCATGCGCCGGTCAACTCCCTTCCGGAGGTGATGGCCGATCCACAGGTCCGGCATCTCGGCTCGTTCCACGAGATGCACCATCCAGACCGCGGCACCTATCAGGCGATCCGGCGTCCGGTTTATTTCGACGGCTCCCGCGACGACCAGCCGCTCGATCTGCCGCCCAGCCTGAATGCCGACGGCGAGCGCATCCTCCGCGATCTCGGTTATGACGACGCCGCGATCGACAACTGGCGCAGCCACAATGACAAACTGATCAGCGGCGCCGGAAAGTAATCGCCTGATCGATCATTCAGGGTCGCGGTATTCGATCTTGCCCGCGAAATCCATGAAGGCAGGCGACGTGGGCTCGGCGGTTTCTTCCATTGTATGCGCCACCAAGCCGGCCGCGCGGCTGACAACCGCAAGTCCCCGCATCGCCGCCGCTGGAAAATCCAGCTCGCACAATAGTGCACCGAGTGCGCCCGTGACGTTCAGCGTCAGGTGCCTTCCTGAAGCGCGATCGAGTTCCTCGCTCAGGATGTGGACCAGCGCGACATAAGGGCCATCGACGCCGTGGGTGCGCGCAATCTCCATCAGTCGCAAGGTCCGAGGATCGGTTGGATTATAGTATGGGTGTCCGAAACCCGGCAGGCGCTTCTTGGTCCTGGCGGCGCTTTCGGCGGTTTCTCGCGCCCACAGACGCGGCTCCTTTCCCGAGCCCACGCCCTCGAGCAACAGCGAGCCCATGCCGGTCATCGTGCCGACGAACTTCTCGCCGATCATCATCGCGCCGGCCGCGATACCGACCTGGGACTGACCGGGCAGGGAATCGGCGATCAGCCGCGCCACGACGGCCGTTGGCGTGATGCCGTGGTCCATCAGCACGATCATGCAGGCGTCCATGACCGGCAGCTTGCGAGGCTCGATGTCCTTGCCGGTGATGATGAAATAGAACGCCTCGGAAAAGGTCATCTTTCCCAGCACGTCCGTGAGGACGTCACGGCCGCGCATCACGAGGCGGGACACATCGGATGTGGGGCTGCCGATACGGGTGACAGGAGATTTCATGGCCGGAGCGCCTCGTCACGCAAAATCATGACTGCGGTTCAATGGAATTCGGAATTTTTCCGAGGCCTTCTGATAGGCGACATCGAAGCCATCGAGCACGCGTTCAAGATACTTGGAGAGCTGATGAATTTCCGCGGGCGTCATGTCGCGGAACCAGATGTCATTGACGTCCGCCAACTCTTCGGTGAGCCGATCGA
Organism: Xanthobacteraceae bacterium; assembly: GCA_019746135.1. Lineage (GTDB taxonomy): Bacteria > Pseudomonadota > Alphaproteobacteria > Rhizobiales > Xanthobacteraceae > Z2-YC6860. The sequence continues at coordinate 14,753 of JAIESI010000161.1, forward strand.
TCCGTTGCCGGGCAGAACGGTGCAGCGTCAAAGTGACCGCGCGCGCATCACTCGGGTCGATCGACTTCACGACCCACTTCGTCTTGACAAGCCTTCCGACCGCGGTGGTGACGTTTTCAGGTGCCATATGCAGGTAATGGGCGACGTCGCGCACCCGGATCCCGGACTTGGGCCCGAGGCGATAGAGCGCCGCGACGATCGAATACTCCGCCGAATTCAGGTCCACCGTCGACGCGATAAGCCGCTTCAGTCTCTGCAGCCGTCCCGTCGTCGCATAAAGCAGCATCACGACGTCGCGAAACATCGCCGAGCGGACATTGGAACTTCGCGGCCCCGCGGTCGGACGGAAGGAAGGATTCGTGCGTCGTTCAACGGCTTTGGTCTTTGCCATTCATTGCTCCAACGATGTCGCGCCTGCCGGTTTAGGGAATGCGGCTGTCCGACGCAATATAGCTATCTAAAATAACAACATTTCAGGAGGGTTGACTTGGTCCCTCGGCCGCCGCGGCACGGCGTCAGGACGCGAGCGGCCAGGCAAGAATCAGGAAGGCGGCAGCCAGGCCCACGTGCTCGAGGAACGTTTCGATATTGCGAGCGCGTTCGACGCCGGACAACTTCCAGAAGGGATACACCACAACCGTTGCAGCCATCGTGAATAGCGCCAATGCAACCGCAGCGGCGGGCGCCATCCATCCGGTCACGAACATGGCCGAACCGATAAGCTGTACCGCGATCGTCAGCGCCACGGCCGAGCGCGGCGCCGGCAGTTGAAAGCGGGTTGAGAAGTGCCGGGCTGTGGCATTGAACGCGACCAGCTTGGTCACACCGCTCCACACATAGGCGGAGCAAAGCAGGAAGCGCAGCAGCAGGCCCGTGACGGACGGCTCGCTGAGGGGGGCCAAAGTCTGCAACATTCTCGCATCCCGGTCTGTTCGAAAACCACGAACGATACGGCCTAATTCAATCGCAACTCGGTAATGTGCTTCGGATCGGGTTTCAACTCGCCGCGCTCGACGCGCTGGACGATATCGGTCAGCACCGCGTTGGCGCGGCAGGACACGCCGAGCCGCTCGCCCTCGCGCGCCACGAGCCCGTTGAGGAACTCGATCTCGGTGCGGCGGCCCTTCTGCATGTCCTGGCCCATCGAGGGCCGCTGGCCTGCGGCGGTGCGGCCTGCGTCCTTGAAGCGCTGCGCGTCGCAAGCCTGTATCGCCGCTGCATCGCCCTCGCCGGCCCGCGCGATCGTCTCCGGCTCGATGTGCAGGATGTCCTCGAGCTGATAGCCGAGCGCCTGGCCGACGCGGATGGCCTCGCTGCCGAGCCGGGTCGAGAAATGCCGGATCGGATCGCTCTTCAGCATGTCGCCGCCGCCCAGGCCGGTGCAGGCGGACAGCCCGTTCTGCATTGAATTGGCGACGAGCTTCGACCAGCGCTCGCCCCAGAGGTTGCTGGTCACCTTGGCGCTGTCGGCATAGGCGACCAGCCGGCAGACCTCCTCGGCCCGCCCGGTGATGCGGCCGTGCACCTCGCCGGCGCGGAACACGGTGTGCGCGTCGCGGTGCTTGGCCGCGCCGCGGTGGACGAGGCCGGGCTCGGGCAGGTTCACGGTGATGGAGCTGGCAATGCAGCCGAGCGTCTTGCCCCAGCCGACGACGCCGGCGATGGTCTCCTCGTTCATGCAGTTCTGCAGCGAGACCACGTAGCCGTCCGGCGCGAGGTATTGCCCGATCAGCATGGTCGCCCAGGCGGTGTCGTAGGACTTCATGCAGACGAAGGCGATGTCGACCGGCTGCTCCCTGGCGAGCTGTTGCGCGTCGGTGACATGCAGCGCGCGCACCGGCACGGTGAACTCCGGCTCCTTCATCGCGTGCGTCACGCGCAGCCCGTGCTTTCGCATGTGCTCGACATGGGCAGGCCAGGGATCGATGAAGGTCACGTCCTCGCCGGCCTGCACCATGTGGGCGCCGGCATAGCCGCCGACCGCCCCTGCCCCGACAACCGCGATTTTCTTGCCGATTTTCTTGCCCATGCTTTCCTCCGCGAACGGCCGGCCGAGCGTAGCGCGGCGGGCGCGCGGGCCACAACGGGCGCTGCCGGCCGTCGGGTCAGCGCGGCGCCAACCACACGGCCTTGAGGAACGCGGTCACGAACGCAGGCATCATCATGTCGACGTCGGCCGGGCCGCGGACAATCCGGATGTCGCTCAGCTCGGGCGGGCTCTGCTGGGCGAGAAACGCCGTGATCCTCGCGCGCAACGCCTCCGCGTTCTCACGCGACTGCATGATCTTGACGTGGGCGATCTGCGGGCCTGCGAGCACGGTGTGCCAGCCGGTTTCGGCGGTCAGATCGGAGCGCGTGAGGCCGGTTTCCTCGGCCATCTCACGCCAGACGCTCAGGTCGAGATCGACCGTGTCGCCGCGCACGTCGCTCAGGTCCGGCGTGCCGGAGGGAAAGTAGATCCTGCCGGCGTTGGCGGTGTGCGGGCCCATCACGCCGATCAGGAAGGCGCCGTCGGCGGATCGGAGCGCGCCCTGGGCGAAGCAGTCGCGCACGCCCGCCTCGGGCCGGCCCCAGTCGTTCCAGGCGAGGAAGCTGGCATAGTCGGTCGGCAGGCACGCGCCGCGAAACACCGCGCCGTCGATCGCATGCTCGCCGAGCACCAGCACGGTGCCGTTGAACAAAGCCGGCTTCTGCCGCTGCCGCGCGGCGAAGTGCGCGTCGATCTCGGCACGGCGGCGTTCGGCGAACCGCCAGACGCGCGGCGCAAAGCGCAGCTCGAGCCGCTCGATCGGAATCACCTGCGTCGCGGTCATCCGTCAGATGGACCGCAGGACCATCGGAGGGTCAAGCCTCGATGCTGCCCTCGCTGACCAGGACCGCGTCGCCGCCCACGGTTGCACCGGTCAGCGCCCCGCCGCGGATGGTCAGCGTCAGATTGATCAGGCTCGGGCGGCCCATCTCGTAGCCCTGCTCGATGGTGTGGGCGTGCTGCCCGTCGCCGGGTTTGCCGGCCGCAAGCGGGCCGGCAAAGGCCGCGACCGCGGAGCCGGTCGCCGGATCCTCGACGACGCCGAGCGCCGGCGCGAACATCCGCGCGTGGAACGCGTGGCCCTGCTCCGCGACTTCGCGGCAGAACAGGAACACCCCGGGCGGATCGTTCGGACCCAGCGCCTCGGCCCAGCGGCCCATGTCCGGCCGGGCGCGGGCGATGGCGTCGAGGCCCTTCACCGGGACGAAGCTGAAGCCGTTGCCGGCGTTCCAGCGCTCGGGGACAAAGCCGTCGCCGCCGATGTCGCCGGACGCAAGGCTCAGCGCCGCGGCAAGCTTGCCCACGTCCGGCACCGGGCCGAGCCGTTCGGGCAATTTCGGAATGCCGAAGCGCGCATGGCCGCCGCCGCGGCCGGGGCTGACCGTGCAGGCCACCGGGCCGACCTGCTCCGCCAGCACGATGTCGCGCGCGGCCTCGCCGCCGTCGAGATGCGCGAGCAGAACCGCGGTGCCGACCGTGGGATGGCCGGCAAACGGCAATTCGCGCCCCGGCGTGAAGATGCGGACGCGGGCACGGTGCTTCGGATCGTCCGGCGGAAAGACGAATACGGTTTCCGGCAGATTGAACTCGCTGGCGATCGCCTGCATCGCCGGCGTGTCGAGCCCCTCCGGCTCGAGCACAACGGCGAGCGGATTGCCGGCGAAGCGCTGCGTGGTGAAAACGTCGAGGGTAAAAAAGCGGCGTCGCATTTTTGAGACCTCACAACTGCTCGGCGCGGAACGCCGCACTCGGCTTCGCCAGCTCATCCTGCGCCTCGATCAGCAGTATCTCGCGCGAGCCTGCCGCCGCGGTGCGCTTGAGGATTCCGAACACCGAGGAGGCCGCATGCGACAGCGCATCGGCGGCGGAGCCGGTGCGCAGAAGATGCGCAAGGAACAGCGCGGCGATCACGTCGCCGGTGCCGTTCGCGGCAATCGGCAGCTTCGGGGTACGAAGCCGATAGGCGCTGCTGTCGTCGCAGACGGCGAGTTCCGCGGTGTTCTCCGGCGTCTCGTCGTTGTCGATCGAGGTGACCAGCACGGTGCGGGGACCGAGCGCGCGCAGCGCCTGCGCGGCCTGCAGCACCTCGCCCATGTTGCGCGTGCTGCGGCCGGTGAGATGGCCGAGCTCGAACAGGTTCGGCGTCGCCACGTCGGCCGCCGGCACCATGCGCGCCCGGATGAACTCGGCGACGCCCGGCTGGACATAGACGCCGCGGCCGACGTCGCCGATCACCGGGTCGCAGCAATAGAGCGCCTGCGGGTTGGCGCGCTTGACGCGGGCGACGGCATCGACGATCGAAGGCCCGATCTCGGCGGAGCCGACATAGCCCGACAGCACGCCGTTGCAGGACTTGAGCGCGCCGCGCTCCTCGATGCCCTGCACCACGTCGCCGATCAGGGCGCCGTCAAAGGCGTGGCCGCGAAAGCCGCCATAGCCCGGATGATTGGAGAACTGCACGGTGTGGACCGGCCAGACCTCGATGCCGAGCCGCTGCAGGGCGAACACCGCGGCTGAATTGCCGACATGCCCATAAGCCACGTGCGATTGGATCGAGAGAATGTTCATGACCGGCGCCCAACGGAGCGGAGGAAGACCGCTACCTTGGCCGGGAGCTTACGACAAATGAATTCGGTTGACGCGGCGCATCGACGCCGTTGATCGGCCTGAACAGAGAAAGGGCCGCAGGCAGGCTGCGGCCCTTCCCGGGTCGAGGATCGGGCTTCGGTTCAGCCGCCAGAAAACCTACATGCCGGCCGCGGCCTTCTTCACGAAGCGGTCGTCGAAGGTCTTCTTCAGGTCGACCTTGGCGTCGGCCACTTCCTTGTCGAACAGCACCAGCATGTCGTTGGCGTTCTGCATGCCCTTGTCCGGAATGAGGCCGGTCTTGGAATACATCGGCGACGACGCCTTGAACGCGTTGATGTAGAGCGCGCGGTCGCCGATGTAGTAGTCCTCCGGCACGGTCTTGGCGACGTCGTCGGGCGAGGCCTTCTCCAGCCACTTCAGCGCCTTGTAGAAGGCGTTGGTGATGCGCTGGGTGGTGACCGGGTTCTTTTCGATGAAGTCGCTCTTGAGGTAGACGACCGCGGCCGGGTTGTTGCCGCCGAACAGCTTCATGTTGCCCTCTTCGGTGCGGCTGTCGGCCAGGATGACGATGTCGCCGTCCTGCTGGAGCTTGGTGATCACCGGGTCGAGGTTGGAGATGGCGTCGATCTCGCCGCGCTTGACCGCGGCCACCGCGGTCGGCCCGGCGCCGATGCGGATATAGGACGCGTCGTCGGGTTTGAGCCCGTTCTTCACCATCAGATACATGACGAAGAAGTTGGTCGAGGAGCCCGGCGCGGTGACGCCGATCTTCAGCCCCTTGAGGTCGGCGAACGACTTCACCTGCGCCGCCTTGTCCTTCTTCACCGCGAGCACGATGCCGGGGAAGCGGCCGAGCTCGATCACCGCCTTGATGTCCTGGCCCTTGGCCTGCATGCGGATGGTGTGCTCGTAGGCGCCCGCGACCACGTCGATCGAGCCGCCGACCAGCGCCTGCAGCGACTGCGCGCCGCCGGCGAAGTCGTTGATGGTGACGTTGAGGCCCTGCTCCTTGAAGTAGCCGAGCCGCTCGGCGAGGGTCAGCGGCAGATAATAGAGAAGGCTCTTGCCGCCGACGCCGAGCGTCAGCGTCGGCTTCTCGATCGCCTGCGCATTCGCCGGTGCGGCGAAGGTCCAGCACAGCGCCAGCGCACCCATCACGAGCTTGAAGAATTTCATGCAATCCTCCCGTGGCTTCGCGAGGAAGCCCTTGTTTCCAGCTCATTTATAGAGCGGCGGGGCGAAGCCGCAAGTCTATCGCCGCCGTCATTCCGGGGCGCTCGCGCGAGCGAGCGAGCCCGGAATCCATACTCCGCAGCGGTGGTTATGGATTCCGGGTTCGCGGACCATAGCGCGTCGAAGACGCGCGTAAACGCGCTTGTGGTCCGCGCCCCGGAATGACGGTGGCAAACGCTACGTCCGCGTCTCGGCCGCGACCGGCCGCCAGACCAGCAGGCGGTTTTCGATCATGGTCACAAACGCGTCGATGATGATGACGAAGGCCGCCAGCACGAACATGCCGGCGAACACCCCGGCGACGTCGAAGGTGCCTTCCGCCTGCTGGATGATGTAGCCGAGCCCCGCCGCCGAGCCGAGATACTCGCCCACCACCGCGCCGACCACGGCAAAGCCCACCGAGGTGTGCAGCGAGGAAAACATCCACGACAGCGCCGACGGCCAGTAGACGTGGCGCATGAGCTGGCGGTCGTTCATGCCGAGCATGCGGGCGTTGGCGAGCACGGTCGGGCTCACCTCCTTGACGCCCTGGTAGACGTTGAAGAACACGATGAAGAACACCAGCGTGACGCCGAGAGCGACCTTCGACCAGATGCCGAGCCCGAGCCACAGCGCGAAGATCGGCGCCAGCACCACGCGCGGCAGCGCGTTGACCATCTTCACGTAGGGGTCGAAGATCGCGTTGACCAAGGGCTTCTGCGCGAACCAGAAGCCGATCACCACGCCGGCGAGCGAGCCGATGACGAAGGCCAGCACCGCCTCGACCAGCGTGATCCAGAGATGCTTCCAGATTGTGCCTTCGACGAACCACTTCACCACCCGAGCCGCCACATCGTACGGCGTCGAGAAGAAGAACGGCGGCAGAAGCTTGGTGCCGAAGATCGGCACCGTGGTCAGCACATGCCACAGCGCGATCGCGATCACCGCGACCAGGAGCTGCAGGATCAGCAAGGTCGATCGCGACGGCATCACCCGCCTCCCGTCTGCGCGTAGCCTTTGAGCACCTCGTCCTTCAGCGTCTGCCAGATGTCGCGGTGCAGCTTGTGGAACGCCGGATCGAGCTTGACCTCGGAAATGTCGCGCGGGCGCGGCAGCTCGACCTTCCAGTTGCCGATGATGCGCGCGGCCGGTCCCGCCGACATGATCACCACGCGGTCGGACAGCGCGATCGCCTCCTCGAGGTCGTGGGTGACGAACATCACCGCCTTGCGGTCGGCGCTCCAGAGATCGAGCAGCAGGTTGCCCATGATCTGCCGGGTCTGCGCGTCGAGCGGGCCGAACGGCTCGTCCATCAGGAGGATCTTCGGGTCGCGGATCAGCACCTGGGCGAGGCCGACGCGCTTTCTTTGCCCGCCGGACAGCATGTGCGGATAGCGCGGCCCGAAGCTGCCGAGGCCGACGCGGTTGAGCCATTCCTGCGCGCGCTTCCTCGCCTCCTCGCGGGGGGTGCCGGCGGTCTCGAGCCCGATCGCGACGTTCTCGATCGCGGTCTTCCAGGGAAACAGCGCCTCGGACTGAAACAGATAGCCGGACTGCCGGTTGAGCCCGGAAAGGTTGGCGCCGAAGATCCGCGCCTCGCCGACCGACGGCGGGAACAGGCCGGCGGTGACGTTCAGCAGCGTTGATTTGCCGCATCCGGTGGGGCCGACGATGGCGACGAATTCGCCGTCGGCGACATCGAGCGAGGCGCCCTGCACCGCGGTGTAGGAGCCGCCGTCGGCCAGCCGGAAGGTGATGGTGACGTCGGCGAGCGAAACCGCGGTGGTGCGCGCCTGCGCTTCCGACCCGCTGCCGCCATTCGCCATGCGTCCCCCTTCGCCGGTTTTCTGCCGGCCGCGGGACCTTACTTACCGGGACACCAATCCCTTGATCAACCCGGCATCGATCAGCAGCCGGTTGAAGCGGCGGGCCTCGGCCCCATCGGCGCAGCCGAAAAACGCGCCGTTGCAGCGGAGCATGATCTTCTTCTGCTCGGCGAAGGTGGGATCGAGCGGCAGGCCTGCGGCCTCTTGAAGCACGAGCGGCAGGTAAACCGCCTCCAGGTGGTCGAACGCCGACGACACGTCCCTGGGCCGGTAATTGACCGTATCGATGGCATAGTAGGTGGTGAAGTAGCGCGGATCGTGGTGCAGCATCCGCTGCGCCATCATCGCCGCGCTGACCTTGGGCTCCAAGACGGTCGTCGACAGGCCCGGCTGGTGGTCGCCGAAGCGCAGCAGCAGGAACGAGTCCTTCGGGAAGTCGGCGCGCAGCCGTTCCTTGAAGTCCGCATAGTCCCTGGCGCTGAGCGTCTGGCGGCGGATGTATTCATCGACCTCGGGATGATTGCCGAGGCTCTTCCATCCCGGCGTCAATTCCGGCCGCAGCGTGTTCCACCACGGGAAGTGGTTGAACACGGTGTAGACGAAAATGAACAGCGGCTGCTCGCCGCGTTCGTTCTCGATCGTCCGCAGCGCCTGATCGTAGAAGAAGCGGTCGGGCTCGACGTCGCCCGCCTTCATCTCTTTCGAGTCGACGAAGCGCTCGACGCCGGTGGTCTTCTGGAAATTGCGGGCGTTGAGAAACGCGCCATAGGCCGGATAGAGCGTCACGGTCTTGTAGCCGCAGCGCCGCAGCGCCTGCGGCAGCCCGCGCTCGACGCGGCCGGCGGCGATGCGGGTGACGTAGTAGCTGAGCCGCCCGTAGGAGCGCGCCGAAAGCCCGGTCAGCACGTTGTATTCGGTGTACCAGGTCGGCCCGCCGGAGCCTTCGACGACCAGCGAACGGGTCTTGCCGTCGAACGACTGGAAGTGCTTGCGATAGCCCGGTGGCACCTTGACCCCGGGCGACGCGGTGATGTCGTAGCTCGCCTCGTCGAGCACCATGATGATGTTCGGCGGCTTGCCGTTGGGCTGGCAGACCGCGTTCACGGTCGAGCGGAGCTGGTCGGTCGTCAGGGTGTCGTAGTCGATCCAGCCCTTGGTGCCGAGCTCGTAGGCGGTGGTCACGCCGGAGCGGAAGAAGGTCGAGACGTGATTGACGCCCTGGAACTGGTCCGAGGGCTCCTCCGGCACGGCCAGCGACAGCACGGTGATGGCGGTGCCGCAGGCGGCGACGCCGCCGAGCGACACCAGCCGCGGCACGCGGAACATGTCGATCCGCCAGAGGATGACCAAGGCCGGCACGGCCAGCACCGCCGCGATCAGCAGGATGGTCTTGAGATCGGGAAAGATCGACAGCAGGAAGCTGATGGTGTCGGAATCGACGATCAGCACGTCGAAGAAGTTGATCACCATCCAGAGGATGGAGAACTTGAAGTGCGACAGCGTGATCAGGAGGCCGACGAACAACAGCGACAGCGCCGCAGCGATGGCTGGACGCGGCAGCAGCAACAGGAACAGGAAATTCACGCAGGCCCAGGACAGCACGAACACGACCGGGGCGAACCAGCCGTGCTCGGTCCAGAGCATGATGCCGAGCGCCGCGGTGTGCATCGCCGCGATCGCGCCGATGCACAGCGCCCGCGTCCTGCCAAGCCGCTCGGCCGCCGCAAGCGGGCCGGCACCAGGCATCGAAGGATCGAACGACATGGTCAGAGCTGCTTGATCAGGCCCGCGTCGATCAGCAGCCGGTTGAAGCGGCGGACCTCGGCGCCGTTCGCGCACAGATAGAACTGCCCATTGCAACGGCCGAGGATGCGCTTCTGTTCCGCGAACGTGGCGTCGAGCGGCACGCCCGCGGCCTCCAGCACCACCAGCGGCAGATAGGCCGCGTCGAGGCCGCTTGCCGCCGACGACAGCTCCGCCGGGCGGAAGTTCAGCGCGTCGATGGCGTAGTAGGTCGTGAAATAGCGCGGGTCGCCGGCGTCGATGCGGCGGCCGATGGCGACGCTGTCGAGCTTGGGATCGACGATATGCTTGGCGAACAGCGGCTGATGGTCGCCGAAGCGCACGATCAGGAACGGCTCGCCGGGGAAGTCGCGCTTGAGCCGCTCGACGAAGCCCTGGTAGGCGCGCGCGCTGATCTCCTGCCGCCGCAGATACTCGTCGATGCGATGGCCGTTGACCGAGCCGTTGCCGAGGTCCTGCCAGTCCTTGGCGAGGTCGGGCCGCCAGCGATAGCTCCACGGGAAGTGGTTCGCCATCAGGTAGCTCAGGACGAACACCGGGCCGTTCTTCTTCTCGCGCGCGATCAGGTCGGCGGCGTAGTTGTAGTAGAACTCGTCGGTCTCGACCTCTTTGCTGTTGAGGTCCTTCGCATCGAGAAAATGGTCGATGCCGAGCGTCTTCTGGAACCCGCGCGCGCTGAGGAACGCGCCGAGCCAGGGATAGACGCTGAAGCTCGTGTAGCCGCAGGGGCGCAGCGCGTTCGGCAGGCTGCGGGTGACGCGGCCCGCGGCGATGCGGGTGACGAACTCGGCGAAGTGGCCGAACGAGCGCGCCGACAGCCCGCTCAGCACGTTGTATTCGGTGTACCAGGTGGGTCCGCCCGCGCCTTCGACCAGCAGGCTGCGGTTCTTGCCGTCGAACGAGCGGAAGTGATTGTGGTAATTCGCCGGAACCTCGATGCCGGGGACCGCGCCGATGTCGAAGCTCGACTCGTCGAGCACCATGACGATGTGCGGCAGCCGCTGCGCGGGCGGGCAGGCCGCAGGCACGGCCTCAGGCAGCCGATCGCGGATGGCGGCATCAGAGTCGAGCAGGCCGCGCGTCGACAGATCGACCGCCGCCAGCACGCCCGAGCGCGCGAACTGCGAGATGAAATTCACCGGCTCGAAGGCCTTGTCGCGATCCATCGGGTTGGCAAGCGACAGCGCACTCAAGACGGCCACGCTGGCGAGCGCACCGAGCGCCGCCCAGCGCAGCCGCACGCGCAGCGGATCGACCCACCAGAACAGCGCGATCAGCGGCACGGCGACGGCCGCGCAGCCCGCGACCCACCAGCGCAGATTGGGATAGACCGTCATGAGGAAGGACAGGGTGTCGGCGTCGATCAGCAGGACGTCGAGGAAATTGGCGCTCATGATGAGCACGTCCTGCTTGAACTTCGATGCGAGCAGCAGGACGACGAGCATGATCAGCGACGCGGACGCGGCGACCACCGGCCGCCGCAGCAGCGCGAGCCACAGGCTGTTCAGCAGCACCCAGGCGCAGAGGAAGATGATGCGCGGAACCAGCTCATCCTCAGTCTGCAGCAGAATGCCGAGCGCCGCGAAATGCAGCAGGCCCAGCGCCAGAAATCCGATGCTGCGCCGCTCGAAGGCCAGGGCGGCGAGCCAATGACGTCGGAAAAATCCAAGTGCGGGCGGCATAATTACGGGTGCCGCGCCCGGGGCTGACACAATTACGGCCGGCGGCGGAACCGGCTGTCATCATTCTGCAATAATCGTGGCAAGGCAAGGGCAGCGCAGAGGAGCGGGATTAAAGTTTTGTCAGCAAGGTTAGAGGGTTCCCTACACCGCCGGCTGGTTCCCATCCGCCGCCCACTGTGGCCCTCTTGCCATGAAAAACGGGCCCGCCAAGGCGGGCCCGTTGAACGATCCGACAGGGGGGATCCGCCCTGGGTCAGTTCTTCGACCGGTCCACCAGCGCCCGCTGCTTGATCCCATAGGGCTCGCGCCAGCGAGCCCGTCAAAGAGCAGCAAGCCGTGGATCAGTTCTTGGAACGATCCACCAACGCCCGCTGCTTGATCCACGGCATCATCTCGCGGAGCTTGGCGCCGACCTGCTCGGCCGGATGCTCGGCAAGCTTGGCGCGCGTCGCCTTGAACGAGGTCTGGTTGACCTTGTTCTCCAGCATCCAGTCCCGGGCGAAGCGGCCGGACTGAATGTCGGCGAGGATGCGCTTCATCTCGGCGCGCGTCTCCGCCGTGATGACACGCGGGCCGGTGACGTATTCGCCGTATTCCGCGGTGTTCGACACCGAGTAGTTCATGTTGGCGATGCCGCCTTCGTAGATCAGGTCGACGATCAGCTTCATCTCGTGGATGCACTCGAAGTAGGCCATCTCCGGCGCATAGCCGGCGTCGCACAGCGTCTCGAAGCCCGCCTTCATCAGCTCGACCACGCCGCCGCACAGCACCGCCTGCTCGCCGAACAGGTCGGTCTCGCACTCTTCCTTGAAGGTGGTCTCGATGATGCCGGCGCGGCCGCCGCCGATCGCCGAGGCGTAGCTCAGGCCGAGGTCGTGGGCGTTGCCCGACACGTCCTTGTGAATGGCAATGAGGCACGGCACGCCCGCGCCGCGCTGGTACTCGCCGCGCACGGTGTGGCCCGGGCCCTTGGGCGCGACCATCAGCACATCGAGGTCGGCGCGCGGCTCGATCAGGTTGAAATGCACGTTCAGGCCGTGGGCGAACATGATCGCCGCGCCGTTCTTCAGGTTGGCGTGCAGGTGGTCGCGGTAGATGTCGCCCTGCAGCTCGTCGGGAGTGAGCATCATCACCACGTCGGCCCATTTGGCGGCCTCGGCCACCTCCATGACCTTGAACTTCTCGCCCTCGGCCTTCTTCACGCCCGCCGAGGTCTTGCGCAGCGCGATAGCCACGTCCTTGACGCCGCTGTCGCGCAGGTTGAGGGCGTGGGCATGGCCCTGGCTGCCATAGCCGACGATGGCGACCTTCTTGCCCTTGATCAGGTTCAGGTCGGCATCACGATCGTAGTAAACACGCATGAATCTCAATCCCTGGAAACGGCCACGGGCCCGGCCTTGCTTTGCCCGGGGTGCTTCTAGGGCGCTTGGCCCGACGGGACAAGCCCGCTGGCCGCAACAGCCCGGCAGGCATGTGTCAGCACCTTCGCGCGCATCGCGGATCTACCTGTCAAACAGCGCGGCAGACACGCTTCATCGCCCCGGGACTTGAGTTCGGGCGCCCGGGCCGGCCCGCCGTTTCCTTCCCCGCCTTCGCGGGGACCGCTTTTCCTTCCCCTCGAAAAGAGGGGTTGGAGCGCCGAGAGGCGCCGGGAGCTTTGCGAAGGCTCCCGGACCGGC
>JAIESI010000325.1 GCA_019746135.1 Xanthobacteraceae bacterium
CGCCGCGCCGCGCCGGTCGGCGCATGCGCGTCGGCGGCAAAGCCGTCCCAGCGCCACAGGTCGCCGTCGCGGGAGACGAGCCGCTGGCCGGGCTTCAGCAGCGCTGCAAGCCGCGCACCGTCGGCGCGCTCGACCACGCCGATCTGGTTGAGGCGGCGGGCAAGCTCGGCAGGAGCCTGAACGTGCTTCGACAGCGCCTCCACGCCGTCCGGCAATGAAGGATCGGTCGGATCGATCGCGGCTCCCGCCCAGCGCATCGCGTGCTTCTGGTCGACCGGCGCATCGAGGTCGTCGCCGAGCGCCGCGCCAAGCGCGATCTCGTAGCCCTTCTCGACGGTGATGCTGTCGATCACCGGCGGCCACATGCTCTGGGTCTCGACCGCCAGCAGCTTCATCAAGGTCTTGGCTTCGGTGTCGAGCCGCTGCACCGCACGCTCGGCATCGGCGAGCGGCAGACGGGCGGCCTCGAGGTTTCGCCGCGCCGCGGCGTGCGCCGCCTCGGCGGCAACCGTGTTCTCTTCGGCCTGTGCCACCGCGGCGTGCGCGCTTTCGGCGGCGGTGGCGAGCGCTGCGACATCCGGGCGGCTTTCGGCTGCCGCCGTGAGCCCCGCCTCGATGTTGGCAAGCTCACTGTCCATGCGGGCGATGCGCTCGCCTTGCTCACGGGCGGTCTGGGTGAGCTGATTACGCCGCGCCGTGAGGTCGGCCAGCTGGCCGGTGAGCTCGCCGAAGGTCTTTTCCGCTTCGGTCACGACTGCGTCGGCCGCAGCGACCCGCTCATCGACGCCGGTTCGCCGCTCGGCGCTGGTCCGCGCCTCCTGCCGCAGCGTCTCTTCTTCCTCGGCAAGCTGGGCGAGGGCTGCTTCCGCGTCGGCGACCAGCGCGCGCTCGCGGGTGACGTCTTCGTTGAACTGGGCGAGCCGGCGGTCGAGCTCGGCAAGGCGCTCGCGTGCCCGCTTCTCCTCGGCGTCGAGCGTGTCGCGGGCGATCAGCAGGCGCTGCAGCGCAGCCGCGGCGCGCGCCTCGATGTCGCGCAGCGGCGGCACGCCGGCCGCGGCTTCCTCGCGGGCCTTGCCGGTTTCGGTCTGGGCGATGGTGGCCTCGGCGACGGCGCGGACGCTCAGGTCCTGGGCGGTGCCGGAGGCCTCGACCTCGGCATTCGCGCCAAGCCAGCGCAGGTAATAAAGCGTCGCCTCGACCTTGCGCACTTCCGCGGCGACGTTGCGGTAGCGGATCGCCTGCTTGGCTTGGCGCTTCAGCCCGTCGATCTGGCCGGCGAGCTGCTTCACCACGTCCTCGACGCGGAGCAGATTGGATTCGGCGGCCTTCAGCCGCAGCTCAGCTTCGTGGCGGCGGGCGTGCAGGCCGGAAATGCCGGCGGCCTCTTCCAGCACGCGGCGGCGCTGCTCGGGTTTCGCCTGAATGATCTCGCCGATGCGGCCCTGGTGCACCAGCGCCGGCGAGCGCGAGCCGGTCGAGGCGTCGGCGAACAGGGTCATCACGTCGCGCGCGCGCACCTCGCGGCCGTTGACGCGATAGAGCGAGCCTTTTTCGCGCTCGATCCGGCGCGAGATGTCGAGCGTGTCGTGCTCGTTGAACTGGGTCGGGGCTTCGTGCTTTTCGTTGTCCAGCTGGATCGAGACTTCGGCGGTGTTGCGCGGCGGCCGGTTGTTGTTGCCGGCAAAGATCACGTCGTCCATCGCGGCGGCGCGCATCGACTTGTGCGAGGTCTCGCCCATGACCCAGCGCAGCGCCTCGACCAGGTTCGACTTGCCGCAGCCGTTCGGGCCGACCACGCCGGTGAGGCCCGGTTCGATCAGGAAGTCAGTCGGCTCGACGAAGGACTTGAAACCGATCAGGCGCAGTCGCGTCAGCTTCATTTCAATTTCTTTTCCAGTTGCCGCCCCGTGCGGCGTGCCCCGCCGCCCCGGCCACCGTCGCTATGCACGGCAAAACCCGTGCAACGCTGAGGGCTTGCGAGCGGATGAAGGGGCACCGCATTGGCGCGGAGAATGTGTCGGCGGGCCAAAGACAGCAACACGCAGAGCCCGACTTATCCCCGCCTCAGTCGCTCGGAAGGCGGAAAAAAGCTGTGAAAATCAATGGAATACGGCCAAATCACGACGGTGCAATATTGACCGGCGGGATGCGGGTTTGCGGGCGGCCGAAAGGCGTGGAAACCGCCCGGTTTGCACCGGGCGCAGGGCCTGTGATTCGCGAGGCCTCAGCTCAGGTTTTCAACAGCGGATCGATCACCTTGGCGAGGTCGTCGATCGACATGCCGCCCTTCTGCATCTTGCCGTTGATGAACAGGGTCGGCGTGGAATTGACCTTGAACTTGTCGGTGGCGCGCTTCTGCTCGGCTTGCATGGCTTCGAGCATCTTCTGATCCGACAGGCAGGCGTTGAAGCTCTGCTCGGAGAAGCCGGCCTGCTTGGCGATCGCCATCAGCGGCGGGATCGGCTTCTCCACCGCCCAGGTGCGCTGCATGTGGAACAGCGTCTCGATCAGCGGAAAGAATTTGTCCTTGTCGGCGCAGCGCGCCAGCATCGAGGCGCCCGCGGCGAGCGGGTCGAGCGGGAACTCGCGGAAGATGAAGCGCACCTTGCCGGTGTCGATATAGCGCTTCTTCAGCTCCGGATAGGTGTTTTCGTGGAACATCGCGCAGTGCGGGCAGGTCATCGATGCGTATTCGACGACCGTCACCGGCGCATCGTCCTTGCCCAGCGAACGGTCGCCAAGCTGCGGCGGGACCAGCAACTCGGTCATGGGAACGGTCTGGGCTGCGGCGGGCTGCGCCTCGATCAGGGCTCCGAAGCTTCCGAGCGCGGCCAGCATGGCAAACGTGCTGGCACCGATGAGCAGGTTCCGACGAGTAATCACCTTGAAGCTCCGTGGCGTTTGAAATCCGGTGCAAGATTGCGGCGCAATGTGGCATTGACAGGCCGGTTCGCCAAGACCGGCGGGTCACGTTCCGTTGATCGGAAATGCGCTTTGGTTAGCCCCGCTTAACGGCCGCGCCAAGCCGCGCCAGCGCCATGCGCAGTTCGTCGTCGGCGATGCCGGTCAAGGTCGCTGCGACCTTCGCGGTCTCCGCCGGATCGGCTTTCGGCAAGGCCGGGCGGGGCCTGGGCCGGCTGAGCGGGGCCTGGCGGAGCGCGATCCGCCCGACCGCGGGCCAGCCGAAGAAACGGTTGACCCGCTCGATGATCACGCCGGTCTGGTGCTGGATCTCGAGTGCGACCGGGCCCTCGACGCGGAGGACGAGCGTGGCGGGCTCGGGCTCGTCGCCTTCTTTCGCGCGCGGCCATTGCAGCTTGAGGGGCTCGGCGCAGGCCGCGATCTCCGCGCCGGCGATCTCCTTCCAGCGCGTGACCAGCTCGGTCCGGGCGAAACCCTGCTTCTTGAATGCGTCCGCCATGAACTCTGCGGTGAGTTCGGCAAGCTTGCGGGTGGGGCGGGGCTTGTTCACGGCTTAACGCTCTGTCAGACCGGGTGATATGAACGTAGCAGGGGCGGCGGTCCGGAAAAAGGGCGCGGCGTCACCCGGCGTGGATGCGCCGGAGCCTGTCGCGCTGCTCACTTGGTACGACCGGCACCGCCGGCACCTGCCGTGGCGTGCGCCGCCGGGCAAGCAGGCCGATCCCTATCACGTCTGGCTGTCGGAGATCATGCTGCAGCAGACCACCGTGAAGGCGGTCGGTCCTTACTACGTGAAGTTCCTGAAGCTCTGGCCGGACGTCGCGGCGCTGGCCAAAGCCCCGCTCGACGACGTGCTGAAGGCCTGGGCCGGGCTCGGCTACTACGCGCGGGCGCGCAATCTGCACGCTTGTGCATTGGCCGTCGCGAGCCAGCACGGCGGCCAGTTTCCGGACACCGAGCAAGGTCTGCGCGCGCTCCCCGGCGTCGGCGGCTACACTTCGGCAGCGATCGCGGCGATCGCCTTCGACCGCCGCGCGGTCGCCATCGACGGCAACATCGAGCGGGTGATCGCAAGGCTCTTTGCCGTCGAGACCGAGCTTCCCGCGGCCAAGACGGCCATCCGCGAACGCGCCGAGGCCCTGCTGCCGCCACGGCGCTTCGGCGATTTCACGCAAGCGATGATGGACCTCGGCGCGACGATCTGCACGCCGAAGAAACCGGCCTGCGGCATCTGCCCGTGGATGGGCGCGTGCGAAGCGCAGGCGAGGGGCGACGCCGAGACGTTTCCGCGCAAAGCCCCGAAGGTGGAAGGCAAGCTCAGACGGGGCGCGTCGTTCGTGGTGACGCGGGCCGACGGGTTCGTGCTGGTCCGCACGCGGCCGTCCAAGGGCTTGCTCGGCGGCATGACCGAGGTGCCTTCGACCGCGTGGACGCAAACCTTCGACGAGGATGATGCGCTGAACGAAGCGCCGCTGCAGGCGAAGTGGCGCAAGCTTGCCGGCGCGGTCGAGCACGGCTTTACGCATTTCCCCTTGCGGCAGTCGGTCTATGTCGCGAGCGTTCCGGCGAAGACCAAGGCGCCTGAGGGCATGCGCTGGGTCGCGCTCGCGGAGCTTGCCGGCGAAGCCCTGCCGAACGTGTTCCGCAAGGTGGCGGTGCATGCGGGTCTGCTGACCGCGCCCGGGAGAAAGTAGCAATGGCAACGGCCAACGACCTGCGCCGCCTGGCGCTGGCGCTCGAGGGCACGACCGAAGCGCCGCACTTCGATCGCGCCGCGTTCAAGGTCGCGCGCATCTACGTGACGCTTGCGGCCGACGGCAAGACCGCGAACTTCAAGTTCGCGCCCGACGAGCAGGAGCTCAAATGCATGGTCGCGTCCGACGCGTTCGCTGCGATACCGAACGCCTGGGGCCGGCAAGGCTGGACCACCGCGACGCTGTCGAAGCTCAAGGCGGCGGAATTGAAGGCGGCGCTGGAGATGGCGTGGCAGCACGCGCTGCCGGTGAAAAAGAAGAAACGGCGCTGACATCTAAGATGCTCTCAGAATGGCGATGGGCAGTCCATGGAGGACGCCCGACAGAAGGTTTTCGCTTGCGGCAGCGCTGGCGAAGTCTTTGCGGTCGAGCTCAAGCCCGTTCAGATAATCTCCCGCGGGCCAGTGCTCGCCGCGCGACGTCAGGGCGGCGTAGTGCCGGCCGACGATGACGAGAAACCGTGACCGCTGCCACGAGCGCTTGAACGCGATGACGTGATCGCGGTGCGGGCTTGTCACCGCGACGGTTTCGTACGCGCCGTTGCGGAACGCGTCCGGGTGCTCGGCGCGGAGCTGCAGCAGCCGGCGGGTCAGCGCCATCTTGATGCGGCCGTCGGTCCAGTTGTCCGCGAGTTCGCCGGCGCTGGCGGATGGCAACGCGGCCAGCATCGCCTGCCGCGCGGTGAAATCGACCGGCCGGCGGTTGTCGGGGTCGACCAGCGCGAGATCCCACAGCTCGGTGCCCTGATAGAAGTCGGGAACGCCCGGCATCGTCGCCTTCAGCACGAGCTGCGCGAGACTGTTCAATGCGCCGAGCAGCGCCGCGCGGCGCGCGACGTCCGCAAACGAAGCGAGGAAGGCCCGCGACGCCTCGGCATCGAGAATGCCCTTGACGAAGCTCCGCAAGCCGTCCTCGTAGCGCTCGTCCGGATTGAGCCAGTTGGTCTCGAGCTTGCCCTCCCGCGCGGCCTTGATCGCGTAGTCTTCGAAGCGCTGCGCGAAGGACGCATCCGGCGGCCGCCCGTGCGGCCAGACCCCGATCAGCGCCTGATAGATCAGGTATTCATGCCCGCTCGAAGGCGTATACCGGCCGTCGGCCTTGCCGATCAGGCGGGCATTAATCTCGCGCCATAGCCGCACATGCTCCGCCCAAAGATCGGGAATTTCCGAAAGCGCAAGGATGCGCATGCGGGCATCCTCGCCGCGCTTGGTGTCGTGGGTTGCGGTCGCCGTGAGCCCCGCCGACCCCTGCGCAACGCGCGCCTGCATGCGTTCGTGAAACTCGGCAATGGAGAGTGCCGGCAGCGATGGATCGCCGCCCACTTCATTGAGGCCCAGCAGCGCGTGATAGCGGTAGATCGCGGTGTCCTCGAGCGACTTCGCCGCCATCGGGCCGGTGAACTGCTGCATCTTGAAGGCGAACTGCCGGACGCGCGGCCTCGAGTAGGGCCGGCCGTCGCGAATGAGGTCGAGCGTCAGCGCGTCGCGCAGAAAATCGAAGATGTCGGCATCCGTGCCCTGCCAGCGCCTGCGCGCCGCCGCGATCGCGCGCTCGATCACCGTACGGTCGCGTTCGCCGGGACCCGTTGCGCTGACATAGGTTCGATAGACCGGAAATTCGAGAATATAGAGCCTGAGCGCGCTGCGCAGGCGGTCCGGGGCATAGTCACGCGTGCTGTAGTGGCCCGCGGCGATCCGACTGAGAAGCTGCGCCAGCACGTTGGCTTCGCTCGCCATGATGCCGTTGAGGACGCGCTCTTTCGAACCCCGAAGCACGGTTTGAAAATCGCCGAGCCCGGGCTCGGTCTGCCGCCAAAGGGCATCGAGCCTGTCGCGGCCGGTGGCGTCGACCAGGACCCGCGAAATCGTGTTCAGCCATTCGTAGCCGGTGGTGCCGGCGATGCCCGGCAGCGCCGGCATGGTCTCGCCGTCGGCGAGGATCTTTTCGGCGATCACATAGACCGGCGGACGCCGCGGGCCGCGCGCAGCCGCGAGCACCTGGCGCAGACGCCGTGCATATTGTGCAGGATCGAACAGGCCGTCGATGTGATCGAGCCGCAGCCCCTGCAGGCGGTCTTCGGCCACGAGCCGCAGCACGAACTCGTGCATCATGCGGAACGTCGCCGCGTCCTCGACGCGCACGCCGGCGAGGTCGTTGATGTCGAAAAACCGCCGGTAGTTGATGGCGGACACGGCGAGCCGCCAGTCCGCCAGCCGATAGTGCTGCCGCTCCAGGAGCCGATGCAGCAGGTTGACGCCGCCTTCGCGATCGGGGCGATAGGCGGCGAGGCCGCGCGCGATGATTTCGGCCGCACCCGGCAGCGCTGCAAGGTTCGCCTTCAACGCCGGCGCTTGTGCATAGGTCGGCCGGCCGAGCGTTGCGTGCTCGCGGCCGAGCGCCAGCAGGGCCCGGCCCGCGGACGTCGTGTTTTCGTTGGCCGCTACGACGACGGTTTTGATGATGTCGTCGTAGCGTTGCGGGTTGATCGGAAAGCGATGATCGAAATACCAGGCGGAGAAGCTTCCCTGCTGCGGGTCGAACCGCAGCTCGATCTCGCCTGCGGTCAGCGCGTCGCCATAGGGACGCCCGAGCACGGGCAGCAGGACGCCGCCGGAGCGCCTGTAGGGCAGCAGGTCCCAGCTGATGTCGAACGACGCGGCATGCGGCGAGCGCGCCCCCCATTCCAGCACGTCGAGCCAGAGCGCATTGTCGGAGCCCACCGCCATGTGGTTCGGGACGAAGTCGAGGATGAGACCCATATCTGCGTCGCGCAGCGCTGTGCTCAGGCGGTCGAATGCTTCGTCGCCGCCGAATTCCGGGTTGAGCGTGCGGAAGTCGACCACGTCGTAGCCGTGGACCGAGCCCGGCCGCGCGGTGAGAAACGGCGACGTGTAGAGATGCGAGATGCCGAGCGCCTTCAGATACGGGACGATGTTCGCGGCGGCGTCGAAGCCGAAGTCGCGGCTGAGCTGCAGCCGGTAGGTCGATGCCGGAACCGGCGGCGGCATCACGCGGCCTCGATCGCGGCGTGGACCGCGAAAGGCGCAAGCTCTGCTGCATCGCCGCCCCAGAATGCCTTGCCGCCTCGGACCGCATGCCGGGGGCGCGGCCGGTCGCTCAAGTTCGCCACCAGCGACAGCGACTCGCCGGACGTAAAGCGCCAACGCGCCGTCAAAAGCCCGTCGTCCAGTGCCGCCTCGCCGGGCCCGCGAACGAGCCGCGGAAGGCGCGGCACCACGAACTCTTTCCGCGCGGCGAGAAGCCTGCGCACGAGATCGAGGCTTGCCGCATGCTCGGGCTTCTCGATCGCGGACCAGTCGAGCGTGGCACGCCTGACGGTTTCCGCAGCGAGCGGATCAGGCACCGCGTCGCGGTGGCGGGCATAGGCCTCGGCAAATTCCTTCCGGCGGCCTTTGCGCACCGCGTTGGCGAGATCGCCTTTGAAGTCGCAGAAGAACGGAAACGGCTGCTGCGTCCGCCATTCGTCGCCCATGAACATCAGCGGCGGGCCGGGGCTGAGCAATGTCACGGCAAGCGCTGCGTCCAGCATCGGTGCAGGCACGAGGACGGACAGCCGCTCGCCCAGGGCGCGGTTGCCGATCTGATCGTGGTTCTGCAGGAAGTTCACGAAGGCGGTGGCGGGCAGTGCTGCGGTCGCTTCGCCGCGCGGCGCGCCGCCGCGATGCAGCGAACGCTGGCCCTGATAGGCAAACCCTTCGGCCAGGCTGCGCCGGAGGTCTTGCGGCGGGTCGCGATAGTCGCGGTAATAGCCCGCGGCTTCGCCGGTGAGCAGCACATGAAAGGCGTGGTGGAAGTCGTCGTTCCACTGCGCGCGGTATTTGCCAGCCGGCGGATCGGTCACCGGATCGAGCAGTGCCGACTGATTGGCGTCGTTCTCGAGCACGAGATGAATGTGCCGGCCGGTGGCCGCGGCAAGCTTGCCTGCCTCTTCGCTCAGCTCATGCAGGAGACATGTGCGGCCAGGCCCGGCGATCGCGTGCACCGCGTCGAGCCGCAGCCCGTCGAACCGGTAATCGCGCAGCCAGTAGAGTGCGTTCTGCACGGCGAAGCGCCGCACCACAGGGTGTTCGTAGTTGATCGCATGGCCCCAGGGCGTTTGGGCGTCGGAAAAGAACTGCGGCGCGTAAATCCCGAGATAATTCCCGTCGGGCCCGAAGTGGTTGTAGACGACATCGAGAAAAACCATAAGCCCGCGCGCATGCGCGGCGTCGATCAGCGCCTTGAGATCGTCCGGGCGGCCGTAGGCGCTGTCCGGCGCGTAAAGCAGAACACCGTCATAGCCCCAGTTCCAGCGACCGGGAAAATCCGCAACCGGCATCAGCTCGATCGCGGTGAAGCCCGCAGCGGCGACGTGGTCCAGCCGCTCGATCGCCGAGCGGAAAGTACCTTCGCGTGTGAATGTGCCGGCGTGCAGCTCGAGAAAAACGCATTCATGCCAGGGGCGGCCGGTCCAGTCGCGCGTCTGCCATTCGAACGCGCTCTGGTCGACGACCTCGCTCGGCCCATGCGCGTCGTCGGGCTGGAAGCGCGAGGCTGGGTCCGGCACCGTCCACTGCTCGTCGATGCGAAACTGGTAACGAGTGCCGGGCCGTGCGCCAGTCGCCTCGGCCGCAAGCCATCCGTCATCGCCGGTGCGCTGCATCTCGGCACGGTGATCGCCGACGAGCTCGACTCGCCGCGCGGCGGGTGCCCACAGCCGGAAGCTCACGCCCGACGACGTGATGTCGGGACCAAACGAAGTTGTTTCGGTCATTTCAGGCCGGTGCAGATGGCCGGCAGCGACTGAGACATGGCATTCACATGACAAGAAGGATGGCCTCAGCGCCACGCGCTGACGGCTCCGTCAATGTGAACTGCCGCAGTCTCCGAATGTTCCCAGGCGTCGTGGGAGAGAGCCTAGAAGCCGTATAGCTTGTTGGCGTTCTGCGACAAAATCCGGTTGCGCACGGCCGCGTCCGGCACCCATTCCAGCATCAGGTCGAGGAGATCGCCGTCGTTCGGAATTTCGCGGCCGTCGAGATTGACGTGCGGCCAGTCGGAGCCCCATACCATCCGCTCCGGCGCGTGCTTGACAAAGAGATGCGCGAGCGGCGTGACCGACGGGTAGGGCGGGTTCTGCGTCGTGCAGCGCATCGGCCCGGAGAGCTTCAACCACACCCGGCCGGTGTCGAGCAGCTTCAGCACGGCTTTGACCGCGGGCTGCTCGGTGCCGCCTTCCGCCGGGATGCTGGCGAAGTGGTCGAGCACGATGTCGTTTTTCAGCTCGAGCAGCTTGTCGGCGTATTCGGCGATGTCGGTGCCGTGCGGATAGAACTGGATATGCCAGCCGTGCTCGTGCACGCGCGCGGCGGTCTCCTTGGAATAGTTCGGCACGTGCTGGCCGCGCGCATGGCTCATCATCCGCATGCCGCGCACGCCGAGCGAGGTGAGCCGCTTGAGCTCCGCGCCCGGGATGTCGTCGCGAACCAGCGCAATGCCGCGGAAGCGCCTCGGATACTTCGCCAGCACGTCGGCGAGCATCGCGTAGTTGCGGCCATAGCCGCCGGGGCTGACGATCACGCCGGTGCTCAAGCCCAGCTTGTCCTGAAGCGCGAAGAAGTGTTCCGGCAGCGCATCATGTGCGGTGTAGGGACTGTCCGGCGCGAACGGATATTTTGCCGCCGGGCCGAACAGGTGGATGTGGCTGTCGCAGGCGTTCGGCGGGGCCTTGAGCTTGGGCTTCTTCGGGTTCGGATCGGGGCCCGTGGTCAGTTTCGGCATTCCGGCATCCTTGGCAGGGCATTATTGCAGCTTGATATTGGCCGCTTTGGCAAGCTCGCGCCACTGAGGCAATTCGCGTGCGATCAACGCACCGAGCGCTTGCGGCGTTCCGCCGATCGGATCGACGCCGTCGCGGGTGAGCTTCTCCGTAACGTCGGGTGCGCGCGCGGCCTTGGCGCTCGCGGCGGCGAGCCGGTCGATCACGGCCTGCGGCGTGCCGCTCGGGGCCATCAGCGCGATCCAGAGCACGCCCTCGTAGCCGGGCAGCCCCATCTCGGCGATCGTGGGCACGTCGGGCATCAGCTTCGAGCGCGTCCGGCTGGCGATACCGAGCATGCGGAGCTTGCCGGCCACCACATGCGGGTTCGACGTCGTATAGGTGTCGAGCTTGAGCTGCACCACGCCTGCGAGCAGATCGGTCATCGCCGGAGCCGCGCCGCGATAGGGAATGTGCGCCACCTCGATACCGGTCCGCCGCAGCAGCAGCTCGAAGGTGATGTGCGGCAGCGTGCCGATGCCCGCGGACGAGTAGTTCAGCTTGCCGGGATTTTTCTTCGCGTAATCGACGAACTCGCGGAAGCTCGTGAACGGCGCGGCCGGATGGCTGACCAGCACCTCCGGCACCTCGGCCACCACCGACACCGGCACGAGGTCTTTCTCGGTGTCGTAGGGCAGCGTCGCCTGCAGCGCGGCGTTGATGGTGTGGTTCGGCGTGGTCAGCAGCAGCGTGGTGCCGTCGGGCGCGGATTTCGCCACCGCGTCGGTGGCGATGATGCCGCCCGCGCCGGCCTTGTTCTCGATGATGATCGGCTTGCCGAGGTCTTCCGCCATTTTCGCAGCGACCGTGCGGGCGACGATGTCGACCGCGCCGCCGGCCGGGAAGGGCAGGATCCAGCGCATCGGCTTGTCGGGATATTGCGCGGCGGCGGGAGACGGCAGCGCCGCACAGGCAAGCGCTGCGAGCATGGCCAGCATCCGGAGCACGCGGGACCTCCCTTGAAATTGTCGCCGTGGTGTTTTCTGCTTCGGGCCTCGACGGGCGGGCGACGCCCTTATCCTGCCAAGTGTCCTGCTTGGTATCCTATCTGGCGCGGGTGCTGCCGCAATGACGGCCCCGCAATAACGGAGATCGTGATGGCGATTCAGCGTTTCGAGAACGGCCCGCGCATGTCGCGTGTGGTGGTGCACAACGACACGGTCTATCTCGCGGGGCTGACCGCCGACGCGACGGTGGGCAAGAGCGTGGGCGAGCAGACCAAGGAGATCCTCGACAAGATCGACGGCCTCCTGAAGCAGGGCGGCACCGACAAGTCGAAGCTCGTGCAGGCGGTGATCTGGCTGCAGGACATCCGCGTGGTCGACGAGTTCAACAAGGTGTGGGACGCCTGGGTGGTGCCCGGCCAGACGCCGGCGCGCGCCTGCATCGAGGCGCGGCTGCAATCGCCGGCGAAGATGATCGAGATCCAGGTCACGGCGGCGAGGTGACGGGAATGATGCTGGAGCGGCGAACCGCCCTGTCGATGCTGCTGGCGCTGCCCATGGCCGCGCCGGCACTGTCGTCACGCGCCTGGGCGCAATCCTACCCGGCGCGTCCGATCCGCACCATCCTGCCGTTCGCGCCGGGCGGCGTCACCGACGTCTCGGCGCGCTATGTGGCGCAACTGATGTCCACGTCGTTCGGGCAGAACCTGATCATCGAGAACCGCTCCGGCGGCGGCGGCGCGATCGGGGCCACCGCTGCGGCGCGCGCCGAGCCCGACGGCTATACGATCCTGGTGGCGAGCTCGGCGACGCATTCGATCCTGCCGGCGATGCAGGAGAAGCTCGACTACGATGCGATCAAGAGCTTTGCGCCGATCTCCGGCATGTCGAACGCACCGTATCTCTTGATCTGCAACGCCGACCTGCCGGTGAAGAACGCCAAGGAGCTTGCCGGCTATGCCAAGGCCAATGTCGGCAAGTTCAATTTTGCCGCGCCGACCGGCACGCCGCCGCACATCCTCGCCCACGTGTTCAAGGAGCTGACTGGCGCGGACTTCCCGGTCGCGCTCTATCGCGGCGGCGGGCCGGCGATGGCCGACCTGTTCGCCAGCCAGGTGCATGCGATCTTCCAGCCGACCACCATTGTCATTCCGATCCTCGACGACAAGCGCGTCCGCGTGCTGGGCATCGCGACCGCGCAGCGCTCGGGCATGATGCCCGACGTGCCGACATTGGCCGAGCAGGGATTTCCGCAGCTCATCGCCAATTCCTGGAACGGCCTCTGCGCGCCGGCCGGCACGCCTGCGCCGATCGTCGACCGGCTGAACAAGGCGGCGCTGGACGCGCTGAACGCGCCGGAGCTGAAGGCCAAGTTCGGCAGTCTCGGCATCACCATCATCGCCGGAAGCCCGGAGCAGTTCGGCGCGTTCATGCGCGACGAAGCGGTGCGCTGGGACGGGCTGGTGAAAGCGGCGAAGATGCCGAAGATGTAGCGTTTCGCGCGACATCGGCGGTCTCGTCCCTCCCCGCGAGGGGAGGGTGGACGCGAGCGCTAGCGAGCGGCCGGGTGGGGAGAGGCCTCCGCATCTCGCTGGCTTATCCCCACCCCCGCGCTTCGCGCGGGCCCTCCCCTCGCGGGGAGGGATGGCGCCGCCCGAGTGGTGCTATTGCGGATTCACTTTTCAAACAGCCCGGCGAACATGCGTCAGCGCTCCGGGAAATCGTTCGGCTCCCGGCCGCCGTCCGTCCTGTCCGCCTCGAAAGCTCGAGGAGGGTGAAGCGCCGCAAAGCGCTGGTGCGGAAACCGCCGCACCCGGTGGCCACCTTGCGGTCAGGCCGGTCCCTTCAGCGGAAGGGACCGCCGGCCCATGACGCGGGCCGGCGCGCCTTGCGGCGCTTCACCGCGGTGATTTTCGCGGGGCCTGGCCCCACACGCCTCGGGCCGCGATTGCGAACCGGCGAGGATCGCTCACCGGCCGTCCAGCTGGCTCCCAGCTTCCGGGTCGTAGTGCCCGAAAGGCGGGGTCCGAGGCGCCCCGAGTGTCCGGGTGACAAGCCCGACCCGCAGGCACCGCTCCCCACTCCACCAACAGCAGTCACCGGTTGACGCCCTCGAACGAGCGGGGATGAAGTCCTATATAAATAGGAAATTGGTCAGGTCAACCCATCGTCCGGAATCGACGACAGCCGGGCCGGTCGCTAATCCGCCGGCCGAAGCCTGTAGCCGATGCCGGTCTCGGTCAGCACGTATTGCGGCCGTTCCGGATCGGCTTCGATCTTCTGCCGCAACTGCCGCACGTAGACGCGCAGATATTGAGCGTCGGTGAGATCGTCCCATAGCTCGCCGAGCAGGAATTTGTGGGTCAGCACCTTGCCGGCGTGCTGCACCAGGACGCGCAGCAGGTCGTATTCCTTGGGCGACAGCTTCACCTCCTTGTCGCGCACCTTGACGATGCGGCGGACGAGATCGACGGAGAGGTCGCCGGCGCGAAAGATCGGCCGCTCGCCGTGCACCTGAAGCTGGTGGCGGAGCGCGGCCCGCATGCGGGCGAGAAGCTCGTCGAGGCCGAACGGCTTGGTGACATAGTCGTCCGCGCCGAGGTCGAGCGCCTGGACCTTGCCCGCCTCGTCGCCGCGGCTCGACAGCACGACGATCGGAATGGCCTCGTTGCGCGACCGCATGGTGCGAAGGAGCTCGTGGCCCTGAATGTCCGGCAGGCCGAGATCGAGGATCACCAGATCGGGCTTCTGCTCCAGCAGCTCGAGCGCGGCCTTGCCGTTGCCGGCCTCGACGATCTCGTAGCCCTGCGTGCTCAGCCCCATGCGCAGGAGCTTGCGGATGGGCGGCTCGTCATCGACCACCAGGACCTTGAGCGGGGCGGCGGTCATGCGGCGGTGTCCAGGAGTTGGATGGTTGCCGGAACCGGCAGCCGGATGGTGAACACCGCGCCGCTCCGATCGGAGCGGTTGGCGGCCTCGATGGTGCCGCGCATGGCTTCGACAAAGCCGCGCGAGATCGCAAGGCCCAAGCCGGTGCCGGCCCGCACATGGTCAGCCTTCTGCACCCGGTAGAACTTGTCGAATATCCGCTCCAGGTCGGCCGGCGGAATGCCGTCGCCTTCGTCGAGGATCTGCAAGCCGATGCAGTCGCGGTCGCGCCAGCTCTCGATGCGGACGAGCGAGCCGATCGGCGCGTACTTCGCCGCATTGTCGAGAATGTTGAACAGCACCTGCTCGAACAGCACCGGATCGATTTCGACCATCGGCAGGTCCTTGGCAACCTCGACCTCGACGCGATGCCGGCCGAGAATTTTGGCGGCCCGGCGCAGCGCGCTGCCGACAACCTCGCCGACATCGTGCGGCGCGGACCTGGGTGCGACCGCGCCCGACTCCAGCCGGGTCATGTCGAGAAGGTTGGCAATGAAGCGGTTGAGGCGCTCCGACTCGTCGATGATCGTCGTCAGCAGCTCCGCCTTCTGGCTTTCGCCGAGCCGGGAGCCGAGATCGCGCAAGGTGCCGGCGGAGCCGAGCACCGCCGCAAGCGGCGTCTTGAGGTCATGCGAGATCGAGGTCAGCAGCGCCGAACGCAGGCGCTCGGTCTCGACCGTGCGCTTGACCCGATCCATGTCCTCGACCAGGCGCACCCGCTCGATCGCCAGCGCACTCTGGTCGACCAGCGCGTCGAGAAGCCGCCGCTCGTCCGGCGTGAACAGCGGCCCGGTCTTGTCGCTGTCGATGCCGATCACGCCGATCGCGCCGCGCCCGGTGCGCATCGGCAGGAACAGGCGTTTCGCCCCGGGAAGCGTGTCGGAGCCGCGGCCGGCGGCGCGATCGTTGCTCCAGGCCCATTTCGCCGCGGCAAGGTCGGCCTCGTCGAGCATGTCCTCGGGCGGATAGCCCGCCTTCACCACGATCGAGTCGTTCTCCGGGAGCAGCAGCATCACGCGCACCTTCAGCATCAGGGCGATCTGGTAAGCGGTGGCCCACAGCACGTCGTCCATGGTGCCGACACCGGCGAGCTTGCGGCTGAACGAATAAAGCGAATCGGTGGCGCGGGCGCGGCTGATGGCGGTCACCGCCTGGGTGCGCACGCGCGCGGCCACGTTGGAGACGATGATCGCCATGATGGTGAAGAAGAAGAAAGTCGCGACATTGGTCGGATCGGCAATGGTGAACTCGTAGAGCGGCGGCAGGAAGAAGAAGTTGTAGCAAAGCGACGCGACGATGCTGGCGAACAGCGACGGCCACAGGCCATAGCGCACGGCGACCCCGACCACGGCGGTGAGAAACACCAGGTCCACGTTCTCGATGCCGCCGAGCCAGGGGTGAATGACTTCGCCCGCGCCCAGAGCTAGGGCCACGGCCTGCAAGGCAACGAGATAGGGCCAGGGATCGAACGCCTGATCGGCGGCGGTGCGCACGGTCTTTTTTGCAATGGCCTCGCCGGCGGCGCTCTCGCCGGCGATGACGTGCACGCTGATATTGCCCGACCGCCGCACCAGATCATGGACCACCGAGCCGTGCAGCATCTCGAACCAGCGCGAACGGGCGGACTTGCCGATGACGATTTGCGTCACGTTGTGCGACTGGGCGTAGCCGATCACGTCGTCGGCAATGCTGCGGTCGGCGCTCGGGATCGAGACGGCCTCGCCACCCAGCGCCTCGGCAAGGCGCAGCGTGTCGGCGATGCGGTCGCGCTCCTCTTCGGTGTACTGGAGGCTGCGCCGGCTTTCGATATAGAGCGCAACCCATGGGCCGTGCAGCCGGTCGGCGAGCCGCTTGGCATAGCGGACGAGACCCGCGGCGCGCGGGTCTTCGCTGATGCAGACCAGAATGCGCTCGCCCGCGGCCCAGGGCCCGGGGATCGCGCGGGCCTGCATTTCGGTCAGCAACTGCTCGTCGACCCGCTCGGCGGTGCGCCGCAGGGCGAGCTCGCGCAGTGCCGTCAGATTGGCAGGGGAGAAGAAGTTGGCGAGCGCGCGCTCCGCCTGCCTGGGGACATAGACCTTGCCCTCCTTGAGCCGCTGGATCAGGTCGTCGGGTGTGAGGTCGACGAGCTCGACGGCATCGGCGCGGTCGAACACCTGATCCGGCACGGTCTCGCGGACCCGGACATGGGTGATCTGGGCGACGACGTCGTTCAGGCTCTCGATGTGCTGGATGTTGACGGTCGAATAGACATCGATGCCGCGTTGCAGGAGCTCCTCGACGTCGAGATGGCGTTTCGGATGGCGGCTGCCTTCCGCATTGGTGTGCGCGAGCTCGTCGACCAGCACAAGCTGCGGCCTGCGGGCGATGATCGCGTCGAGGTCCATTTCCTCCATCGTCTGGCCGCGGTACTCGACGTGGCGGCGGGGAATGACCTCGAGGCCATCGAGCAATGCTTCGGTTTCCTTGCGGCCGTGCGTCTCGACGACGCCGACCACGACGTCGTAGCCGTCCTTCTTGCGGGCGCGCGCCTGCTGCAGCATCTCGTAGGTCTTGCCGACGCCCGGCGCGGCACCGACGAAGATGCGCAGCTTACCGGTGCGCCTTTCTTCTTTGCGGGCCGCTTCGAGTAGCGCCTCGGGCGAGGGGCGGTGGTGATCTTCCATCGAGCAGGGTTCTCAAGGCCTGGCGTGTCCGGTGGAATTGAACTGCCGGCGGCACGGGTGGTGCCATCCCTCCCCGCGAGGGGAGGGTGGCCGTCATTAGCGCGTTTACGCGCGTCTTCGACGCACTATGGCGGCCGGGTGGGGAGAGGCCTGCGGTTCTCGCTGGCTTCTCCCCACCCCCGCGCTCCGCGCGGACCCTCCCCTCGCGGGGAGGGATGAGACCGCCGATGTATTACCGGCTCGCGGCCTGATCCAGAGCCAGGTTGAGCGCCAGCACATTCACCCGCGGCTCGCCAAAGATACCGAACGTGCGGCTCTGGACATGCTCCTGGACCAGCTGCCGCATGCGTTCCTCCGGCATATTACGCGCCTTGGCCACGCGCGGCACCTGGAACAGAGCGCCATCCGGGGAAATGTCGGGATCGAGGCCGCTGGCGGACGTGGTCACGAGGTCGATTGGGACCTGTGCGGAAGCGTTTTCCTGCTTGAGCTTTTCCACGTCGCCTTTGACGCGTTCGATGAGTGCCCTGTTGGTCGGGCCGAGGTTCGAGCCCGCCGAGCTGGCCGCGTTGTAGGGGGCCGCGACGGTCTTGGGCGAATCCTTCGGATCGGGCGCGGAGGTCGCCGACGGCCGGCCGTGGAAGTACTTGTCCTCGGTGAAGGCCTGGCCGATCAGCGCCGAGCCGATCACCTTGCCGTCCTTCTCGATCAGGCTGCCCTGCGCCTGCCGCGGAAAG
The DNA here is from genome assembly GCA_019746135.1 of Xanthobacteraceae bacterium. GTDB lineage: Bacteria > Pseudomonadota > Alphaproteobacteria > Rhizobiales > Xanthobacteraceae > Z2-YC6860. The sequence goes on from JAIESI010000325.1 coordinate 17,770, forward strand.
ATCGTTCCGGCAATCCCGGTCATGGCCAGCGGATAGATGAGGCCGGTGATCAGGGTGAGGCCGGTGACGAAGACGACGGCGGGACGGATTTCGCGCAACATGCTTCAGTCTCCTCAGGCAAGGTTCAAGGCCGTGACGACCATGTCGATGGCCTTGATGCCGATGAACGGGATGATCACGCCGCCTGCGCCGTAGATCCAAAGATTGCGGCGAAGCAGCGCGGCCGCGCCGATCGGACGATAGCGGACTCCTTTCAGCGCCAGCGGGATCAGCGCGATGATAACCAGCGCGTTGAAGATGATCGCCGACAGGATCGCGCTCTGCGGGCTCGTCAGGTTCATGATGTTCAGCGCCTGGAGCTGCGGGTAGAAGGCGACGAACATCGCCGGGATGATGGCGAAGTATTTCGCCACGTCGTTGGCGATCGAGAACGTGGTGAGCGCGCCCCGCGTCATCAGGAGCTGCTTGCCGATCTCGACGATCTCGATCAGCTTGGTCGGGTTGGAGTCGAGATCGACCATGTTGCCGGCCTCGCGCGCCGCCTGCGTGCCGGTGTTCATGGCGACGCCGACGTCGGCCTGCGCGAGCGCCGGCGCGTCGTTGGTCCCGTCGCCGCACATGGCGACGAGCTTGCCCTTGGCCTGCTCGTCGCGGATGAGCTTCAGCTTGTCCTCGGGCGTGGCCTGGGCAAGGAAGTCGTCGACGCCGGCCTCGGCGGCGATGGCGGCCGCGGTCATCGGGTTGTCGCCGGTGATCATGATGGTGCGGATGCCCATTCTTCGCAGCTCGGCGAAGCGCTCGCGGATGCCGCCCTTGACGATGTCCTTGAGCTGGATGACGCCGAGCAGGCGGCCGTCCTTGGCAACGGCGAGCGGCGTGCCGCCAGCCTTGGAAATCTCCTCGGCGATCGCCTGAATCTCGCGGCCTGCTTCCGAATTCGCCGCCGGCAGCACGCGGACGGCGCTCGAGCCGACCGCGGCCGGTGCGGGATTGAGGTGGTTCAGGATCGAATCCACCGCGCCCTTGCGGACCCAGGAGTTGCCGACGTCCACGCCGCTCATGCGGCTTTGCGCCGTGAACGGAATGAATTTCGCCTTGATCTCGACGAGGTCGCGGCCGCGGATGCCGTACTTCTCCTTGGCCAGCACGACGATGGAGCGGCCTTCCGGTGTTTCGTCGGAGAGCGAGGCAAGCTGTGCCGCGTCGGCGAGCTCCTGCTCGGTCACCCCGCGCAGCGGCCGGAACGCGGTCGCCTGGCGGTTGCCGAGCGTGATGGTGCCGGTCTTGTCGAGCAGCAGCGTGTCGACGTCGCCCGCGGCCTCGACCGCGCGGCCGGACATCGCCAGCACGTTGAAGCGCACCAGGCGGTCCATGCCGGCGATGCCGATGGCCGAGAGCAGCGCGCCGATGGTGGTGGGGATCAGCGTGACGAACAGCGCCACGAGGATGACAACCGACACCACGCCGCCCGCGTAGGTGACGTAGCTCGGGATGGTCGCGGTGGCGAACACGAAGATGATCGTGAGGCCCACCAGCAGGATGTCGAGCGCGATCTCGTTCGGTGTCTTCTGGCGCTCCGCGCCTTCCACGAGCCGGATCATGCGGTCGATGAAGGTCGAGCCCGGCGCGGCGGTGATGCGCACCTTGATCCAGTCGGACAGCACCTGGGTGCCGCCGGTCACCGCCGAGCGATCACCGCCCGACTCGCGGATGACCGGAGCCGACTCGCCGGTGATCGCCGCTTCGTTCACCGAGGCGATGCCCTCGATCACCTCGCCGTCGGAGGGAATGGTGTCGCCGGCTTCGACCAGGACGACGTCGCCGACCTTGAGGCTCGTGCCCGAAACGAGGCCATAGTGTCTGGTTGCGGGATCGCTCATCAGCTTGGCCTGGGTCTCGGTGCGCTGCCGTCGCAGCGTCTCGGCCTGGGCCTTGCCACGGCCTTCGGCGATGGCTTCGGCGAAGTTGGCGAACAGGACGGTGAACCACAGCCAGACGACGATCTGCAGCTCGAAGGCGAGAGCCTGGCCGCCGGTGAGGAGGTCGCGGACGAAGATGATCGTGGTGAGGATCGTGACGACCTCCAGCACGAACATCACCGGATTTTTCATCAGCTTGCGCGGATCGAGCTTGGCAAAGGCCGAGCCGATCGCCGGCAAGACGATTTTCGCGTCCAGCAGCGCCGAAGCCGGCGTGCGCTTGCGGATGGTCGAGGTTTCCATGGCGGGGACTCCGGGATCAGTTCGACGAGAAGGTGGTGCCGGCGGTCATCGCCAGGTGCTCGACGATCGGACCGAGCGCCAGCGCCGGGAAGAACGTCAGGCCGCCGATGATGACGATCACGCCGACGACGAGGCCTATGAACAGCGGGCTCGTGGTCGGGAAGGTGCCAAGCGAGGGCGGCACGGATTTCTTGGCGGCGAGGGACCCCGCGATTGCCATCGCCGGCACGATCATCCAGAAGCGGCCGACCAGCATCGCGATCGCGCCGGTGACGTTGTAGAACAGGATGTTTCCGGTCAGGCCGCCGAAGGCGGAGCCGTTGTTGCCGGTCTGCGAGGTGTAGGCGTAGAGCACCTCGGTGAAGCCGTGCGGGCCCGGATTGGCGATCGACGCCGTCGCGGTCGGATAGACCACGGCGACGGCGGTCCAGCCGAGATACATCAGCGGCAGGATCAGGATGGCGAGCATCGCCATCTTGACCTCCTTCGCCTCGATCTTCTTGCCGACGTATTCCGGCGTGCGGCCGACCATCAGGCCGGCAACGAAGATCGCGAGGATGACGAACAGCAGCATGCCGTACATGCCGGCACCGACGCCGCCGACGATGATCTCGCCGAGCTGCATGTTGATCAGCGGGACCATGCCGCCGAGCGCGGTGAACGAGTCGTGCATGGCGTTGACCGCGCCGCACGACGCCGCGGTGGTGATGACGGCGAAGAGTGCCGAGGCGACGATGCCGAAGCGAACCTCCTTGCCCTCCATGTTGCCGCCGGCGAGCCCCATCGCGGTCAGGAGGTCGTTGCCGCGCGCCTCGGCCCAGTAGCAGACCGTGACGCCGGCGATGAACAGCACGCCCATGACCGCCAGGATCGCCCAGCCCTGGCGCTGATTGCCGACCATGCGGCCGAACACGTTGGTGAGCGCCGCGCCGATCGCGAAGATCGAGATCATCTGCGCGAAGTTCGACAGCGCGGTCGGGTTTTCGAACGGGTGCGAGGCGTTGGCGTTGAAGAAGCCGCCGCCGTTGGTGCCGAGCATCTTGATGGCGATCTGCGACGCGACCGGGCCGACCGCGATGGTCTGCTTGCCGCCCTCGAGCGTGGTGGCGTCGACATAGGGACCGAGCGTCTGCGGCATGCCCTGCCACACCAGGAACAGCGCATAGACGACGCAGATCGGCAGCAGGACGTAGAGCGTGCAGCGGGTGAGATCGACCCAGAAATTGCCGACGGTCCGTGCCGAGGCGCGGGCGAAGCCGCGAATCAGCGCCACCGCAAGCACGATGCCGGTGGCCGCCGACAGAAAGTTCTGATGGGTGAGGCCGAGCATCTGCACGAGATAGGACATCGTGCTTTCGCCGCCGTAATTCTGCCAGTTGGTGTTGGTGATGAAGCTCACCGCGGTGTTGAAGGCGAGGTCCGGCGCGACCGCGGACTGCCCGGCCGGATTGAACGGCAGCACGGCCTGGAAGCGCATCAGCAGGTAAAGCAGCAGAAAGCCGCCGACGTGGAACAGCAGCATCGCGATCGTATAGGTCAGCCAGTGCTGCTCCTGCCGGTCATCGACGCCGCCCAGCCGGTACAGCGCCACCTCGACCGGTCGCAGCACCGGGGTGAGGAACGTGCGCTCGCCGTTGAAGACGCGCGTCATGTATCCGCCGAGCGGCAGCACCAGCGCGACGACGATCGCGCAATAAAGAACGATCTGGAACCAGCCGAGGAACGTCATGGTCGGATGCCTTTCAGAAGCGCTCGGGGCGCAGCAGCGCGTAGGTGAGGTAGACCAGCAGGCCCGCGGTCACGATGGCGGCGAGCGAATAATCGAAGATCATTGGTGCCTCCTTGGGTGCCTCCTCAGAGCCGGTCGCAGGCGTAGGCGTAGCCGACCGACAGCGCGAAGAAACCGAGCCCGAGGGCCAAGAGAACGATGTCCAGCATGAGTCTGCTCCGTTGCGCGCGTTCGACGCCCGAGGCAGGCCGGTTCCGTCAACGCGCGCCGTTGACGCGGATCGCCCGGGCGCGAACACCCGCGTCCCGGGATCGACGATGATCTGCCACTCGGGGCATATGATTTCGAGGTGGGAGCGGGAACGACGTTATAGGAATCCCATAAAGACGCCGCGGGACGCATCGCGGCGGGCCTGGGCACCGCAATTGCGCAGGCTCTCGACACTTATGACATTCCTATGAAGGGCGCTCCGGGATCATCTGGCATTCCTATGGGCAGATGATGAACTGTTCGCGCGGCCATCCGACTTCCGCCGTCACAGCCGCCACGCATGACGCTCGATCCCGAAACCAATGTCGATCCGGACGACAACCGCCGCCGCAGGCTGCACGAATGGCTATTCCTGCTGCTTCGCTATGCAATCACCCGCGATCCGCCGGATCGCGCGGCGGTGCTGGCGATGGCCGATGAACTCGATTCGCTCGGCGTGCGATGGCGGCCCGCAGCGCCTCAATTCTTCCTGCAGACCAGCCATGAGGTCTGCGATGCGATTCTGGCGTCCGGCGACCGGCGCACGGCGGCGTTGCGAAAACATGCGGCTCGAATCGAGCACGTCCGCCTGCGCCGGGCGTTCCTCGCCGCAATCGACATTCCGCTACGCTCCGACGCGCCGGAAGAAACAACGGGGCGTGCATCGCGCGAGCATCTGTGGCTCGGGCTCGCGAAACGATGACCTTCGGCGCTTATGAAAAGGCCAGCCTGCGCTTATGGAATCCCTATGCCGAAGCCGGGCGTTTCGTCTCGTTTCTATATGCCGTTTTGACCATCTTACGCGTGCGATCGGTGCGCGAACGCATCGTGAGATGGTTGGCATGCTGCTCGTCCCGAACTCCGACGATCGTCTCGAACGTCTGGCCGCGCGGTTGCGCCTTGCGGAAGGCCCGACCGCCGAGCTGATCGGCATGGTCGTTGCCGACGCGTGCCCGCGCGCCGCGATGCTCGACCGCGCGAACCCCGCTGCACGCCGGATCGAGGCGCTGACGAAATCCGCCGCGTGGACGGATCTCGCGCTCGAGCTGATTGCGCGCGAGCTTCCATTCCGGTCGCTGCGGCGTCTTGTCTTCGAGGACGGCGCGTGGCTCTGCTCGCTGTCGAGCAGGCCCGGCATGCCGCTCGAACTCGATGACACCGCCGATGCAAGCCACGAAAGCTTGCCGCTCGCGATCCTGGCGGCGCTGGTCGAGGCCCGGCGCAACGCCGGCGCAGCGCGTACGACGCAAACACATACAGTGCCGCAAGTCGGACCGCGGCGAGGCCACGCACTATGCTGCGACAATTTCGCCTGACGTTCGAGCAGATCATGCGGATCGTCGCGGGCATCGCGTTTTGCGCGATGCTCACGGCGATCTTCTGGCAAGCCGCAACGATGTCCACTTATACCGCGCCTATGAAGTCGCAGCCCCGGCCGTCTCGAATTCATATGCAGCCGTGAGCACCTTAGCGAGGCATTCACGTCGCTGCGTTGAAAGGAGACGCAAGATGAAAACCGGAGAGCCTCCCTGTAGAAGCTCGCGCGCTTCGCCGTTGTATCTCATCGGCAAAAACAGCCGCGGCCAATGGGTCGTGCGAGAGCAGGGCGGGCTTTGCGGCGGACTGTTCGTCAGCCGCGCCGAAGCCGTGAAGTACGCGATGTATGAGACCGGTCGTCGCCCGCAGGCGGTGATCATGGTGCCGGGGATCCTGGAGCTCAACCTGAACGGCGAGCGCGGCACCGGCGAGGCGGAAACTCCGCTTCAATCCGCCGCCTGAGCTGCCTTCACCCAACCGAACGACGGTCCGCTCTGTCAGAGGAGAAACAAGATGTTTTCCGCTGGACGTCATGTCAGCAGGCTTTCGGGCTTTGCGCCCGCGCTGCCGACACCGTTCGACAGCAACGACAACATCGACCGGGCGGCCTTCGAGCGCCTGTGCGATCGTCAATTGGCCGCAGGCGCAACGGCGCTGGTCGTCGCGGAGACGACCGGCGAAACGCCGACGCTGAGCCCGGGCGAGCGTCATGAGCTGATCCGGATCGCCGTCGAGGTCGCGCACGCGCGCGTCCCGGTGGTTCCGGTGATCGCCGGGGCCGGTTCGAACTGCACCGAGCATGCGATCGCATTGACCAGGGCGGCGGAGCAGGCCGGGGCCGATGCCGTGCTGTCGGTCGCGCCGTACTACAACAAGCCGACCCAGGCCGGATTTTATGCGCACTTCGACGCCATCGCGCAAAGCTCCGGCCTGCCGATCATCCTGCACGACATTCCCTCGCGCACGGGGCGCGCGATCGCCGACGAGACGGTGGCGCAGCTCGCGCAGCGACACGCTAAGATCATCGGCCTTGACGACGCGACCGGCGACGTCACGCGTCCGGGCCGCCTGCGGTCGCTCCTGGGCGACGCCTTCCGGCTGATGTGCGGCGACGACGCGGCGGCATTGCCGTATCTCGCGCAAGGCGGCCACGGCTGCATCTCGGGCATGTCCAACGTGGCGCCCGGCCTGTGCCGCAGCATGTATCTTTCGTTCCGGCGAGGCGAGATCGGCCAGGCGCAACGGCTGGCCGATGTGGCCGCAGTCTTGAGCGCGGCGTTTGCCCGAGAACCGGAATCGTCGACCGTCAAATTTGCGCTGAGCCTGCTCAAGATGATGTCACCGCGGGTGCGGTTGCCGATGGTCGAGCCGAGCGACGAGACCAAGGCCGGCATTCGCGCGGTCGTCGCGCTGCTCTGCGAACGCTATTCGCGGCACACGATAGCCCCGTTCGAGCCGGACGGACACGACCGTGCATGGCCGCATCTGGCCGCGGTGAGCCCGGTTGCTTCGCTGCGGGCCTTGGCGGAGCGCTTGGGCTGAGCGAAGCACTTGGACTGAGCGAAGCACTTGGGCTGAGCGAAGCGTTTGGGTTGAAACGCGGCCGCCGGCCTTACAGCCAGCGATGCCGGCGGAACAGGGCATAGAGTGCAATGCAGACGGCGGCTATGCCGCCGACGACGACAAAATATCCGTAGCGCCATTTCAGCTCGGGCATGTGCTCGAAGTTCATGCCGTAGATGCCGGCGACCGCGGTCGGCACGGCGAGGATGGCGGCCCATGCGGCGAGCCGCCGCGTGATCTCGGTCTGCACCATCTGGCCGCGCATCAGCCCCGCCTCGAAGGCGAAGGCGAGAACCTCCCGCAAGGTATCGATTTCCTCTTTGAGGCGCCGGACATGGTCGGTGACGTCGCGGAAATGCGGCCGCATGGCCGGGTCGATCGGCCGAACCTCGGCATGCTCCAGCCGTTGGCAGACGTCGAGCAGCGGCGTCACCGCGTTGCGCAGCCGCAACAGCTCGCGCCGCAGTGTGTAGAGCCGGTCGATCGAATATTCGCTCACGTGCTTTCTTCTGAAAATGCGGTCCTCGATGACTTCGACCTCCTTGTTGATCTCCGCCAGCACCGGCCCGTAGTTGTCGACGACGAAATCGAGAATGGCGTAGAGGATGTAGTCCTCGCCGTGGGCGAGAACGGCGGGGCAGGATTCGCAGCGCTCGCGCACGGCGGAGTAGGACGCCGACGCGCCATGGCGCACCGACACGACATAGCCCTGACCGACAAAAAGGTGGGTCTCGCCGAAGGCAATTTGTCCCTCCGTCATCTGCGCGGTGCGGGCGACGATGAACAAGGCGTTGCCATACTGCTCGACCTTGGGGCGCTGATGCGCGTTGCCGGCGTCCTCGATGGCGAGCGGATGCAGCTCGAGCTGCTGGCCCACCCGATGCAGCAGGTCGTGGGGCGGTTCGAACAGGCCGATCCAGACGACGTGGCCGGGCCGTCTGGACCAGGCACCGGCCGCATCGATGGGAATGTCGGCGACGTGCTTGCCTTCGGCGTAGACGCCGGACGCAACGACGCCGGCCTCTGGCTGGTCGAGGCGCTGCAGCATGGCGTTCGCCTCCGGCTTGAGCCGATATGGAACAACGGCAACGGCCCGGTATCGGTTCCAGCAGACGCCGCCGCGCCGGTCGTGCTCAGACCGATGCGCCGGCCGGGGCGATGCAAAGCGCGAGCAGGAAGCCCGCGACGGTCGGCAGCACGACGATCGAACCACCCTCGTGAATGGCTTCCGGGATCATGACACCCGGCCGGCGGCATGCTTTTCGCGCCATTTCGGTCCGGGGCCGCGCATGTCGTACGCCTCCGGCCGATAGACCTTTGCCTTGGCAATCGCGCCCTCGCGCCGGGACTTGAGGCAGACCCAGACGCCCAGCACGGCAATCGTGCAGTAGAGGATCAACGAGGCTGTAAAAACCATTTGCACGGCTCCATGCCGGAAAAATAGGGGCCGATCGCATTTGAATTCGAGATGGACGCTCCGACTTCTTTATAAAGGCGGCATAAGTGCCGGGGGCTTCGCGCGGGCGGTATCCGCGTGTGGCGGGGCCGGAGCTATGCTAACTGCAACAAAGACCGGCGCTCGATAGAGACGTGACAACTCGCGGAAGGTGACATGAAGACCTATGCGATTGCGGCAATCCCGGGCGACGGGATCGGCACGGAGGTGGTCGCGGCCGGCGTCGAGGTGCTCAACGCGCTCGCCAGGCGCGACGGCGGTATCGGCTTCAAGTTCGATCACTTCGACTGGGGCGGCGAGTACTACAAGAAGCACGGCCGGATGATGCCGGACAACGGCCGGGACATGATCCGCAAGCACGACGCGATCCTGTTCGGCTCGGCCGGGCATCCGGACATTCCCGACCACATCACGCTCTGGGGCCTGCGGCTCGCGATCTGCCAGCCGTTCGACCAGTACGCCAATGTGCGGCCGACCCGGGTGCTGCCGGGGATCACCTCGCCGCTGCGCAATGTCAGCGGCAAGGAGCTCGACTGGGTGATCGTGCGCGAGAACTCCGAAGGCGAATATGCCGGCGTCGGCGGCCGGGTGCACCAGGGCTCGCCGCTGGAGGCCGCAACCGACGTGTCGATGTTCACGCGGGTGGGCGTCGAGCGGATCATCCGCTTTGCGTTTCGCCTCGCGCAGTCGCGGCCGCGCAAGCTGCTCACGGTGGTCACCAAGTCGAACGCGCAGCGCCACGCCATGGTGATGTGGGACGAGATCGCCGTGCAGGTCGCGGCCGAGTTCAAGGACGTGACCTGGGACAAGATGCTGGTCGATGCCATGACCATGCGCATGGTGATGCGGCCGGAGTCGATCGACACGGTGGTGGCGACCAACCTGCACGCCGATATTCTTTCAGACCTCGCGGCGGCATTGGCGGGATCGCTCGGCATTGCGCCGACCGCGAACCTCAACCCGGAGCGCGCGTTTCCGTCGATGTTCGAGCCGATTCATGGTTCGGCCTTCGACATCATGGGCAAGGGCGTGGCGAACCCGATCGGCACGTTCTGGTCGGCGGTGATGATGCTGGAGCATCTTGGCGAGAAGGGCGCGGGCGACCGGCTGATGCGGGCGATCGAGCGGGTCACGGCGGACAAGCGGTTTCACACGCCGGATCTGGGCGGGAAGGCGCGGACGGCGGACGTGACGGCCGCGGTGGTGGACGCGATCCACGGGGCGAATGTGTGAGCGGCGTGCTGAGAGCCTGATTTAGGTTCTTCCGCGAGTGTACAAGTGGTGGGCACGCCGCCTTCGGCGGCTTTGCCCACCCTACGATTCTGCGTCGCTAGGCTGGAAATGGTCCCCAGGCGCGCTGGATCGCAGGCCGCGCCTCGATCGCATCGTGCCAGCGCTTGACGTTGGGA
>JAIESI010000239.1 GCA_019746135.1 Xanthobacteraceae bacterium
AGCGCATCAAATACGGCACCACCCTGAGGCTCCAGGATGTGTGAATCAAAGAGCCCCGCGAGGGGAGGGTGGCCGCGAAGCGGCCGGGTGGGGAGAAGGTGCAACACACGACGATCTCACGTGCGGCACCTTCTCCCCACCCCCGCGCTTCGCGCGGACCCTCCCCTCGCGGGGAGGGAGGAGACCCCCGTGGCGCTTACAATGCACATCAATACGTCGCCCGCCCGCCGGAGATGTCGAACACCGCGCCGGTCGAGAACGAGCATTCGGCGGAGGCGCAGAACGCCGTGAGCGCGGCGACCTCCTCGACCTCGACGAAGCGGGCGCGCGGGATCTTCGACAGCATGTAGTCGATATGCGCTTGCGTCATCTGGTCGAAGATCGCGGTCCTGGCGGCCGCCGGCGTGATGCAGTTCACCGCGATGTCGTAGCCTGCAAGCTCCTTGCCGAACGACTTGGTGAGCGCGATGACGCCCGCTTTCGACGCCGAATAGGCGGCGGCGTTCGGATTGCCCTCCTTGCCGGCGATCGAGGCGATGTTGACGATCCGGCCGTAGTTCTGCGCGATCATCAGCGGCACGACGGCGCGGCAGCACAGGAACAGCCCGTCGAGGTTGACGCGCATCACCTGCGACCAGGCCTCCGGCGGATATTCGGCGACCGGCGCGTTCGGCCCGGAGATGCCGGCGTTGTTGACCAGGATGTCGATGCGGCCGAACGACGTCACCGTCGCGTCGCGGGCGCGCTCGATCTCGGCTGGCGCCGTCACGTCCACGGGCTGCGCTTCGACCCGCCGGTTGCGCCGCAATTCATCGGCGGTCCTCGCCGCAAGCGTCGCGTCACGATCCCAGATGGCGACCGCCGCGCCGGAATCGAGCAACCGGCCGACGATCGCGCGGCCGATGCCCTGCGCGCCGCCGGTCACCACCGCGGTCTTTCCTGTCAGGTCGATCTGGTTGGCCATCGAAACCCAAATTACTGGAGCGGTGGAGCGCTGGCGAGCGGCTTAGTGAATGGCCTGGCGTTGCGAATGCTTGGCGTTGCGCACGGCAGGCCTATGATATAATTTGGCGATGTGCGGGGCCTTCGGCGGTCGCCCCGTTCCTTCCAAGGCTTTGAGCCCAAGCACCGTCTCCTTCGCACGCGGAGGGGACCGATGACGTCTGTGGGCTAGCCGTTTTCAAGACATCGCAATTCCGGGGGCCATGCCGCCTCCCCGTCAGATGACATTCATCCAAGCGCTGCGCCCTTCGCTTTGGGAGCGATCGCCATGGATTCAACAAGTCTTGTTCTCTTTCTTGCAGCAGCGTTCCTCGGCGGCCTGACGTCCGGCCTGTCGGGGTTCGCCATGGGTCTGGTGGTGTCCGGCGTCTGGCTGCACATTATCGCGCCCGACCAGAACGCGCTGCTGATCGTGCTGTGCGGTCTCGTCACGCAAGGCTCCGGCATCTGGCGGGTGCGCCAATCGATCGACTGGAAGGCGGTGGCGCCGTTCATCATCGGCAGCGCGCTCGGCGTTCCGGCCGGTACCGCCATGCTCAAGACGGTGGACCAGAACACGCTTCGCCTCAGCATCGGCATTCTGCTGGTGGCCTTCAGCCTCTACAGCCTGATCCGGCCGGCGTTGAAGGTGGTTCAGGGCGGCGTTGCGCGCGAGGTCGGTGTCGGCGTTGCCAACGGCCTGATCGGCGGACTGACCGGGCTGGGCGGCATCGCGGTGACGGTGTGGAGCCAAGTGCGCGGCGGCGCCAAGGACGCACAGCGCGCGGTGTTTCAACCGGTGATGTTCTCGACCTTCCTGATGAGCGCGATCTGGCTCGGCGTGGCCGGCGCATACACCACCGAGACGCTCAGGCTTTATGCGTTCGCGCTTCCGGCGCTGGTTGCCGGCATCTGGGTCGGCTTCAGGCTCTATGGAAAGCTCAACGACGCGGCGTTCCGCAAGGTCGTGCTGTCGCTGCTGCTGATCGCGGGATTGTCGTTGATCGTGCCGATACGTTGAACTAGCATTCACCAAGCGGGGCCTGCGGCGGTCGCCCCACTCCTTCCAAGGCTTGCGAGCCCAAGCACCGTCTCCTTCGTTGCACGGAGGGGACTTATGCTGTCTCCCATGCTGTCTCTTGGCATCTGCAGATGACGACGATCGAACAAACCGCTCCGGCCGGGGCCACCTCACCGACCTTCGGCGAAGCCTTCAAGGTCTGGTTCAAGATCGGCTGCCTGTCGTTCGGCGGTCCGGCCGGACAGATCGCGATGATGCATCGCGTGCTGGTCGACGAGAAGAAATGGATCGACGAGCCGCGCTTCCTGCATGCGCTCAACTTCAGCATGCTGACGCCGGGGCCGGAGGCGCAGAAGCTCGCGACCTATATCGGCTGGCTGCTGCACGGCGTCCGCGGCGGGCTCACGGCGGGCATTCTGTTCGTGCTGCCCGGGGCGCTCGTCATGCTCGGCCTGAGCCTGCTCTACGCGCTCGGCCGCGGCATCCCGCTCGTCGACGGCGCATTATTCGGTATCAAGGCGGCGGTGCTGGTGATCGTCGTCGAGGCGCTGATCCGCATCGGCAAGCGCGCGCTGAAGACGTCGGTGCTGCTCGGCATCGCCGGGGCGGCGTTCGTCGGCATCTTCTTCCTCGCCCTGCCGTTCCCGATCATCGTCGTCGCCGCGGCGCTCACGGGCTTCCTCGTCGCGCGATCGTCGCCCGCGCTGATGGGCCTCAAGGACGACGTCGGCACGCTTGCGCCGCCCGTGCCCGACCGCTGGCGGCAGGCCGGCACGGCCGCGGTCATCGGCCTCGCCGCCTGGTGGGCGCCGGTTGCGCTGGCGATCGCCGTGCTGGGTTCAAACCATGTGCTGGTCAGCGTCGGGCTGTTCTTCTCGAAGCTTGCGACGGTCAGCTTCGGCGGGGCCTATGCGCTGCTCGCCTACATGGCGCAGCAGGCGGTCGAGACGCACCACTGGATGACTGCGCCGGAGATGGTGGACGGGCTGGGGCTCGCCGAGACCACGCCAGGGCCGCTCATTCTCGTCACGCAGTTCGTCGGCTTCCTCGCCGGCTTCCGCGACGCCGCGCCGTTCTCGCCGGTCGTGGCCGGCATCGTCGCCGCGGCGATGACGACCTGGGTCACGTTCACGCCGTCGATGCTCTGGGTGTTCGTCGGCGCGCCGTTCGTCGAGCAATTGCGCGCCAACCGGTTGCTGTCGGGGGCGCTGGCGGCGATCACCGCCGCCGTCGTCGGCGTCATCCTCAATCTCACGGTCTGGTTCGCGCTGCACGTCCTGTTCGGACAGGTGACCGAGCGCCACGCAGGCTTCCTGCGCTGGTACGGCTTCGACCCGCTCGGCATCGACCTGAAAACGCTGGCGCTGGCGGTGATTGCCGGCGTGCTGGCGTTCCGGTTTCACCGCGGGCTGATCGAGGTGGTCGCGGTGATGGCCGCGCTCGGGATCGCGGTCCGGCTGCTGTTGGGCGGCTGATTTTGCTGGCTCATTTGGCTGGCTTATTGGTCGCCTCAATGGTTGCCTTGGGCTCCCGAGCATTACGAAAACTTAATTGCGTTCAGGGGCCTGGAGACTGGTGTGGCGGATTGCCGCATGCCGGGCGCCGTGCCAAGGAAGACGCAGGGCGACGACACAACGGAGGGCGACCATGTGGGTCCTGGCCATCTATGTCGTCTTGATGATCATTGGCGACGTGATCGACGTCGGCATCGGGGCCGCGGTCTCGAACATGTGGGGCGATCCGATCAGCCTGCCGGTCTTCCTGACATGCTATTTCGCCACGCTGGCGATCGCCTGGGTGCTTGCGGTGAAAATCGCGGAGTCGATGAAGCTGACGACCTGAACTCGGCCGCCGTCAGCTCTCACGGGTGATGGCGCTCTCGTGCCAGCGGCGCAGCGCGACGTGCGTCAGCGCCGACAGCAGCGCGAAGATCGCAATCCCGGCGAGCGAAAGCAGCAGCAGCGCGGCAAACATCCGCGGGATGTTGAGCCGGTAGCCGGATTCGGCGATGCGATAGGCAAGGCCCGAGCCGGCACCGGCCGAGCCCGCGGCGATCTCGGCCACCACCGCGCCGATCAGCGCCAGCCCGCCGGCGATCTTCAGCCCCGCCAGCATGTGCGGCAGCGCCGCCGGCAGCTTCAGCTCCCACAGCACCTGCCGGCGCGTGGCGCCGTACATGCGGAACAGGTCGGCGAGGTTGTGGTCGACCGAGTTCAGCCCGAGCGTGGTGTTGGCGAGCACCGGGAAGAACGCGACGATCCAGGCGCAGGCCAGCACCGCGGCCTGCTGCGGCAGATAGATCAGCAACAGCGGCGCGATCGCCACCACCGGCGTCACCTGCAGGATCACCGCGTAAGGATAAAGCGAGTGCTCGATCAGCCGCGACTGGTTGAACAGGATCGCGAGGCCCACGCCACCGACCGCGGCCAGCGCGAAGCCTTCCACCGTGGTTTCGAGCGTCGCCAGCAGCGACGACCAGAGGATTCCCCAGTCCGAAACGAGCGTCGACAGCACCAGCCCCGGCCCCGGCAGGATGTAGGGCGGAATGGCGTTGATACGGACGATCAGGTCCCAGGCGAGCAGCAGCAGCGCGAGCACGCCGGCCGGGGCGAGGAAGCGGAGGAAGCGCTCGTTCATGCCGCGGCTCCCGCAGCACGGGCGGGCTCATCCCTCCCCGCGAGGGGAGGGTCCGCGCGAAGCGCGGGGGTGGGGAGAAGGTGCCACACGCAGGCAGTTCGCAAGGTGCACCTTCTCCCCACCCGGCCGCCATAGCGCGTCGAAGACGCGCGTAAACGCGCGGGTGGCGGCCACCCTCCCCTCGCGGGAAGGGAAGGCACCGCCCGCGCCGCGTGCGATGACGGGATCATGCCGCAGCTCCTGCGCGCGGCTGCATCGCCTTTGCCAAAGCCTCCGAGGCGACACGGCAAGTGGCGGCATACTCCGCCGAGGTGCGGAATTGCGCGTCGCGGCCCGGCGCGTCGATCGCAAGCTCGCTCGACACCCGACCGGGCCGGCCGGTCATCACCACGATCCGGCTGGACAGGAACACCGACTCGAACACCGAATGGGTGACGAACACCACCGTCATCTTCAGCTCGCGCCAGAGCGCGACGAGGTCGTCGTTGAGCTTGAAGCGGGTGATCTCGTCGAGCGCTGCGAACGGCTCGTCCATCAGCAGAATGCGCGGCGCGGTGACCAGCGCCCGGGCGATCGACACCCGCATCCGCATGCCGCCGGAGAGCTCGCGCGGATAGGCGTCGGCGAACTCGGCGAGGCCGACCCGCGACAGCGTCTGCATCACCCGCGCCTGGACCGCCGTGCGGCTTTCGCCGGCGAGCTTCAGCGGCAGGAACACGTTGTTGAACACCGTGGCCCACGGCATCAGCGTCGGCTCCTGGAACACGAAGCCCAAGCCCTTGCGTGCGTCCGGATCGCGCCAGGTGACGGTGCCGCTGCTGGGTTCGCCTAAGCCCGCGACGATGCGCAAGGCCGTGGACTTGCCGCAGCCGGACGGCCCGAGCAGCGACAGGAACTCGCCGCCGCGGATATCGAGATCGAGACCCGCGAGCGCCACCGTGCCCGATCCGAACGTCTTGCCGACCCCGCGCAGCGTGACGAGCGGAGCGGAAGGCGGAGCCGCCATCGCTATTTCCGCAAGCCCACTTCGCCGTAGAACGCGACCCAGCGCTTCACCTCCGCCGCGTGATGCGCGGTGAACTCGGCGGTGCCCTGCCCGGTCGGCTCGAAGCCGATGGCGCGGAGCTTCTTCTGGATTTCCGGGTTCTTCACCACCTCGACGATCGCGGCTCCGAGCTTGTCGCGCACATCGTTCGGCAGTCCCGGCGGGCCGTAGATGCCGAGCCAGCCGGTGACGACCACGCCCGGCACGCCGGCTTCCGCAAAGGTCGGCACGTTCGGCAGCATCGGCTGCCGGTACGGGCTCGTCACCGCAAAGCCCTTGATGGTGCCGGACAGCACCTGCTCGTTCACCACCGGCGACACCTCGATGATGAGCTGGATGTGGCCGGCGATGAGATCGTTCAGCGCCAGCGTCCCGCCCTTGTACGGCGCATGCACCATCTTCACGCCGGTCTTCTGCATGAACAGCTGGGTCGAGAGGTTGGCCAGCGAGCCCTCGCCGGTCGAACCGTAAGTGAGCTGGCCCTGCCGCGCCTTGGCATAGGCGATGAACTCCTGCACCGAGTTCACCGGCAGGCCCTTGTGGACCACCATGGTGGTGGCGTACTCGGCGGTGCCGGCGATCGGCACCACGTCCTTCATCGGATCGAACGGCGCCTTGGCGTCGATCGCGTAGTTCAGCACCAGCGAGCCGACGTTGCCGACCATCAGCGTATAGCCGTCGGCATCGGCCTTGAGCAGCTCCTTCAGGCCGATGACGCCGTTGGCGCCGGGCTTGTTCTCGATCACGATCGGCTGCTTGAGCTTTTCGCGCAGCCCCTCGGCGACGATCCGGCCGGACAGATCGGTGATGCCCGCCGGCGGGAACGGAATCAGCAGCTTGATCGGCCGCGACGGATAGGGATCGGCGGCGAACGCCGATGCCGAAAGTGTGACAGATAAAGCCAAACCCAATAGAGCGCGCATTGCCTCTCCCCTTGCACTGTTGTCATGGCCGGGCATAGCCGTCCGAAGGACGGCGTCGCTTCGCTCGCCTATGCCCGGCCATCCCGCTTAGGAGGGCACTGTACCCACCTGATCGAGATCACCGGGTCTCGCCGCCATGGCGCGTCGAAGACGCGCGTAAACGCGCTTACGGCGGCGGCCCGGTGATGACGTTGTCCCATGTTACTTCGGTCTTAAATCCACGCCGACGCCCTTGTTCACGAAGCGCAGCGTGTAGGCCTTCTTGTAGTCGATGCCGCCCTTGACGACGCCCGCCGCTACCATCTTGTCGAAGAAGCTCTTCATCCGCTCGTCGGTCATCGCGCCGACGCCGAGCTTCAGCGAGTCGCCGGAATCGACGATGCCGTATTGCTTCATGGTGGCGATGGAATAGGCGATCAGCTCGTCGCTCATCTCCGGATTGTCGCGCTTGATGCGCGCATTCGCCGCCGAGCTGTCGCCGTAGATGTAGTTGTACCAGCCGGTGATCGAGGCGTTGACGAAGCGCTGCACCACGTCGGGCTTCTTCTCGACCATGTCGCGGCGGGTCTCGATCAGCGTCGAGTAGCTGCCAAATCCCAGGTCCGCGAGCAGAAAGACCTTCGGCTTGAACTTGCCTTGTTTCTCGACCGCGTACGGCTCCGACGTCACGTAGCCCTGCATCGCGCTCTTCTTGTCGGCGAGGAACGGCTGCGGATTGAAAGTGTAGGGCTTCACCTGACGCTCGTCGAAGCCGAAGTCCCGCTTCATCCATTGGAAGTAGGAGGCGATGCCCTCCTTGGAGATGAACAAAGTCAGCTTCTTCAAGTCCTCGAACTTGTCGATGCCCTGGTCCGGATGCGCCAGCAGCACCTGCGGGTCCTTCTGGAACATCGACGCGACCACCAGCGTCGGCACGTTCTGCCCGGCGGCGTCGAACGCCTGCAGCGTGTTGGCGCTCATGTAGAACTGGATCTTGCCGGCGAGGAGCTGCAGGCGGTGGTTGACGTTCGGCCCACCCGGCAGAATGGTCACGTCGAGGCCGGCCTTGCGATAGGTGCCGTCGGCGAGCGCCTGGTAGAAGCCGCCGTGCTCGGCCTGGGCCACCCAGTTGGTCGCGAAGGTCACCTTCTCGAGTTGCTGGGCCTGGGCCGCCGCGGGCGCGATCGCCAAAGCCAAGACCAAAGCCCGCGAAAGACCTGCCAACATCAGCCCAGCTCCCCTTGTGTATGGGTCGGCGGACAATACGAGAGGCGTCCCGGATTGGCGAGGCGCGAAGCTTCAGCCTGGGGATGCGTGATTTTGCCCACTCAAGAGGCGATTGCGGGCGCGTTCGGCCGAAACCGGCCGATTGGCCGCGAAAACCGGACGAAAATTCCCGAAAAAGGCTTTGAACCTTTTCTTAACCGGCCGCGACCAACGGGCATATGGCGGCTCTCACCATCACCGCCACCCTAACGGTCGGCGTCGCGAAGTCCCCCCTTCCCCCGCGCCGATCCGATCGGCCCGCCCGGCCCTCGTCCCCCTCCGGGCGGGCCACCCCTTTTCTTTGGGTGTCCCGCATTCTCTATTCCGCACCTTGACTTGCCCGGCCGCTGGCCGGAGCAATGCCGCGTCTGACATTCGACGCGTTCAAGTCCGGGGAATGGAATGAAAAAAGGTCTGCGGTCGCGGCTGGCCCAATACGGCGACGAGGAGTTTGCGCTGTTCCTGCGCCGCGGGTTCCTGAAGGGCGCGGGCTTCACCGACGACGCACTCGACCGGCCGATCGTCGGCATCCTGTCCACCGCCTCCGATTTCAACCCGTGTCACAAGACCGCCCCCCAGGTGGCCGAGGCGATCTCGCGCGGCGTGCGCATGGCCGGCGCGCTGCCGTTCGTGTTCCCGACCGTGTCGCTGCACGAGGCGTTCTCGTTCCCGACCTCGATGCTGTTGCGCAACCTGATGGCGATGGACGTCGAGGAGATGATCAAGGCGCTGCCGCTCGACGCGGTGGTGCTGATCGGCGGCTGCGACAAGACCATTCCGGCCGAGCTGATGGGCGCGATCTCGGCCGACATGCCGGCGATCGTCGTCAATGTCGGCTCGATGCTCGCCGGCAAGCACGAGGGCGCGCGGCTCGGCGCCTGCACCGACTGCCGGAGATTGTGGGCGGCCTACCGCGCCGGCTCGCTCGAGGGCGACGACCTCAACCGCGCGCACGACCAGCTCATGCCGACATCGGGCACCTGCATGGTGATGGGCACCGCCTCGACCATGGCCTGCATGGCCGAGACGCTGGGCTTCATGCTGCCGGGCACCGCGACCGCACCCGCAGTCTCATCCGACCGCTGGCGCTTTGCCGAGGCGACCGGCAAGCGCGCCGCCGAGATGGCGATGGCCGGCGGGCCGAAGCCGAGCGAGCTGCTGACAAAATCAGCACTGAAGAACGCCTCGGTGGTGCTGCAGGCGATCTCGGGCTCGACCAACGCCATCGTGCATCTGGCCGCGATCGCCGGCCGCGCCGGCATCACCTACGACCTGCAGGAGCTCGACCGCGTCGGCCGCGACGTGCCGGTGCTGCTCGATCTCAAGCCCGCGGGCGGCAACTTCATGGAGGACTTCCACGCCGGCGGCAGCCTGCCTGCGCTGTGGCGGCGGCTCAAGGATCATCTCGATCTCTCGGCAAAGCTCGTCAACGGCGAGACCATCGGCGACGTGATCAAGCGCTGGCCGGCCTATGTCGACGACAAGATCATCCGGCCGCTCGACAACCCGCTGGTGAAGAACGAGGCGATCGCGATCCTCACCGGCAACCTCGCGCCGAACGGCGCAGCGATCAAGCTTGCGGCCGCGACGCCGGAGCTGTTCCAGCACGAGGGCCCGGCGCTGGTGTTCGATTCGCTGGAAGATCTGGAAAAGCGCATCGACGATCCGGCCCTCAACGTCACGCCGCAGACCGTGATGGTGCTGCGCAACGCCGGACCGATCGGCGCACCGGGCATGCCCGAGGCCGGCGCGCTGCCGATCCCGAAGAAGCTCGGCTCGAAGGGGCTGAAGGACATGGTGCGGCTCTCCGACGCGCGGATGAGCGGCACCGCGTTCGGCACGGTCGTCCTGCACGTCTCGCCCGAGGCCGCGGCGGGAGGACCGCTCGCGCTGGTTCGCGACGGCGACCGGATCGAGCTCGACACCAAGGGGCGGAAGCTCAACCTCAAGGTCGACGACGCCGAGCTCGGCAAACGCAAGGCGCAGTGGAAGCCGCCGGAAAAGCCCGAGCGTGGCTATCACCGGCTATGGGTCGACACGGTGACGCAGGCCGAGCAGGGTTGCGATTTCGATTTCCTGGTGGGGAAGTAGCGGCTCCGGCGTCCCGGATGCGGCGCAGCACGAAGTGATGCACCGCTGATCCGGGACCGTAACGCACATCGCCTTTGGAACGGTCCCGGGTCTGCAGCGCACCACTTCGTGCTGCGCTGCGCCCGGGACACAAGACCGCCTTAGCCGCCGCCGAGTTCTTTCCGCACGATCTTCGCACCCTCGACCATCGCACACATCTTTGCGAACGCCACCTCGCGCGGCAGATACTTCAGCCCGCAGTCCGGCGCGACGACGATCCGCTCCGCCGGCACGTGCGGCAGCGCGCGGCGGATGCGCTTGGCCACCGTGTCCGGCGTCTCGACCGTCATGTCGGACAGGTCGAGCACGCCGAGGACGATGGTCTTGCCGGGCAATTTCTCCAGCACCGCGCAGTCGAGGCCCGATTGCGCGGTCTCGACCGACACCTGCTCGACCTTCGAATTGGCGAACTCCGGCAGGAACGAATAGCCCTCCGGTCGGACGTGGATGATGGCGGCGTAGCCGAAGCAGATGTGCACCGCCGTCGTCCCCTTCACGCCGTCGAGCGCGGCGTTGAGCGCCTTCAGCCCGTATTGCCGCGCCTTCTCCGGGCGGGCCTGCATGTAGGGCTCGTCGATCTGCACGATGTCGGCGCCGGCCGCGAACAGGTCCTTGATCTCGGCGTTGACGGCTAAGGCATAGTCGAGCGCCATTTCCGCCTCGTCCTTGTAGAAGTCGTTCTGCGCCTGCTGCGACATGGTGAATGGGCCGGGCACCGTGATCTTGATGGTGCGGTCGGTGTTGGCGCGCAGAAACTTCACGTCGTCGACCTCGACCGGGTGCTTGCGCCGCACCTTGCCGGCGACCCGCGGCACCGGATTGGGATGGCCGGAGCGATCGAGCGCGGTGCCGGGATTGTCGATATCGACGCCTTCGAGCGCGGTGGCGAACCGGTTGGAATAGCTTTCCCGCCGCATCTCGCCGTCGGTGATGATGTCGAGGCCGGCACGCTCCTGGTCGCGGATCGCGAGCAGCGTTGCGTCATCCTGCGCCTGCGCGAGAAACTCCGGCGGGATGCGCCACAGCTCCTTCGCACGCACCCGCGGCGGAAAGCGGCCGGCGAGCTTCTTGCGGTCGATCAGCCATTCCGGCTGGGCGTAGGAGCCGACCAGCGAGGTCGGCAGCAGCGGCAGGGGCATCGGCGTCCTCCCACTATTTGGTTTTATGCCGCGTGTCCGCGGTTTCGCTTATTGAAGACTCATCGCCAGCACACGCGCAACATGGATCGCCTCGCGGCCCGCGCCGTCGTGGACCTGATGGCGGCACGAGGTGCCGTCAGCGACGATCAGCGTGCCGGCATCGGCCTTGCGGATGGCGGGCAGCAGCGACAGCTCGCCCATGGCGAGCGAAACATCGATGGTCTCGGCGTTGTAGCCGAAGCTGCCGGCCATGCCGCAGCAACTCGACTCGATCGGCTCGACCTTGAGATCGGGAATGAGCTTCAGCACGGTTTCGACCGGGCTGAAGGCGTCGAACGCCTTCTGATGGCAGTGGCCGTGCACCAGCGCGCGGTCGGCGATCTTCTTGAGCGGCAGCCTGAGCCGGCCCACGGCAACTTCGCGCGACAGAAACTCCTCAAAGGTGAAGGCGTTTTCTGAGAGGCGCTTCGAGCCCTCGCCCTTCAGCATCGCCGGCACTTCGTCGCGGAAGCTCAAAAGGCAGCTCGGCTCGAGGCCGACGACGGGAACACCGCGGGCCACGAACGGCTCCAGGGCCGCAAGCGTGCGTTCAGCCTCCTTACGCGCTTCATCGACCTTGCCGATCGAAAGAAACGTCCGGCCGCAGCAGAGCGGGCGCGACGAATCATCGGCGGGCTTTGCGAAATGCACGCGGTAGCCGCCCGCCTGCAACACCGCCAAGGCTGCATCCAGATTCTCGCGCTCGAAATAACGGTTGAAGGTGTCGGCAAACAGCACGACCTCGCCAGCAGCCCCCTCCCCACCCCTCCGCCGCAAGCGGGGGAGGGAGTGGCCTGCTGCACCGTCCGTGAATACGTCCGCGCGCCATTTCGGCAGCGAACGCCGCGCGCTGAACCCCGCCACCGCCTCCGACAGCTTCGCCGCACCCGGCAGCACGTCGCGCAAATTCATCAGCCACGACAGCTTCGCCGCATAGGGCGCGTAGCGCGGCAGGTAGCCCACCAGCCGGTCGTGCAGCGACAGGCCGTGCTTTGCCGCCCGCGCCGCCTGCACCTCGATCTTCATCCGCGCCATGTCGACGCCGGTCGGGCATTCCCGGCGGCAGCCCTTGCACGACACGCAGAGCTTCAGCGTCTCGGCCATCTCGTCGGAGGCAAAGGCGTCCGGCCCAAGCTGGCCGGTGATCGCAAGCCGCAGCGAGTTGGCGCGCCCGCGCGTCACGTCGCGCTCCTCGCGCGTCACCCGGTAGCTCGGGCACATCACGCCGCCGGCGAGCGAGCGGCAGGCGCCGTTGTTGTTGCACATCTCGACCGCGCCCTGGAACCCGCCGCCTTTGCCCGGATAAGCCGACCAGTCGAGCTCGGTCGTCATCTCCTGCGCGGCATAGCCCGGCGCATAGCGGAAGTTCGTTCGGTCGTCGAACTTCGGCGCACGCACGATCTTGTTCGGGTTGTAGAGGCTGTCCGGATCGAAGCGGTCCTTGACCTCTTCGAACGCGCGCACCAGCCGCCGGCCGAACATGAACTCGTGGAACTCGGAGCGGACGATGCCGTCGCCATGCTCGCCGGAATGCGAGCCCTTGTACTCGCGCACGAACGCGAACGCCTGCTCGGCGATGGCGCGCATCGCCTTCACGTCCTTGTCGAGTCGGAGATTCAGGACCGGCCGCACGTGCAGGCAGCCGACCGAGGCATGGGCGTACCAGGTGCCGCTGGTGCCGTTCCTCTCGAACACCTCGGTGAGGCGCGCGGTGTAATCGGCGAGATGCTCGAGCGGCACCGCACAGTCCTCGACGAAGGAGATCGGCTTTCCCTGGTCCTTCATCGACATCATGATGTTGAGGCCGGCGGTGCGAAGCTCGGTGATCGCCGCCTGGAGCCCGGCGTCGTGCACCTCGACCACGCCGCCCCACTTGGCGCCGCCGTTGCGCCAATCGAAGCCGAGATCGCCCATCAGCTCGTGCAGGCGCTTCAGGCGGCGCTCGTTCTCGTCCGGCTCCTCGGCGAATTCCACCAGCAGCAGCGCCGCCGGGCGCCCCTGCACGAAGGCCTCCAGCGTCGGCCGGAACATGGCGATGTCGCGGGCGAGCGCGATCATGGTCGCGTCGACCAGCTCGACGGCGATCGGCGCGAGCTTGACGATGTGCTGCGCCGCCGCCATCGCCTCATGGAAGCTGCCGAAGTGGCAGGCGCCGACCGCGCGCTTGCCCAGAACCGGCGACAGCTTGATCTCGATCGCGGTCGAGAACGCGAGCGTGCCCTCGGAGCCCACGAGGATATGCGCGAGGTTGACGTCGTTTCTCCCCGGCACCAGCGCGTCGATATTATAGCCGCCGACCCGCCGCTGCACCTTGGGGAAGCGCGCAGCGATCTCGTCGGCCTCGCGCGCCCCCAAGGCGAACAGGTCGCGCGCCAACGGCTTGAGCGGCGAGGCGTCCGGCACATCGGACAGGTCCGCGGCCACCGGCCCGAAATGCGCCTTGCCGCCGTCGGCGAGCAAGGCGTCGATCGCGATCACGTTCTCGCGCGTGTTGCCGTAGCGCAGCGAACGCCCGCCGCAGGAGTTGTTCGCGGTCATGCCGCCGATGGTGGCGCGCGAGGCGGTCGAGACATCGACCGGGAACCACAACCCGTGCGCCTTGAGCTGGCGGTTGAGATCGTCGAGCACGATGCCAGGCTCGACGCGGGCGCGGCGGCCGGCCACGTCGAGATCGAGTATCTGGTTGAGGTGCTTCGAGCAATCGACGATGACGGAGTGGTTCACCGTCTGCCCGGCCTGCGAGGAGCCGCCGCCGCGCGGCGTGACGGGCACGCCCTCCGTGCGACAAATCTCGATCGCCCGCTCCGCCT
This sequence comes from Xanthobacteraceae bacterium, assembly GCA_019746135.1. Lineage (GTDB taxonomy): Bacteria > Pseudomonadota > Alphaproteobacteria > Rhizobiales > Xanthobacteraceae > Z2-YC6860. The sequence goes on from JAIESI010000239.1 coordinate 13,971, forward strand.
CCTCGATGGTGCGCGGCGTCACCACGCCGAGCGGCATGATCTGGTAGTGCGAGGCGTCGGTGGCGTAGCGGCCGCGGGTGAAGCGGTCGAAATGCACGCCGCCCGCGACTTCGGCCTTGAGCCGCCGTTCCAGTCCAGGCAGCAGGCGCTCCACGGCTAGCTCCAGACCCGGCGCGCGGTCTCACCCGGCTCGCCGAAGCGGCCGACGTGACCGGTGTGGAACTCACGCTTTGCCATGTCTGAAACCGGACTGTTATGCTCGCGCATGCTGGTACGGCCCTGACCTTATTGATGCAGCCGCACCAGGGCAACGCTCACCCACCAACCGGGAGCGACAAGAAAAATAAGCTGCAACGGGAGGATGACCATGGCGTCGCAACCGCGCGAAGACGGCCGCAATCGGCGCAGCGTGCTTCGCCTGGGCCTCAGCGCCGCGTTCATTCCGATGATGCCCGCGATCGTGCGCGCGCAGGCCGCCGACCTGCCGTCCGGTCCGATCCGCATCATCCTGCCCACGCAGTCCGGCGGGCAGGCCGACACCATCGGCCGCCTGATCGGCGACCGGGTGGGCGCCGCGATCGATCGCACCTTCGTCATGGAGCCGAAGCCGGGCGCCGGCGGGCTGATCGCCGGCGAATACGTTGCGCGCACGGCCCCCGACGGCAACACGCTGCTGTTCGTCACCGGCGGCCATACGGTTGCGGCGGGCCTCTACGCCAAGACCATCAAGTTCGATGCCGTGAAGGATTTTGCCTTCGTCTGCCAGATCACCGAGGCGAGCTTTGCCATCGCGGTGGGCGCCGACCATCCGGCGAAATCGTTCGCCCAAATGCTGGAGATGTCGAAGCGCGAGCCGGGCAAGTACACGTTCAGCAGCACCGGCGCGGGCTCGACGCAGCATCTGATCGGCGAACTCACCTCGCGACGGTTCGGCGTGCAGTGGACCCACGTGCCTTACACCGGCGGCGCACAGCCGCTGAACGACGTGATGGGCGGCCGCGTCGACATGTCGATCGACTCCATGCTGACGCTGGCTCCGCTGGTGCAGGCCGGCCGGATGCGGGGGCTGGCAGTCACCTCGGCCGGCCGCCAGCCGCTGATGCCCGACACGCCCGCGTTCGGCGAGCTGTCGGACGGCTTCTTCGTGGGCACCATCCTCGGCCTCGCCGCCCCGGCCAAGACCCCGCCGGCCATCGTCGCCCGCCTCAACCGGGAGATCGCCAAGGTGGTGAACACCGAGGCGGTGCGCGACCGGCTGCGGACCCTGGGCAATTCCGCCAAGGCCGGTACTCCGGAGGAATTCACCGACACGGTCGCGCAGTATGTCGAGCGATGGACCGGCGTGATCAACTCGCTGGGGCTCGCACGGTAAATCCTATTGGGCCATCGGCGGCGGGGGGTTGACCGCGCTGCAACAATCGAGTTCAACGCCGCCAGCCGGGCCCAAAGCCCAAAAAAGCCGCCAAATAGGAGCCTTCGATGGCCCAGAATTCCGCGCGCAATCCGGGACGCCATTTCCTGCAGATTCCGGGGCCGACCCCGCTGCCCGACCGCGTCATGCGCGCCATGGACAGCCCGATCATCGACCACCGCGGCCCGGAGTTCGCCAAGCTCGCCCGCAAGTGCCTCGACGGCATCAAGACCATCTTCAAGACCACCAACCCGGTGATCATCTACACCGCCACCGGCACCGGCGCCTGGGAAGCCGCCCTCGTCAACACGCTGTCGCCCGGCGACCGCGTGCTGATGGTTGAGACCGGCCAGTTCGCCACGCTGTGGAAGAAGATGGCCGAGAACCTCGGGCTGAAGCCTGAGTTCATCAAGACCGACTGGCGCATCGGCGCCGACCCGAGCGCGGTCGAAGACTATCTGCGCAAGGACACCAAGAAGGAAATCAAGGCGGTCTGCGTCCTGCACAACGAGACCTCGACCGGCTGCCTGTCGCCGATCAACGACATCCGCAAGGCGATCAATGCCGCCGGCCATCCGGCGCTGCTGATGGTCGACACCATCTCGTCACTCGCCTCGGCCGATTACCGCCACGACGAATGGGGCGTCGACGTCACCATCGGCGGCGCGCAGAAGGGCCTGATGCTGCCGCCCGGCATGTCGTTCAATGCGGTCAGCGACAAGGCGCTGGCGGCGTCGAAGACCTCGAAGCTCACCAAGTCGTTCTGGGCGTGGGACGACATGCTGACGATGAACAAGCAGGGCTTCTTCCCCTACACGCCCGCGACGCAGATGCTCTACGGCCTCACCGTCGGCATCGATATGCTGCACGAGGAAGGCCTCGACAACGTGTTCGCCCGCCACGACCGGCTCGGCGAGGCGACGCGCCGCGCGGTGCGCGCCTGGGGCCTCGAGATCCTGTGCAAGGACGCGAAGTACTATTCGCCGACGATCACCGCGATCCTGCTGCCTGAGGGCCACAACGCCGACCAGTTCCGGACGCAGGCGCTCGACACCTTCAACATCTCTTACGGCGCGAGCTTCGGCCCCTACGCCGGAAAATACTTCCGCATCGGCCACCTCGGCGACATCAACGACGGCACGCTGGTCGGTGCGCTCGGCATCACCGAGATGGCGCTGGCGCTCGCCGGCGTCCCGCACAAGAAGGGCGGCGTGCAGGCGGCGATGGACTATCTCGTGTCGGCGCATTCCGGCTCGAGCCGCGCCGCGGCCGAGTAAACGCAGCCAGACATCGTCGATCTGTCGCAATGGCCGGGCTTGTCCCGGCCATTTGCGTCTGTTTTGCTCATGCCTGACCACGACACCTGCATGTACCGCGATGCGGGCACCCGGGAGGACGACGCCATGACAATTCGCCTGCTGACCTCGCTTGCCTTGCTGCTGGCGCTGGCCACGGGGTCCGCTCTCGCGCAGTCCTATCCCAACCGGCCGATCCGCGTGCTGGTGCCGTTCGCGGCGGGCGGCGCGGTGGACACGCTGGCGCGCATCGTCGGGCAGAAGCTGTCGGAGAGCATCGGCCAGCCGGTGATCATCGAGAACCGGCCGGGCGCCGGCGGCAATCTGGCTTCCGAGGTGCTCACGAAGTCCACGCCCGACGGCTACACCGTGCTGCAGACCGTCAACGGCATCGCCATCAGCCCGTCGCTCTACAAGACTCTGCCGTTCGACTCGCAGAAGGACTTCACCGCCGTCACCCAGCTCGTGCGGTCGCAGCTCATTCTCGTCGCCAATCCCAAGCTCGAAGCCAACAACGTCGCCGAGCTGATCAAGCTCGCCAAGGCCAAGCCCGGCGCGCTCAACTACGGCTCGACCGGCGTCGGCAATCCGCTGAGCCTGACGATGGAGATGCTCAAGAGCGCGGCCGGCCTGGACATCCAGGCGGTGACCTATCGCGGCGACGCGCCGGCCAACGCCGCGCTGATCGCCGGCGAGATCCAATTGGGCGTGATGCCGATGGCGACCACGCTGCCGCTGGTGCAAGGCGGCCAGCTCAAGGCGCTGGCGATCGGCGGTGCCGCGCGCTCGCCGGCGATGCCCGACGTGCCCACCGTGGCCGAGACCATTCCGGGATTCGAGTCGACGAGCTGGCAGGGCTATTTCGTCCCGGCCGCGACGCCGCGCGACATCGTCGTGCGGCTGCAGCAGGAGACCGCGAAGGCTCTGAAGCATCCCGACGTGATGGAGCGGCTGCGCGCCGGCGGCAACGAGGGCGTGGGCTCGACGCCCGAAGAGTTCGACCGCGTGTTCCGCGCCGACATCGTCAAGTTCGCCAAGATCATCGCCGACGCGAAGATCCCCAAGCTCGACTGATACGGTGAGAGCCGCGAGCTGCGGCAAAGGACGAGGACCATGAAGCGAACGCTGTGGCTGACCATTGGCGCGATGCTGATGCTGTGCGCGGGCGCTGCAAGCGCACTGGCGCAAGGCTATCCTGACCGGCCGCTTCGCCTGATCGTGCCGTTCCCGGCCGGCGGCGGCGTCGACACGATGGCACGCATCCTGGCCAACAAGCTCACCGACGTGGTCAAGCAGCCGGTGCTGGTCGAACACAAGCCGGGCGCCGGCGGCAATGTCGGGTCCGACCTCGTCGCCAAGTCGCCGCCCGACGGCTACACCATGCTGCTCAACGTCAACGGCATCGCCATCAGCCCGTCGCTCTATCGCAAGCTGTCGTACGACCCGCTCAAGGACCTGATGGGCGTGACGCAAGTGGCGGCGACGCAATTCGTGCTGACCGGCTCGCCGAAGCTCGAGGCCAACACGGTCCAGGAGGTGATCGCGCTGGCCCGAGCAAAGCCGGGCACCCTCAACTACGGTTCGAGCGGGATCGGCGGGCCATTGCACCTGCAGGGGGAGATCTTCAAGTATGCCGCAGGCGGTCTGCAGATCATGCACATTCCCTATCGTGGCGACGCGCCGGTGCTGACCGCGCTGCTCGCCGGCGACGTGCAAATGGCCTTCATGCCGCAGAGCACCGGGTCGCAGCAGGTGGCGTCGGGGCAGATCAAAGGGCTCGGCGTCAGCGGCCGCAAGCGCTGGCCGTCGATCCCCAACGTGCCGACGATGGGGGAATCCGGCGTCGAGGGCATGGCGGACGGGAGCTGGTACGGCCTGTTCGTCGCCGCGGGCACGCCGCCGCAGATCGTGCAGACGTTGTATCAGGCCATGGCCAAGACGCTCGCCGACCCCGAGGTCAGCGCGCGTATCAGCGCGAGCGGCCAGGAGCCGGTCGGCAGCACGCCGGCGGAATTCCAGGCCTTCTTCCGTTCGGAGGTCGCACGCTTTGCCCGCGTGATCGAGGCGGCGCAGATCCCCAAGGTGGATTGAGGCGATGAGACCCGGGCTGCCACTTCGGTACGCGCTGCTCGCGCTGACGCTGGCGGCGATGTGGCCCGAAGGCGCGGCGGCGCAAACCTATCCCAGCCGCCCGATCCGGCTGATCGTGCCGTTTCCGCCGGGCGGCGCAGCCGACATCCTGGCGCGGCTCATCGGCAACAAGGTCGCCGAGCAGACCGGCCAGCCGCTCGTGGTCGAGAACCGCCCCGGCGCGGGCGGCACGCTCGGCGCGGACGCCGCGGCGAAGTCGCCGCCCGACGGCTACACCATCCTGCACAACACCAACGGCGCGGCGATCGCGCCCGCGCTCTACCGCACCCTGCCGTTCGACGGCGTCAAGGACTTCGCGCCGGTGACGCAGATCGTGGCCTCGAACCTGGTGCTGGTGGCGGGGCCGAAATCCGGCATTGAATCGGTCAAGGACCTGCTGACGCGCGCCCGCGCCAACCCCGGCAAGCTCAACTATGGCTCCAGCGGTCCCGGCAATCCGCTGCATCTGACGATGGAGATGCTCAAGCACGCCGCCGGCGTCGACATCGTCGCGGTGCCGTTCCGCGGCGACGGTCAGATCCATGCGGCGCTGATCGGCGGCGAGGTCGAGGTCGCGGTCATCCCGCTGTCCGCCGCCGTGCCGCTCATCCAGGAGGGCCGCCTCAAGGCGCTGGCGGTGACCGGTCCGAAACGCTCGCAGCCGGTCGCCGACGTGCCGACAGTCGCCGAGGCCGCGGGGCTTCCGGGCTTCGCCTCCGCCGGATGGCAAGGCTGGTTCATGCCTGCAGCAACGCCTGCGTCCATGGTCGAGCGCATCCGCAGCGAGGTCGCCAGGGCGGTGGCCTTGCCGGAGATCAACGAACGGCTCAGGGCCATGGCTTATGAGCCGATGGCGAGCGCGCCGGCCGATTTCCGCGTTTACTTTCAGGCGGAAGTGGTCAAGTTCACAAAGATCATCGCGGATGCGAGGATCGCCAAACAATAGCAAAGGACAAGGAACAGCGATGCGAAGTCTGGGTTTGACGATCGGTGCGATGCTGGCGCTCTGCGCGAGCATTGCGGGTGCGCGGGCGCAAGACTACCCGAACCGGACCATCCGCATGGTTGTGCCCTATGCGCCCGGCGGCGGCGTGAGCATCCTCGGCCAGATCGTCGGCAACAAGATGAGCGAGATCCTCAAGCAGCCGATCGTCATCGACAACCGCCCCGGCGCGGGCGGCAATCTCGGCGCCGACATCGTCGCGAAGTCGCCGCCCGACGGCTACACCATCCTGCTGCACACCAGTGCGATGTCGAGCGCTTCGTCGCTCTACGGCAAGCTGCCGTTCGACACGGTGAAGGATTTTGTGCCGGTGTCGATGGTGATCTCGACCCAGTTCGTGATCGCAGGCTCGCCGAAGACCGCCGCCGCAGACCTGCGCGAGCTTGCCACGCTCGCCAAGGACAAGCCCGGCGCCCTGAACTTCGGCTCGAGCGGACCCGGCTCGTCGCTGCATATCTTCGCCGAGATGTTCAACAGCATCGCCGGCACCAAGATGGTGCACATCCCCTATCGCGGCGACGCGCCGATGGTCACCGCGCTGATCGGCGGCGACATCCAGCTCGCGTTCCTGCCGCAGGCGAACGGCATCGCCAACGTGCAGAGCAACCTGATCCGCGGCCTCGGCGTGACCGGCACGAAGCGAATGGACGCGCTGCCGAACGTGCCCACCGCGCTGGAGCAGGGCTTCAAGGGTCTCGAGGTCGGAAGCTGGAACGCGATGTTCGTGCCCGCCGGCACCCCCCCGGCCGTCGTCAACGCCATCCAGCAGGCGCTGGCCAAGACGCTGGCCGATCCCAAGGTGCGCGAAGTCCTGGTGCAGACCGGTCAGGAGCCGGTCGGCGATACGCCCGAGGCGTTTGCCGCGACGTTCAAGGCGGACATCGCGCGCTTCGCCAAGGTGGTCGAAGCCGCGAAGATTCCAAAGCTGGATTGACGGCACGCGTGTCCCGGGCGCAGTGCAGCACGAAGTGATGCACTGCAGACCCGGGACCGTACCAAGCACCGACTGTGGTCCGGATCAGCGGTGCATCATTTCGCGCTTCGCGCTCATGCTGCACCGCATCCGGGACACCGGAGCTACTGCGGCTCGATCCCCGCGTCCTTCACCACCTTCGCCCACTTGGCGATCTCGGCCGGAATGAACTTTTCCAGCTCATCCGGCGTGCTGGTGAGCGGCGTGATGGCGAGCGCGTTGAACCGGCCCTGAATGTCCGGACGCTTGATGAAAGGCATCAACACGCCGTTGAGCTTGTCGATGATCGGCCGCGGCGTGCCGGCCCGCGCGACAACCGAGAACCATCCAGCCGCCTCGAAGCCCGGCAGGCCCGCTTCGGCGATTGTCGGCACCTCGGGCAACGCCTTGACCCGGGTCGATGACGTGACGCCGTAAACTTTGATCTTGCCTTCCCGGATCGGGCCGATGGCCGGGGCGAGGTCCGCTATCATGAACGGAACCTGTCCGGAGATGATGTCGGTGATGGCCGGCACGCCGCCACGATAAGGCACATGTTGCGCCTTGGCGTCGATCGCCTTCAGAAACATTTCCATGAACAGGTGGTGCGGCGTCGAGGCGCCTGCGGTCGCGTAGCTTATCTGGCCGTTTTTGCTCTTGATCAGCTTGATCAGGTCAGGAAGCGTCGGCGCGTTGAGGTTCGGGTTGGCGACCAGCGCGAACTGCGCCGAGCCGACGAGTCCGATCGGCGCGAAGTCCTTCACCGTGTCGTAAGGCAGGGACTTGAACACGCTCGGTCCGATCCCCAGCGTCGTGACCGGCGCAAGGAAGATCGTGTAGCCGTCGGGCGCGCTCTTCGCCGTGGCATTGGCGGCGATCTGGGTGCCGGCGCCCACGCGGTTCTCTACGATGACAGGCTTGCCGAGCTTGTCCTGAAGCTCCTGGGCCAGAAGCCGCGTCAGGATGTCGGTGCCGCCGCCGGCCGGGAACGGGCAGAGGAAGGTGATGGTCCGGCTCGGATAGTCGTCGGCCTGCGCGCGTGCGCGGTCCACGTCCATGGCGACAAGACCCAAAACCAGCAACAGAGCGAGTGCGGCTTTCCGCATGGTGTTCCATCCCCTTCATGCGGCTGTCTGCTCCGTCGCCGCTGATGTGGATGTTATGCGATGGCGGAAGGTGGATAAAGCCGCTGCGTTATGCCTCGGTCGCAGCCGGGATGACGGATCGACAATGGGCCGTCTAGACTGACGTTTTCCTGCCGGAGTTGTTCATGGGCCAATTCTCGATCGGTCAATCGGTGCGGCGGCGCGAAGACCCGCGCCTGCTGACGGGACGCGGGCGCTTCTACGACGATCTCAAGCTCGCCGACCAGCTCCACGCGGCGATCGTGCGCTCGCCGCACGCCCACGCCGACATCCGCGGCATCGACGCCCGCGCGGCGCTGCAGATGCCCGGCGTGCACGCGGTGCTGACCGGCAAGGACTATGAAGCCGACGGGCTCGGCACCATGTCGTCGATGGCGCCCTACAAGCGGCGCGACGGCGGCGCGATGTACCTGCCGCACCGGCCGGCGATCGCCACAGGCCGCGCCATGCATGTCGGCTACCCGGTCGCGGTCGTGGTCGCGGACACGCTCGAGCTGGCGCGCGACGCCGCCGAGCGGGTCGAGGTCGACTACGCGCCGCGCCCCGCCGTCGTGAACGCCGAGGAGGCCTTCAAGCCTGGCGCGCCGCAGCTCTACCCGGACTGCCCCAACAACGAGGCCTATTTCTACCAGGCCGGCGACAAGGCCGCGGTGGACGAGGCCTTCGCCCGCGCGGCGCATGTGGTCGAGCAGCGGCTCGTCATCAACCGCGTCACCGCCAACACGCTCGAGCCGCGCGGCGTCACCGGCGAATACGACGCCGGCACCGGCCGCTACACCCTGCAATGCGGCTTCCAGCGGCCGTGGCTGTTCCGCAACGCCATCGCCGAGACCACGTTCAGGATTCCCGAAAGCCAGCTCCGGCTGATCACCGGCGACATCGGCGGCTCCTACGGGCTGCGCGGCTCGATCTATCCCGAGATCATCCTGATGCTGTGGGCGGCGAAGCGCGTCGGCAAGCCGGTGAAGTGGCTCGCCACCCGCAACGAGGCGCATGTCAGCGACGACGACGCCCGCGACAACATCGTCGACGCGGCGCTCGCACTCGACAGCGACGGCAAATTCCTCGCGGTGCGGATCCGGAGCTTCGGCAATCTCGGCGCGTTCGTGTCGTTCCGCGGCGCGATGCCGCCGGTGGTCAATATCGGCACGGTCTGCGGCGTCTACACCACGCCGGCGCTGCACGTGGCGATCTCGGGCATGCTCACCAACACGCACTGCACCTCGCCCTATCGCGGCGCGGGCCGTCCCGAAGCCTCCTATATGATCGAGCGGCTGATCGACATCGCCTCAGACGAGATGCAGATCGATCCGGCGGAGCTGCGCCGGCGCAACACCATTCCGCCGTCGGCGATGCCCTACAAGACGCCGCTCACGTTCACCTACGACAGCGGCCGCTTCGAGGAGAACATGAACCGCACCATGAAGCTCGCCGACTGGCAGGGTTTCGAGGCGCGGCGCAAGGAGGCGGCGAAGCGCGGCATGCTGCGCGGTCTCGGCCTCTCCTGCACCATCGAGCAGGCCGCCGACCCGACCATCGAGACCGCGGAAATCCGGTTTGATCCGTTGGGTGGAATGACCTTCGTCACCGGCTCGATCTCGCACGGCCAGGGCCATGCGACGATCCAGACGCAGATCCTCGTCGATCGCCTCGGCGTCGATCCGGAGAAGATCAGGTTCGTCCAGGGCGACACCGAAGCGGTCGCGTTCGGCATGGGCACCGGCGGCTCGCGCTCGACCACCATGAGCGGCGGCGCCATCGTCATGGTCGCCGACAAGGTGATCGCCAAGGGCAAGAAGCTCGCCGCGCACATGCTGGAAGCCTCCGACGCCGACATGGAGTTCAGGGACGGCCGCTTTGCCATTGCCGGCACCGACCGCAGCATCGGCATTCACGACGTGGCGAAGGCGGCCTTCGACCTGGGCAAGCTGCCGAAGGGCATGGAGCCCGGCCTCTACGAGACCGCGACCTATCACGCGAGCAGCGGCAACTTCCCGAACGGCTCGCATGTCTGCGAGGTCGAGGTCGATCCCGAGACCGGCGTCACCAAGGTGGTCGGCTACTGGGTGGTCGACGACTGCGGCACGGTGATCAACCCGATGCTGGTGAAGGGCCAGATCATGGGCGGCATCGCCCAGGGCATGGGCCAGGTGCTGATGGAGGACAAGGCCTACGACCCGCAGAGCGGCCAGGTGCTGTCAGGCTCGTTCATGGACTACGCCATGCCGCGCGCCGGGGACTTCTGCCCGGTGACGATCGAGGACAATCCGGTGCCGACACCGACCAACCCGCTCGGCGTCAAGGGTGCGGGCGAAGCCGGCACGGTCGGCTCGCTGTCCGCCGGCGTCAACGCGATCGTCGATGCGCTGTCGGTCTACGGCATCCGCCACGTCGATACGCCGTGCACGCCGTACCGGGTGTGGCAGGCAATCCAGCGGGCGACGAGGCGGAATTAGTGGCTTTGCCCTCGAGCGATCAGCAGAGCTGGCCGCACCCGCCGCCACCACCGCCACCGCTGCTGGGCGTAGCCGGCGGAGGCGTCAGCCCGCGCTGGATGATGCCGTTCAGCTGATCGATGTTGCCCAAGTTGACGTTCGGCAGCCCGTTGTTGAGCGGCTCGCCCTGGAAGTGCCAGCCGTAGAGCGGGAACGACACCTGCGCGCTGGTGTTGAGGATCGTGCCGTCCCACGCGAACGGCCCCTGCACGCCGCCGCCGGCTGTGAAGGTGTAGGCGGTGCCCGGCTTGTTCAGCGTGTAGGTGCGGCCGTTGACGGTCATCGTCAGCGCGCCTTCCACCAGAATCACGGTCACCTGCCCGTTCAGCACGATGAGATCGACGATGGTGCCGCGGACGCCGAGGTTTCCGACCGGCGTCTTGATCGTGTAGCTGCTCGGCTTCTGCGAGCCGCTGATGAAGCGGAACGTGCCCTGCACCGCGTTGAGCACCACGCGGCCGGCGCCGCCCTGCGACGGATTGTAGACGAAGTTGTCGAGCGTCAGCTCGGCGCGCGGACCGACCGTCAAAGTCGTTTTGTCGAGCAGCAGGATCTGCGCGATGCTGTCCTCGCCGGTGCGGATGCGCTCGCTGGTGTAAAGGTCTGCGCCCACGTTGAGCTGCTGCGCGCCCGATCCGGTGACGCGCTGGACGTTGTTCTTCACCGCGGCGGCAACACCGACCTTGGGCGCGGCCTGCGCGCCCGCAACGAGCCAAACAGCGGCGAGGCATCCTCCGATCGTACGACTGATAAAATGCATTTTCATAATTCGTTCCTGGGTTGCGACACCATAATACGGATCACACGCCAAGACCGTTACACATTTGCCGCACTGACTCGCAAATGAATTCCGGGCATGTTGATGGTGGGCGGATTCCCGATGCTGCGGGGCTAAGGATTTGCTTTAGTCCGCCTTGCGAATTGTGAACGGAAATATTGATGTCGGGGTATTGGCATTATCGCATTCGCCGCGCGCTTGCGGTATCTTATTACCTGCTTGCGGCCGGCGTGTTTATGACGGCGTTCGCACCGCGTGCGAGCGCCAATGAGCTCGACCGTCTGCACCAGCAGATCCTGCAGCAACCGAGCAATCCGGAATTGAACCTGCGGTTCGCGCTGGTCGCCGAGCGCAGCGGATACCTGCGCTGGGCGCTGGCCGCCTACGAACGGCTGATCCTGCTCGACCCGAACAATCCCGAGGTGCTGAAGGGGCTGACCCGCGTGCGGCGCGCCTTGCAGCCCAACACCACGCTGGTGACGGTGCAGCTCGGCACGCAGTACGAGTCGAACCCGAGCTACTATCTCGGCCCGCGCCGCCCCGAGCTTCAGGGGATCGGCTCCGCCTCGCTGCTCGACGAGCGCAACATCAACGGCACGCGCTGGCGCACCAATGCGCTGGTCGGCGGCATCGTCCACGCGCGCGAAAGCGATCTGAACTACGGCATCGCCGGCCTCGATATCGGACCGTTGCTCGACGCCTGGCCGGGCTGGTCGTTCCGTCCGGCGATCGGCGGCAACGTTTCGTATTTCGACAACCGCTTTTACTACAGCGAGGTGGCGGCCAGCGGCACCTGGGAGAGCAGCGCCGACAACATGTTCCGCGCGGTGACGGTGCGCGGCGCGTATCGCTCCTATGACGACTTCTTCCCGTCCTCGCACGGCTTCTACGTCGAGGCGCGCGGCCGGCTGGCGCTGCCGAACGTGCTGAGCAGCGGCGTGGTCGCCATCGTGTCGCCCTGGGTGGTGTGGAGCGACATCGGCGGCAACGCGCAGGTCATCACGCCGATCATCACCGAATTGCAGCCGGGCGCCTATCTCGAGTACGGCGGCCGTGTCGACCTGATCAGGCCCATCACCGACTGGGCGGCGTTCGGCGTCAACGTCGCGGTCAGCCAGCGCGACTACCGCAACGACATCGATATCGTCTCGGGCGACAAGCGCAGCGACCTGATCGTGAGCCCGGGCGCGTCGCTGACGTTTCCGAACCTGTTCGCCAACCAGACCGGCCTGCGGCTCGACTACCGCTACATCTACGATCACTCGAACGATCCGACCAAGAGCTTCACCGATCACGTCGTGACGGCGTCGGTGATCTGGCGGTTCGATCCGACGCTGCCGCCGCCGTGGATGACGGCGCAGCGCTGAGCTCATTCCGCCCGCGTTTAATCGCTTCAGGTTCAAGCACCACGAACGGTGCCCCTCCCTCCCCGCGAGGGCAGGGTGGCCGCGAAGCGGCCGGGTGGGGAGAAGGTGCCACGATCGATCAGCGTGCGTGTGGCCCGTTCTCCCCACCCGGCCGCTCGCTATCGCTCGCGCCCACCCTCCCTCGCGGGGAGGGAGAGCACCGCCCGCGTCGAGACATCAGTCTCAAAGCGGATCACGCTACGCCGCGATCTTCACGTATTCGAAGTCGCCCGGCCGGTTGTCGATGCCGACCTTCGGCGGCGCGATCCATGAGGCGAACTTGCCGGGCTCGGCGACCGGCTGCATCAGCGAGGCGATGAAATCGCCGTCGGACGCGGACGGCAGCCACTGGTCCTTCTGCCTGCTCCAGGTGGCGTCGTCGATCAGCACGCCCGCGGGCGTCGCATGCACGTCCTTGAACTCGCCGATGTCGCGGTGGAACGCGACGTGCGGCAGCGCGAGGCGGAAGCTCACCCCGGTCTTCTCGATGAGCTTGTTGAAGCGCTCGACGCCCTTGGCGCAATCGCTGGTGTAGTCGTCGCGCAGCCGCATGTTGAGCGCGGTCAGCGCCGGCTCGTCGACGAGCTTGATCTCGCCGTTGACGAGCTTCAGCACCGGATAGACGTCGTTCTCGAGCCTGTGGTCGTCCTCGATCGCGGTCTCGCGGAAGCGGCCCTTGAGGCCGGCGTTGAACGCGTTGGCGGCGTTGGTCGAAACCTCCGAGCCGAACAGGTCGAGCGACAGCGTGTAGTGCAGGTTGAGCTTCTTCTGGATGGTCGGCAGATCGATCACGCCGAGCTTGCGGACCTTCTCGATCTCGTTCGGGTCCTCGATGCCGGCGGCCTGCATCGCCTCGCAGGTGCGCTGCACGGTGCGGCCGATGCCGGTCTCGCCGACGAACATGTGGTGCGCCTCCTCGGTCAGCATGAAGCGGCAGGTGCGCGACAGCGGATCGAAGCCCGACTGCGCGAGCGACTCGAGCTGCATCTTGCCGTCGCGGTCGGTGAAGAAGGTGAACATGAACAGCGACAGCCAGTCCGGCGTCGCCTCGTTGAAGGCGCCGAGCATGCGCGGCGCGTCGGCGCTGCCGGAGCGCCTCCGCAGCATGTCGTCGGCCTCGTCGCGGCCGTCGCGGCCGAAATACTTGTGCAGGAGATAGACCATCGCCCAGAGGTGGCGGCCCTCCTCGACGTTGATCTGGAACAGGTTGCGCATGTCGTAGAGCGACGGCGCGGTCTTGCCGAGATGGCGCTGCTGCTCGACGGAGGCGGGCTCGGTGTCGCCCTGGATGACGACGAGGCGGCGCAGCATGGCGCGGTATTCGCCCGGCACATCCTGCCAGGCGTCCTCGCCCCGATGCGCGCCGAACGGCACCTTGCGGCCTTCTTCATGGGGAGCAAGGAGAATGCCCCAGCGGTATTCCGGCATCTTCACATAGTCGAACTTGGCCCAGCCCTTGGGGTCGACCGACACCGCGGTGCGAAGGTACACCAGCGACTCCTGGAAGCCCTCCGGCCCCATGTTCTGCCACCAGTCGATATAGCCCGGATGCCAGCCTTCGAGCGCCTTCAGCACGCGGCGATCCTCGGTGAGGTTGACGTTGTTCGGAATTTTTTCGCGGTAGTCGACGTTGATGATGTCAGCGGTCATTGCACGCTCCTTTATCCATTGCAGAGAGCACTGCTCGTTCACCGCCACCCTGAGGGGCGGGGTCATCGCATGGGGCGCGACACGGGTGGTGCACTCCCTCCCCCTGAAAGGGGGAGGGTCGGGGTCATAGGCGCTAGGTTAGTAGGTAGACGCCAAGAGTCACGATGTGATTCAAGATTGGGA